>NZ_JANADO010000002.1:300000-441151 GCF_024199845.1 Bradyrhizobium sp. CCGB12 | reverse complement strand
AACGGCTCAATGAGCATGCTCATCAAGAAGAACAGGATCGTTGGTCGGCTTGAAGACAACCGCGAGTGTTGCGTCCCGCGAGGACGATAGAAGTCACAATCGAAGGAAGAAGGGGAAGGGCGGGAGAGGGACGGCCCCCAAAAGGGAATGGGCCACTCAGGAACTATCGCCTCTTTCACACCATTGATCTTCTTTCCATCGGGAGAAGGTCATGAACCGAAAATCTCTTCTTCTTACAGCTGCGTTGTCCCTGGCTGTTACTCCTGTCCTCGCCCAAGGTGGCGGAGGCGGTGGTGGTGCTGGTGGAGGCGCGGGTGGGGCGGCCTCCAGCGGTGGGGCGTCCGGGTCATCCGCGAGTTCAGGCGCAGGCGTCGGGATGTCCAATGGCGCGAGTGGCGGCCCCTCGGCACCATCCGGCATGGGGACCAACAACAGCACAACGGGAGTCCACACAAACAACTCGCCAATTAGTCCGAACGTTCAGCCGCCGACGCCGAACGGGAATACAGCAAGCACACCTGCGGCCCCAACCAGCTCGGGCACGGGCAACACCGCGACTGGTTTGACGGGTACGCAAAACGGGAACGACAAGTCTGGCATCACGGCAACGAACGGCGGCAACAACAACGGCCGGCAGATGACCCCCGCCGAACAAGCAAGAACGGGCATCAAGACGCTTCCTCAAGACCAAGCTCCCGGCGCGGTCAGTGCTCCAGGCGTTGGCGTCGGTCACGCCGCGAACGGCTTGCCAATCGGCACTCCGGGCTCCGGGACGAGCAACGTCGATCAGAAGTAGCCTTGTCCATGCCTTTCCAGTGAAGGCCTGCTATCCCTGCGTTTTGATAGTACTTCACTGAGTGCGCTTGCGCTGAGGAGAGCGGCTGCTCATTCGGCATTTCCGCTGGTAGCATGGCTGAACAACGCTGAGCCTTCGCCATGTAGGCTATTAGCAGCCTGCCGAGCCGCGAGGCAATGCCGACGGGTGCGTCACCATCAATGGCTCCGCTGCGAAAACTGGATCATTTGGGGCAATGACCACCAGTGAAGAAGGTATCTGCGATGTCAAAAATTTATAGCGTCGACTGGGCTGACATAGTTATTCCGACCCACTCCATTCTCGAAATGGTCGTGCGTGGTAGCCTCAGCTATGTCGCCCTTTTCGTTATCCTGCGGTTTCTCATGAAGCGTCAATCCTCCACAATCGGTATTGCCGACATTCTCGTAATCGTCGTGATTGCCGATGCCGCGCAAAATGGTTTCTCAAAGGAGTACAAATCGGTCACCGAGAGCATCGTGCTCGTACTCACCATCGTTTTCTGGGATTTCGGGCTCAACTGGCTTGGTTTCCATGTCAGGCTTTTCGAGCGGCTGCTCGCACCGTCGCCGGTGCCACTGATTACCGGCGGCCGCATGGACCGGCGCAATATGCGGCGCGAGCTTATTACTGAAGAGGAGCTAAGGAGCCATCTCAGGCAGGAGGGGCTTGACGATTTTTCTGAGGTAGAAAGCGCACGTGTCGAGGGCAATGGAGAGATCAGCGTTGTCAAGAAGAAGCGTGACGACACGGGTGGAGGGAGTAAGAAAAAGCCGCGTGCCTAAGACAAGGGACCGCCGGTTTGTTGCTTGGAGAGGCATCCGAGTTAAGCGCACAGAGCTTTCAGATGGAGAACCAGCACCGCGTCACCAGTAATCCTCTCAGGGTAGACACTCGGGCAGGTGTCGCCAATCCCGTCAAAAACCTCGGCTAGCGCCACGGCAGCCGACTCTGGTGACACCCCAGATGGAGGGTGTTGCGGAGCAATTTCGAAAGCACGTTCGCGAGCGTGAGGATCGACATGATCTCGCATCCACCCGTGTTCTTAGCATTCGCGGATAGCCCCAGCTTCCAACAGTACCCGACCGCGGCCAACCTTCAACCGTGCGGTAAGCAGGGCGTCGTTCGCGTAACATCCACGTGGTGTATGAGCGACACAACTCAATGGCGGAAGCTGAGGAGGCTACAAAATGCAATCACTACGATCGTGCGACGAATGCCCACTTTCGGTCGGACATGCCCAGTGGTGCGACCAGTAAGTCATTGATTATGTTCGACCGGTGGCTGTCTCTTAATCATCGGGTCCCAGGTTCGAGCCCTGGTGCGCCCACCATCTCAAAGCCCTGTTGATGTAGGGTTTTCTCAATTCCGGGCAGAAAACCAAAGCGCGTTTCGTGCAACGCTTTACGTGATCGGACGTCGCACGGTCGGATTGTTGTGCGACCTTTTTCTTTGCTTCTGCATCTTCACCCCATTCGATAGAGCGCGCAGATGCGATGGTACAGGTCGATTATGTCCCCCGTCGTAGCGGGATACCAGGGCGAGCAAAACTGTGAACGTGATCGAATACCCTTATGTCGATCATTGCGGTCGTTCTGTCTCCAGTATCACGCGAGCCAGCTCCGACGGATTTTCGACAGTCGAGAAGTGGCCGGTATTCTTGAGAGTCACCATCTGCGAAGCAGGAATCAGCGAATGTGTGCGTTCGCGTTCATCTGGCCGTGACCAATCGCTATCGCCGTAGACGAGCGTCACGGGCGCCGAGATCTGATAATAGTAATCGCGTGCCTTGCTCCAGGATCGCCAGCCTGCCAGCACCTTGCGTGCAGCCCGCTTGTATCCGGGGCGACGGGCTACTTCACCGAACTCAGCAAGCAGGTCGGCTGGTAGTTTGCGCGGGTCGTGATATCCGCCGCCCATGATCTTGCCGAGCACGATCTTGTTTTCGAGCGAAGCATTGATCGCGCCGAGCACCGGGATCTGCAAACTTCCGATGATGAAGTTCGCGAGCCAGTTGCCGCGTCGAAGGCCGTCGCCGTAGCGGGTCTCATAGTCGTAGGAGTTGATCGCAAAGACCCGCTTCACCCGCTGCGGAAGCGATGCCGCCACGGTGAGAGCCAACGCCCCGCCGATCGATTCACCAACGAGTGTCAGGTTGGAGAGGTCCAGCTCCTCGATGAAGCTTATGACGGCCCGCCTGAAGTAGGGCTCGTCGAAGCTCGCGCCTGGATCGATCGGTGAGTGGCCGTGCCCCGGGAGGTCGATAGCGTACACCGTGTGCGATCTGGCGAGGAGGGGCGCAAGCGCGCGGAAATACTCGAGCTGCGTCCGGATCGTATGGATGAGGAGCAGCGGAGGCCCGCTGCCGGTCTTCTGAAAACGTACGCTTAGCTTATCCGATATCTTCAGCAAACTTGGTTTGGCTTCGATCACGCTGAGCATTCGATCTCTCCGTGCTTTGAGGGGGGGCGCCTTCAAGCGGCAGCTGCGTCGCGAACCTGTTCGGCCGCGGCATCCAAAAGCGCCTGAGCCAGATCGGGGTCGTTGACGACGCGCGATAGCGTCACCGCGCCGACCATCGTCGCGAGAATGGCCATGGCCTTGCCGCGGGAGGCCTCGTCGCCGGTCCCGGCGATGAAGCGGTCGAGCACATCGAGATGCGCTTTGATTCCCGCTTCGAATTCCGCCTTCACGTCGGGGCCCTGTCGGGCGGCATCCGAGCCGAGTGCCACGATCGGGCAGCCGTCCATCTTTTCTCCGCGATGGTCGCCACTGAGGTAAAACGCGATCACCGCGCCGAGTGGATCGTCAGGATGTGCCGCGGCAGCGTCCGACCATCGGCCGGAAGCACTCTCCAACGCGCGCTTGGACGCCTCGACCGCCAGATCCTCTTTTGAGCCGAACTGCTTGTAAAAGGCGCCTTGGGTCAGCCCGGCACCTTTCATCAGATCCTTGAGCCCGATGCCATCAAAGCCGCGCTCCCTGAAGAGGCGACTTGCCACATTGATCACGGTTTGGCGGTTCTCCGCCGCCTGGGTGCGACTGACTCGCATTGTGGACCTCCATTTGGATTTCGTTCGACCTCTATATCTAGGTTAGAGTTCAGGCGCAATCTATCAAGGTGTGTCGCTGGATTTCGCCGCTGCACGGGGGGAAAGGGTCGATTTCCGCTTTCCGTCAGAACTGAAGAATAGATTGCGATCGACTTCTAATAGAAATATAGAAGTCGAACGAAATCTAAAATTCAAAGGAGACGGTCATGTTGAGGGGTGTTGCGGTGCTGGCCGGTATTTTGATCCCGGCGGGGGTGGCAACCTTCGTTGCCCTTGCGATTCCCGCCCATCAAGCCTCTGCGGTCAGCGACCCGAGGCAGGATCCCCCGATGGTCCGTCTGGCGACGGCCGCGCGCGTCAGCGGATCCGAGCGCCGTTTCACCGGGACCATCGGCGCCAGGGTGGAAAGCAATCTCGGTTTTCGCGTTGCCGGGAAGATCGTCGAACGACTCGTGAATGTCGGTGAGCAGGTCAAATCCGGCCAGCCGCTGATGCGGATCGACGAAACCGACCTCCGTCTGGCGGTGGCAGCGAAGCGCAACGCCGTCGCCGCTGCGCGTGCAGTTGTCGTTCAGACCGACGCCGACGAGCGGCGCTACGCCAATCTCGTGAACGACGGATGGACGTCCAAACAGCGCTACGAGCAGGCGAAGGCCGCATCGGACACCGCCAAAGCGCAGCTTGCCGCGGCGGAAGCCGAAGCAGGGGTCGCCGAGAACCAGGCAACCTATTCCGTCCTGGTGGCTGATGCGGACGGAACGGTCACCCAAACACTTGGCGAGCCGGGACAAGTGGTCTCCGCCGGCCAAACGGTCGTTCGGCTGGCACAGTCCGGTCCTCGCGAAGCTGTGGTGGCGCTGCCCGAAACGACCCGGCCGGCGATTGGTTCGCTCGCCGATGCAAGCCTGTATGGGGGCGATGGGCGCCGCTATAGCGCACATCTTCGGCAGTTGTCGGATTCCGCTGATCCCCAGACCCGCACTTATGAGGCCCGCTACGTGCTCGATGGTGAGGCCGCGGCGGCACCACTAGGCGCGACGGTCACCGTTCGGCTTGCAAACCAGGATAGTCAGCCCGAACTCCAGGTGCCGCTGGGAGCCGTGCTCGATGACGGCAGGACGACGGGCGTTTGGGTCTTCGACGGCGCCACCTCGACCGTACGCCTGCAGCCCGTCACGCTTCTGCGTGTGACCAGCGAAACGGCCGTTATCTCCGGATCGAACTCCGGTGACCAGATTGTTTCACTCGGCGCTCATCTCCTGCACGAGGGCGCTCGCGTCCGGACTGCGTCGGAAACCAGGAGCAACTGATGAGCTTCAATCTTTCCGCGCTCGCCGTCCGCGAGCGGGCCGTCACCCTGTTCTTCATCCTCCTGCTGGCGGCCGCAGGCGCCTACGCCTTCATCATGCTCGGGCGTGCCGAGGACCCGTCCTTCACCATCAAGACCCTGACGGTCACCACCGTGTGGCCGGGCGCGACGGCACGCGAGATGCAGGACCAGGTCGCCGAACCCCTGGAGAAGCGGATTCAGGAACTGACCTGGTACGACCGGGTGGAGACGACAACGCGGCCCGGTTATGCCTACATGACGGTGACGCTGAAGGACAGCACGCCGCCATCGAGCGTGCAGGAGGAATTCTATCAGGCCCGCAAGAAGCTGGGAGATGAAGCGCGCAAGCTGCCCTCTGGCGTGCTCGGCCCCTTCGTCAACGACGAATATTCGGATGTGAGCTTCGCCCTTTATGCCCTCAAGGCCAAGGGCATGCCGATGCGCGAGCTCGCCAGGCAAGCCGAGGTCATCCGTCAGGACCTCCTGCACGTGCCCGGCGTCAAGAAGATCAACATCCTCGGCGAACGTCCCGAGCAAATCTTCGTCGAGTTTTCCTATGCCAAGCTGACAACCCTCGGTGTGTCGGCAACGGATATCGTTGCCGCCTTGCAGCGGCAGAACACGGTGACACCGGCAGGCTCGATCGACACCAAGGGGCCGCAGGTCTTCATCCGGGTCGATGGCGCTTATGACAGCGTCCAGGCGATTGCCGACACGCCCATCGTCGCTGCCGGGCGAACGCTGAAGCTTTCCGACATTGCCGAGGTCCGCCGCGGCTACGAGGATCCACCCACCTATATCATCCGACACCAGGGTGAGCCCACCATCATGCTCGCGGCGGTGATGCAGGAGGGCTGGAACGGTCTGGCGCTCGGCAAGGCGCTGGAGGACAGGTCCGCAGCCATCGCTGGGACACTGCCGCTCGGGATGACCCTGGCCAAGGTCAGCGATCAGGCCGTCAACATCACCTCGGCGGTCGACGAGTTCATGATGAAGTTCGCGATGGCGCTCGGCGTGGTGCTGCTGGTGAGCCTGCTCAGCCTCGGCTGGCGCGTCGGCATCGTTGTCGCGGCTGCCGTTCCTTTGACGCTGGCCGTCGTGTTCCTCATCATGTTGGAGACCGGCCGGTTCTTCGACCGTATCACCCTCGGCGCCCTTATCCTGGCGCTCGGTCTCCTCGTCGACGACGCCATCATCGCGATCGAGGTGATGGTGGTGAAGATGGAAGAAGGCATGGACCGCATCTCGGCGGCAGCCTATGCGTGGAGCCACACTGCGGCGCCGATGCTGTCCGGAACACTCGTGACGATCGCCGGTTTCCTGCCGGTGGGCTTCGCCCGCTCGACCGCCGGCGAATATGCCGGCAACATCTTCTGGGTCGTGGGCTTTGCCCTCATCGTCTCCTGGATCGTCGCGGTGATCTTCACGCCCTATCTTGGCGTCAAGATGCTGCCCGCGATCAAGCCGGTCGAAGGCGGTCACCACGCGATTTACGGCACGCCCAACTATCAGCGCCTGCGAGGACTCATCACCTTCGCCGTCCGCCACAAGTTCCTGACCTGCAGCATCGTCGCCGTCGCCTTCGCGCTTTCCGTTGTCGGCATGGGGGGCGTCAAGCAGCAGTTCTTCCCGACCTCCGACCGCCCCGAAGTGCTGGTAGAAGTTCGCCTGCCGGAAGGCACCAGCATCGAGACGACGACGGCCACCGTCGAGAAGCTCGAGGGCTGGCTGCACGATCAATCCGAGGCCAAGATCATCACGAGCTATGTCGGTCAGGGTGCGCCGCGCTTCTTCTTCGCGATGGCGCCCGAGCTGCCGGATCCGGCCTTCGCCAAGATCGTCGTGCTGACGCCTGACGCGGAAGCGCGCGAGGCTTTGAAGCACCGGCTCCGACAGGCGGTGTCACAGGGCCTTGCTCCCGAGGCCAATGTGCGCGTCACCCAGCTCGTGTTCGGACCCTATACGCCGTTCCCGGTGGAGTTCAGGGTCATGGGACCAGATCCCACTCAATTGTACGCGATCTCCCAGAAGGCTCTCGAAGTTATGCGTGGCGTTCATGACGCGCGGCAGGCAAATCGGGATTGGGGCGATCGCATGCCCGTGCTTCGCTTCATCCCGGATCAGGACCGACTGAACCTGATCGGCCTGTCGCCGGCCGAGGTGGGCCGCCAGCTCCAGTTCCTCCTCACGGGCATCGCCGTGACGCAGGTTCGCGAGGACATCCGCAATGTCCCGATCGTGGCACGTAGCGCCGGTGGCGAGCGGCTCGATCCGGCGCGTCTGGCGGATTTCTCGTTGATGAGCCGGGACGGCCGTTCGATTCCGCTCGACCAGGTCGGCCATTCGGAAATCCGACTTGAAGAGCCGATTATGAAGCGCCGCGATCGCACCCCCGTCGTCACGATACGCTCGGATATCAATGAGGCGACCCAACCTCCGGAGGTCTCCAAGGAGATCAAGACGGCCCTGCAGCCCCTGATCGCATCTCTTCCGGCCGGCTATCGTATCGAGCTGGGCGGATCGATCGAGGAGGCAACCAAGGCCAATGACGCGTTGGCGACGATCTTCCCGGCCATGATTGCCGCCATGCTGATCGTCGTCATGCTGCAGGTGCGATCCTTCTCGACGATGGCCATGGTCGTGCTGACGGGACCACTTGGCCTCGTCGGCGTCGTGCCGATGTTGCTGATCTTTCACCAGCCGTTCGGATTCAACGCGATTCTGGGCCTGATCGGACTGGCGGGCATCCTGATGCGCAACACTCTGATCCTGACCGAACAAATCAAGGAGAACCTTGCCGCCGGACTTGATGACTATCACGCCGTCATCGAGGCGACGGTGCAACGCACGAGGCCCGTGATCCTCACCGCATTGGCCGCCGTGCTGGCCTTCATCCCGCTCACGCATTCCGTGTTTTGGGGATCGATGGCCTATACGTTGATCGGCGGCACCGCAGTCGGCACGGTCCTGATTCTGCTGTTCCTTCCCGCGCTCTATGCCGCGTGGTTTCGGATCAAGCCGACCGCAGACAATAAGGACGAGGCTTCGCGCGAGAAACCGGAATTGCGATCAGCATTGGCTGCCGAGTAAGGCTCTATTGCTGCATGGATCGTCCGGTCCGAACGGGAAAAGAGTCCGACGAGGCCCGCGCCCGGATCCTGGGAGCAGCGGAAGAGCGCTTTCGCCGCGTCGGTCACCACAGGACGTCGGTGGCCGACATCGCCGCCGAACTCGGCATGAGCCCGGCGAATATCTATCGCTTCTTTCCCTCCAGGAATGCGATCAACGAGTCCATCTGCGAGCGCATTGTGGACGAGGTTGCCGCAACCGCCTCTGCGATTGCACGCGAGGACGCACCGGCGACCGAGAAGCTCGATCAACTGCTGACCAGTCTTCACCACCACAGCAAGATGATGCTGGTCAAAGGCAAAGCCCATGCACGATCTGATCGTGGCCGCCATAGAGGAGAACTGGCCGATCATCTAGGTGCACATCGAGCGGATGCTGATGATCTTGGAGGCCATCATACGCAAGGGTGCTGATGGGGGCGAGTTCGACGTCGAAGATGCCGCGGAAGCGGCGCGAGCGGTCAGATCCGCGTTCATGCCATTTCTTCATCCAATTCTGATCGAGCACTGCGTTCAGCACGGCGAAGATACCGAAGCAGGCCTGCGCGGCCAGATTCGCTTTATCCTGAAAGCTCTGGGGCAAGTCCGGCTAGGAGCGCCGTATCGGGATCTGGTGCGTTCGCAAGTCCGTGGCTGAATCCAGTTAAGCTCCCGTCTATAAAACAACACGAATCCGGAACAGTGGATCAGCGTGCAGCGGAGCCCCGCTACTCTTTCTACACTATCCTACACTGAGGCTCGCGGAGCCGGTGCGGCCGGACCAATATCTAGTAGAGAGGCCCGTAGGTGCCCGCGTGCTGAGAGGAAAAACAGCTTGTACATCAACGGGATTGACTGACACTCTCTCCCTCATTTCGCTGTCGCGATTGGTCGCGACCTTATCGAGCGTCCGAGACAGAAGGCGCAGGCCGAATGCGCTGGTCGGTGGAGCTAGAACGGCACCCGTTTCCCGTTTGCTCGAGGGAAGGATCAGTCCCTCTCTTTGGCGAAGCCAAACCAGGCGAATGGGAGCGCGAGGACACAGAGCACCGCCATAGGAAGAAACGCCGCTCCAGCATAGGAAGCATACAGTGCACCGGACAAAAAGGTCAGTACAGCCGTCAGCACCCCTGAGCCAAACGCATAAAGTGCTTGCGCCGTTGCAGCGACGCTTGCGGTGACCAGCATCGCCATCATCCGCATGCAAGCGAGATGAAGCAGAGCGAACGTTAATCCGTGTAACGGCTGTATGAGCGAGAGCAGCAATACGGAGGTCGTTATTGCCGCTACGGACCAGCGGAGGATTCCGGCCGCGGCTGCCAAGACAGCCGCGCCACGCACGCCCAACCTATCCAGGAGTGCCGGACCGGCGAGCATGAACACCAGCACTTCAGCAACTACCGCTTCCGACCACAGGAAGCTGATCGTGGAAGTGCTGATGTCCGCATCGCTCCACCTGATCACCGCAAATGCATCGTGCACCGCATGACTGCCATAGATCAAAGCTGACGCGATAATCATCGTTCGAAACTGCGACACGCTCATCAGGACTTTCATTTCTGACGCAGCAAAGGACGACGATCTCCGCGATTGGACTTGTCCAGGTAGCAATGCAGTAGCGCCAGTCGCGGCGATCAGGAAGGCGGCATTCATCCAAATAACTGCAGTAAGATCGGCTGGGCTTACGAGCTGACCGGCGATGAGTGTTCCCAGGACGAAAGCCGCGGAGGCAGCCCCTCGTATCCAGCCGTACTCGAATGGCCTTCCCATGAACCGAGGCCTCGCTGCGTTGACCGATAAGGCATCGGCAATGGAGGTGGTGGGCGCGAGGGCGGCAGCCTGAACCAACGCGACAGGAAGCAGCAGCCAGAATCTATCGGCCCAGAGCAGCGCGACAGCTGCTGAAGCCGCCGCGGCAGCGCAGCCTGCTAGCATGAGACGCAATGACCCGAGGCGATCCGCCAGCACAGCAAATAACGGTCCGGAAACGAGCCGCGTCAGCATTGCGGCAGCAAGAATCAGACCGATCTGCGGTGACGCTAGATCTCTCGTTTCGAAAAATTTTGGCCAGAATGGAGATGCGGCGCCGAACGCCGCATAGAGGGCGACGTAGAGGACTATGTAAGCGATTGGTGCAGGAATGCGCACTGGGCCCTGTATCGATTACCATATGCCTACACGCCTGGAGGAGGAGACCTCTCTGCCGGCCTCCACGAACCATACTGTACAACCCATTCGTATAATATCGTTCCGTCTTGCTAGCGGAAAGGAACCGGTCGCCTCCTTCCCACTTGGCTTACGCAGCCGCATGTTCGACGGGCGAGGCGCATGAGTGAATTTACAGAACTTCGCAACCGGATGGTCGATGTTCAGCTCGCTCGCCGCGGCATTCGCGACATCCGGATATTGGACACCATGCGCTGGGTCCCGCGGGAACGCTCCCTGCAGCCAGGATTCGAGGAATTCGCCTACGACGATGGCGCGCTGCCGATCGCGAACGGCCAGACTATCTCGCAGCCTTACATCGTCGCGGCCATGATCGAAGCGGCCGAGCTGAAGCCGGCCGACAAGGTTCTCGAAGTCGGCACGGGCTCGGGCTATGCCGCGGCAGTCGCTTCTCAACTCGCCGAAATCGTCCATACGATTGAGCGCGATGACGCGCTAGCGCGGACGGCCACGGATCGGCTGGCCAAGCTCAGATACACGAACTGCATCGTTCATACCGGCGATGGCACGCGCGGATTGCCCGATGAAGCGCCATTCGACGCGTTTCTGGTCGCCGCCAGCGGTCCCTCGGTGCCGGACGCGCTCAGGCTGCAGTTGGCGATCGACGGCCGCCTCGTCATCCCCGTCGGCAATTTCAAGGGCGAACAATAGCTGCTTCGAATCACCCGCCGAACCGGGACGGACTACGACGAAGAAACTTTCGGCGCCGTCCGCTTCGTGCCGCTGATCGGGGAGCAGGGATGGGCCGAGAATGGCAGGCGGTCGGCCCGCAACCATGCTCCGGCCGGGGGGCGGGCGCAATCCGTCACGGACATGATCCGCGTTGGCGCCGAGCCGTCGCCACCTTTCGACGATCCTGCGTTCGGGATTCTGTTCGACCGGCTCGGCCGTGCACGCGTCGTGTTGTTGGGCGAAGCCAGCCACGGCACCCCGGAGTTCTACCAGGCGCGCGCCGCAATCACGCGCCGGCTAATCGAGAGCACCGTTTGACCGTGGTCGCGGTTCAGGCGGACTGGCCTGACGCAGTCGACCGCCACGTTCGCCATAGAGCCCGAATGCGCGCACAGGAGGCGCCGTTCGAGCGATTTCCGAACTGGATGTGGCGGAATACGGATGTCAGCTCGTTCGTGGACTAGATGCGCGGTCACAACGAACGGCAGCCGCCGGGCGAACGTGCGGGATTCTACGGCCTCGACATCTACAACATGCGCGGGTCGATCGCGGCGGTTCTTGTCTATCTCGACAGCGTCGATCCGGAAGCAGCAGCGGGTGCCCCGCGAGCGCTACGGATGCTTGACACCATGGCAGCGCGAGCCATCGACCTTGGGACGCGCCGTTCTGACGGAAGGATCGCGAATGCGAGGCCGAGGTGGTCCCTGGTTTCCTGGTTGTCGCTCTTCGGTTTCAGGGGGGAAGCTTACGTCCTTGGTGTAACCGAATTCGTCATTGCGATCTTGCTGATTGCTGGCGCATTCAGTCCGGTACTTTCGGCATTGGGTTCGTTCATGGGGGTCGTTACTTTCATGGTGACCTGGTCGTTCTTCTTCACCACTCCCGGAGTGGTCAAGTGGAGCATTTCGACCGACCCGATGGCGTGGAACTTGGCCGGCGAGTTCTTATTCAAGGACATTGTGCTGCTTTGCGTTTGCGTAGTGCTTCTTTTTGCATCCTTGCCTCAGACCATCACACGGCTTCGCGCCTAGAAGGCTTATGTCCCATTCGGATATCCAGCACGTGCCGAAGCGCATGCTGCTATTTCGAAAAGGTCAGCCGGTCGCTTCCGGTCTAGCTCTCCAGGACTTCCCCAGCGGACACGACGCCGAGTGGCTTTACCAGTCAAAATTCGTGTTTCCGTTAGCCAGCGACCGCCGATCGCGAGCACGGAGACGGGAGTTCCATACCGAATAGCCGGCGCATTTGCGCCTCTTGCAACATCTCTGACAGAGCCAAGTGACCGAGGAGAAATTCCGACGGAGGCGATCATTGCAACGAACCAAGCCGCGGGAAAGTCCGGGATGAGTTTGGACGGCCCGAACCGAAAGCCGCGATAAATGACATCGTCGTTCAGGTTCATGCCTTGTCCCGACCGATTCGAGGGGCCTCGACGGGAATGAACGAAGTGGGTGCGGAGCACTGAAGGTAACTCCGGCGTCCAGGTCGGTTACACCCGTCTTTTCGAACCACTTCTTGCCACCCGGCGGCAGTCCGGGTGCGATGCCAGCTTCGGGCCAGGCGATCCGCCGCGTCGGAAGATCAATCCGGCTTCATGGCCGTTTTGCTTAGGACGCCCCTGTGCCATCGCGAGCGCTACCGCTCCGTCAAACTCGGGGAGGGGTGGGTGAGCAGGTCCCTTCAACTAAGCCACTCGGGACAGAGCTCGCCGTTTCCGTTTCAAATGGCGGATTATTTCGGCAAGGGTCATCGCGTTCAGGACCCGGTCCGCGGGGATGCCGCCTTTGCGTGCCATCTCGACGCCCCAGTGCATGTGGTCGAGCTCGCGGATCGAATGGGCGTCGGGATTGATGCTCATCATGCAGCCGAGTTCGAGTGCTGCCTGATGCCAGCGCCAATCGAGATCGAGCCGCCATGGATGCGCGTTGATCTCGACCGCGACATCGTGCTTGGCGCAGGCGCGCAACACTTTTTCGACGTCGATCTCATACCCCGGCCGACGCTGGAGCTGGCGTCCAGTCATGTGACCGATGATAGTAGTGTAGGGATTGGCGATTGCGCGCAGCAAGCGCTGGGTCTGGGCTTTCCGGTCCAGCTTGAAACGTCCGTGAATGCTGGCGACCACGAAATCGAAGCCTTCCAGCACGTCGTCCGGATAGTCGAGCGATCCATCTGCCAAGATGTCGGATTCGATTCCCTTCAGGATCCGGAAGTCCTTACCGAACTTCTTGTTGAGCCGGTCGGCCTCCCGATGCTGTTCCTTGATCTGCTCGAGCGACAGGCCTCCGGCATAGTGCGCCGATTTCGAGTGATCGGCGACGCCAAAGTATTCGAAGCCTCGCTTCAGCGTGGCCTTCGCCATCGTCTCGAGCGTCTCGGTCCCGTCGGAGGCATCCGTATGGCAATGCAGGATGCCGCGCAGGTCCTGATCGGCTACGAGCTTCGACAGCTCTCCTTTCAGGGCGCGATCAATCTCGCCGCGTCCCTCCCGCAATTCGGGCTCGACGAAGGAAAGCCCGAGCGCCCGGTAAATGTCCTCTTCGGTGCCCGCGACCACGCTGCGTCCCTTGTGCAGCCCGTCCTGTTCGAGGCGCATTCCCTTCTTTTCCGCGAGGAGGCGAAGCTGCTCCAGATGGACCGGCGAGCCTGTGGCGTGCAGCAGGACCGCCCCGAAGTGCTCGCGATCGGCGAGGTGGACCTGCAGCCCCGCCGTGTCGATGACGTCCGCCTCTCCGCCGCTGCCGGGTGTCTCGGCGACGATCGCCAGATCTCCGACCAGCTCGCAGCCGCGTCTGAAGTCGCCGGCGATGGTCAGTCTCTTGAGCTCGGGTCGGGATTTTTGGAGGGACTCCTTCGCATGTTCGAGCAGTGCGGCGGCGCGATGCAGGTGCAACCGACCTTGGCCGCCTTTCGCGATCGCCAGGTTCTGCAGGACCTTGGTCTGCAATGCCGCGCCGAGCCCCTTAGCCTTCTTGATCCGGTCGTCCTTCGCCGCCCGCTCCAGCTCGGCAAGCGAGATGATGCCGAGGTCCTTGTAGAGCCGCAGCACCTTTTCGGGCCGCAGACCGGGCACGCTCAACAGCTCCAGGACACCGGCGGGAATGTCCTGCCGGAGCTTCACCAGGCTGGGGTGCGTGCCGGCGCGGTGTAGCTTGGTAATGATGTCGGCAATGGCTTCGCCGACGCCAGGTATCTCGGTCAGCCTGCCCTCGTCGATGAGACGCTCGATGGGGACGCCGAGCGCAGCCAGGCTGTCCGCTGCCCGCGAATAGGCCTTCGCGCGATATGGGTTGCCGCCGCGCAACGCACTCCGCTGCGCGTACTCGCGCAGTAGTCTCGCGATCTCTTGCGTGCCAGCCTTAGGCATCGTGCCTCCGAGGAATGTAGCGCGATGTCAACGGCTCGCTGGGAGGCGCGGTTCCGGCTCGCTCACCTCGACCATTGAGATGCTGCGTGAATGCGGGGAACGGCTGTTTCGTCGCGTGGTTGGCAGCTGTGGGGCGTAGGTTGAGGAGCCGTCGCCATGCTCGAAACCAATGATCTGCTGGTGAACTGTCCGAAGTGCGGTGCCTGGCCGATGGCCGTCGGCGCTCAGAAGGTGCTTACGCGGCCCGAGATCACCTTCAGATGTCCCAGGTGCGGCAGTGAGGAGACCGGGCGGCTCCGCCGCACCGCGTCGCGGGTCTCCGCGCAGGGCAATCTGGACGCGGCCTGAGGATCACCAGCTCCCGGGTCGATCCTTCGGAACGTGTCTTCTTGCCGGGACTTGATCAGCGACAACTGGAGAGTGGAGGACGGCCACGAAACCGATCCTGGCCGCCGTATGCCTGTTGGCGCTTGCGTCGATTTCGCCGGGGAAGCGGAGGGTTGCATCAAGGGTGCAATCGTTGGCGGAGTCGCTGGCCACATGGCCGGGCATGGCAAACTTGGTGCTGCGGCCGATGCGTGATAGGGCACCACGAGGCCAACAAGAAAAAACCGAACAACTCGAATGCCCAGGTACCTTAGGGTCAGAAATAGCGCCGGCACCAAGACGTGTAGCCGATAAACATTCGCGCCGATTCCGACAGACAGATCCTCGAAGGGCTGGCCCCCCTTGCCGCACTCGGTCGCTGCTTTAGGAACGGATGGGTGGTCGCTTCCGTTGACCGCTAAACCGCAAACTCCAGGAGGTCGACATGGCCATGGAAGATCGGGAGACCGCCAGTCTCATTGGAAGCGATAAGGTCGAAGGCACGGACGTGTACGGGCCGGACGGGCAGAAAGTCGGTTACATCGAGCGCGTCATGATTGATAAGATCAGCGGCAAGGTGTCCTACGCGGTGCTCAGCTTCGGCGGCTTGTTCGGCATCGGGGACGATCATTACCCGCTGCCGTGGCAAACGCTGAAGTACGACACGAACCTCGGCGGATACGTCACCGGCCTCACCCAGGATCAGCTCCGCGGCGCCCCGAAATACGCCGACGAGAGCAGTTGGAGTTGGGACGCGCAAACGAGGCGCTCGGTCGACGACTACTATGGGGTGCCGGTTGCCTAGCCAGGCGGTCGGACACAGCGCGTTACGTACAGGAACGAAGCCGTCGCGGTCGGTTTGCGAGGCACTATGAAAACGGTTTTTGCGCGCCGCGGGCGCGCCGACGGACGTGCCGTAACATCGGCGGGAACGGTCCTCATCGCGCTTGCCGTCGGTGTTCTGCTGGTATGCGCAAGCTCGCGTAGCGCCGCGGAGAGCTGAGGGCGGAGGCCGATGCGGATCGCCCAGATCGCTCCATTGGCCGAAAGCGTTCCCCCGAAACTTTACGGCGGCACGGAAAGGGTCGTGGCCTGGCTTGTCGACGAGTTGGTCGATCTCGGCCACGAGGTGACCTTGTTCGCGAGCGGCGATTCCAGGACGCGCGCAGAGCTGCATGCGGTGTGGCCGCGGGCCTTGCGTCTCGGGCGCCCGCGCGTCGACCCGAACACGGCCTGGACGCTCTTGATCGAAGCGGTCTCGCGTCGTGCCTGCGAGTTCGAAATTATCCATGCGCATATCGACTGGCTGCACCTGCCGGCGCTCAGCCGGTGCGGGGTTCCATTCCTCACCACCCTGCATGGGCGCCTCGACCTGCCTGGCGTCGGTGAAGTTGTCCGGCAATTTCGAGAGGCGTGCTTCGTCTCGATTTCCGACAACCAGCGCGCTCCGCTCAAGGACGCCAACTGGTGCGGGACGGTGCACCACGGCTTGCCAGCCGGCCTGTTTCGGCCATCCTACGCCCCTGGTTCGTACCTCGCCTTCCTCGGACGGCTCACGCCGGACAAGGGGCCGGAGGATGCCATCCGGATCGCGCGGGCGGCCGGCATGCCGTTGCGGATCGCCGCGAAGGTGCCTCGCGGCGAAACCGGCTACTTCAAGAGCCATATCCGGCCAGAGATCGACGGGGCTCGGGTCGAGCTCGTCGGCGAGGTCGACGAACGCGGCAAGCAGCCGTTTCTCTCGGACGCTGCGGCCCAGTTGTTTCCGATCAAGTGGCCGGAGCCGTTCGGCCTGGTGATGATCGAGGCGATGGCATGCGGGACGCCAGTGATCGCCTATCGTGCCGGATCGGTGCCGGAGGTCGTCGAGGAGGGAGTGACCGGGTTCATTGTCGAAAACGAAGAGGAGGCGGTCCGGGCGGTGAAGGAGCTGGCCCGGATCGACCGCCGCAACGTCCGGGCGCGCTTCGAAGAGCGCTTCACCTCGGACCGAATGGCACGGATCTACGAGACCCACTATCGGCGGCTTCTCGCCGTCAGGCCCGACCATCTCTCAATCGCCGCCGAACACCTCGGCACGCCCGCGTCTCCGCTCGTCCCGTGAGCGGCGCTGTTCAGGGCGTTTGGCTATGGGTGCATTAGGATGGAGGATTGAATGCGCTACCAGGAAAACGCTGGCAGCCGCGGAGGTGGTTCGCGTCCATCGCAAACAAGCCCTCGCAGGCGGCCGGCCGTGCATCGGCCCTTGTCCTGGCCTGCTCTGTAGTTGTCATTTGGGCCGTCACGGGCCTCTCTTCCGATTCTCCGATACGTAGCAGCTCGTCATCAACACGGGCACGACGATCGTGACCTTTCTGATGGTCTTCCTGATCCAGAACTTACAGAACCGGGACAGTGTTGCGATCCAAGTCAAGCTGGATGAGCTGATCCGAACCGGGAGCGTCCAGAATTCGTTTGTCGGCATCGAACATCTCTCCGCCGATGAATTGGAGGAGCTGCGCCCCCGCTGCGAGGAGCGGGCCAAGGCGGTCGCGGCGGAGAGAAGAGGCTCGGGCAGGCGCCGTCCACCCAGATCCCGGTAGGATGCAGGTGCCTAACGGTCCAGCGCAAAGAAGAACGGCCTCGCGGCCCTGGCAGGAACGCACGAGCCGATGCGACGTTCGACTTGAAGGTGGGCGCAACCCGCGATGCTTTCCGCCCCGCTCGCACTTGCACAGACAACGAAGCCGGACGTCTCCAACGCGCCGAGCGCGCAGAACTCGGGTGCCGGAATCGCCGGCTAGCCGGGTAACAAGAATGCTCCAGCCGCCAAGCCGGGAGAGACCGTCGGCGTCAGCTCAAGCCAGCAGAATCCGACCGTCCAGCAGCAAAACACCTCCAACATCAAGGGTCTGCCGGGAAACAAGAGCGGTCCGCCGGCCAAGGAGCGCGATCGGAAGTGATGCGGAGGCCCGTTGATGCGGCTCTTCCTAGTTCGGTGGCATTCCTCTTTGCTCACCGAGCTCTCTCACCATCCGGATGACCTCGTCCGGATGGTAGGGCTTGTTCAGGATGCGGTTGCCCGGCCCTGGCGGAGGTGCAACGGGCGAGTAGCCCGTGGCGTAGATAACCGGCAGTGCCGGATCGCTTTCGCGGCAACGCTCCGCGATCTGCCAGCCGTCGACATTTCCGGGCAGCCTGACGTCGGTGACCAACACATCGGCGACGTGGCGCTTGCACCAGTCAAGCGCCTGCTCCCTGGGTGGCTCCATGTTTGGGAGTCAATTGCTTCATCGTGGCTCGATCGGACTGGTGTGTTCGGAACGCAACGGAGTTCTTCATAAATGCAATCCCGGTGCCGGCTGAGTAACGGAATGATCCGTGTGTGCATCCTCAACGCTGCGGTCGCTCAGCTTCCTCTGCTTTTGATGATACGCTGTATGGTCAAGTACTAACCGCGGACTGTGTTGCAGCTCAGTGGCAATCACGATGCCGACCGGTTGATGCGATCTTCATCTCAACTTTCGGAATGACGAGGCTATAACTTGCTAACTTCGGCCGTAAAGTTGGAAGCATTAATTGAAGCTATGAAGCATGTTAGGCAAGGGCGCCGCTGTCATCGGTCTAATTCTGATACACTTGGGACTACGATCATCCTCTTCAGCGTGTGGCTAAAGCCTCCGCTAATGACCAGGCGGCAATTTTGGGGACCGATGAGTTAGATATACGGAAAGTGCTGCCGGTTGTGAAGACGAAGCCACATTCGTCGTTGTTCTGCCTTTGATTGCGTTCATGGCGTGGCTGGGGCTCCCCCAACTATGTCGTGTGTTCACGACAGGAGAATTGTACTCGCGCGGATACGGTCCTAGTCGCGTCGGCTGGTCAAGACTCGTTAGCTTTGAGAGCGACCCAATCTCCTTTTGTATCGGCTCTCGTCACGGCTGTGCTCCTAATTGCTTTAGGGTTGTTCACAGCTGTTCTCCAACGCTGGTGGAGCGCCCGAGTAGCGTGCGAGCTTATGGCTCAGTCTGGCGCTTCAGAAGTGAAGCTGGCCCTACGGTTAGAAGCAGACACCAGTCGGCAACCTCCAAGGTTCGCTGTTGGCCGGTGCCTGACCTTAGCTCAAAGCGCCGCGAGGTCTGCTCCAGAAGGTGACGCGGATTTTTCTCGTGCGGGGGACTGTGCTGTCCGTATTTAACCCGACGTCCTAAGTTGAATTTCGTGGTGCCTAAATAGTGCTGTGGCATTGATCGCATTCTGGAAGGGGCGCGTCCAGCGGAGCTTCCGATCCAGCAGAACGAGGGATGTGACCCTGAATATCAACCTCAAGACCGCTAAGGCGCTTGGTCTCGACATTCCAATTTCGTTGCTCGCCCGCGCGCGGTGCATGAGTCCGTTTCCGGCCCTAAAGCTGAGATGCCAAGGCTTCTATTTGAAGTCAGCTCAATGGTCCGGATCGGACCGGCGTGGTCCCCTGAGCTTTCGCAATTTGATCCGAAGCAGAGGTTGATCAGATCTTCACCAGGCGCGTTTCAAAAAGCGCTGGATGCTTGGCGCTGACGCTCTCCCTGCGCGGAACAGACGTGCGCGCTTTGGTCGCGATGCAGGCTCGGGCGGAAGGTCCTATGTTGGCGATGACATGATCCACGTCCTCGAAATCGATCCGCGCATTGCGCGGCGTTGCTTGCGCGCAGGGCGGCTCCAAGCAGGAGCTTAGCCGGACGGCATTGGTGTCGTCCGGCTACCCCTTCCTTCATCAACCAGATTTGGAGTGCGGCTTTCCCGTGGGAAGCCAAGCAAGGAAGCATGTCATGAGCATTCCCTCCATCCCCGAGGTCACTCTTTCAGTCTCTGAGCATCGCCGCTTGGAACGGCTCGCGCGCGTGGGCGCAGCTCAAGGCGACGTGGATGCACGGTTTCTGCTGAGTGAGATACGGCGTGCGGAAATCGTCCCAGATCCCGCGGCCCGATTGGACAGCATTGTCACCATGGGATCCTGGGTGACGTTCTGGATCAACTGGGGCTTCGCTCGTGAGACGAGGCAGCTGGTGTACCCGGAAGACTACGCGTCCGAGCGCACCCAAATCCCCGTGATGTCGCCGTTGGGTGCAGCGTTGGTGGGACTGAAGGTCGGAAGTGAAATCCCTTTCTTCACTGGCGGGCGCACCAACCTCGTCAGGATCGAAGGCGTTAGTCGAACTCATGCGAATGATGTTGTCAGGGGTCTGTTTAGCAATCCGATGCAGGGCAAAAAGCTTTTTGATGACGATGACCCGGGACCGTCGGCCGCTTAGGAAAGGAGAGACAAGAAGATGAGCAAGAAAAACCGCAAGAGCAAGTCCGAAGTCGTATTGCCGCCCATTACGGTGATCGAGGATGAGGCCAAGCGGCTGAATGCGCTGGCAAGTTCGAGCGCGACACTCTTCCCGCGTGCGGCCCATTTCCTTGCACAGGAGATGGACCGTGCGACCGTGGTGACGGACAATTCCGAGCTGCGGGGGGTGGTCCGCATGGGCTCGCAGGTCCGGTTCTGCGATGACAGGACCGGGGAGGTCCGGGACGTGGTGTTGGTGTATCCGCACGAAGCCGACATAACCCTGAAACGGGTTTCGGTTCTTACGCCGGTCGGCGCTGCGTTGATCGGCCTATCGATTGGACAGGCCATCGAGTTTCAAACGCCGGGCGCCAACAAACGGTCCTTGACAGTGCTGGATGTATCCGACTGAAGGAAACCTGAGATGCGGGATGTTTCAAGCAGAGAGGCCGTATTAACAGTCATCGGAGTCACCGTTGTCTTGGCGGCCATGTTGTATCTGGCAACCTTCCTCACTGCGTGACGGTCCAACCGCTGACGTGGCCCGTTTCGGTCTCCGACCGAGCTGCATCCACGGTCGCGCGGAATGGGCTGGCATGATGGATTGTTGTCGTACGCAGGAGTTCTGTTCTGACCTTAGCGCAGGTGCGGGGCTCGGCCGATGTCGCCTCCCATCGCTGCAGTTGACGCAGTACCACCACACGTCGGCTTGCAGGGACCTTTGCAGCCGGACGCTCTACCGACGCTTTTGACCCCAACCCGACATGCCGGAGCGAGCCGATCAAGGCTTAATCCTTGGCGCCGATTGACATCACAGGAACGTCACCGGAGCGCATCAAGCAACGCTTTGGCCGCGCGCAGATCAGGCGTGTCGAAACCTTCCGTGAACCAGCCGTAGAGCGGCGCGAGGAGATCATAAGCCTGCTGCTGCTTCCCCTGATTACGCCAGAGCCGGGCCAAGCTGGTGGCGGCGCGCAGCTCCAGGGCCTTGGCGCCCTGGCGACCGGCCACCTCAATCGCACTCCGAAAGCACGCTGCCGCTTCGGCCCTGTTGCCGCCGTGCCTCGCCACCGTCAGCTCCCCAGTCAAGCGACAGATTTCCGCCTCCCATCGCCGCTCGCCGGTCTCCTCGACAGCGGCCGCAGCCTCAGCCAGCGCAGTCAATCCTTGCTCGGTTTCTCCGGCCCACGCCAAAGCTTCAGCGAGCAGCGCGAGATAAAAGGGCCAACGGATGCGCACGGCACGCGGTCAGCTCCGGTAAACTGAGAAGGGTTGTCCATGCGGCATGATGCGCCTGCAGGAGAAGTCCCGGATCGGCGCTCCGCCGAGCGATTGAGAACAGCTCGTCTAATAGATTGCGCGCCGTCTTGAACTCGCAGCGCTGCTGATAAACGAGCCACAACCTCCAACTCACGGTAAAGAGCTGTGCCACATCGCCGGCTTGCAGGCACAGGTCGCGAGCGCGCAGGTACGCTTGCTCTACCTCCGGTGCCGACCAGCTTTTGGTGGCAATCAGCACCGGCGCAAGCACGAGCTGCAGGTCCAGTTCGCGGCAGGCGCGTTCCGCCGGATCGGTGATCCGCTCCACGAGCATCAGTCCCTTGCGGAGATGGGCGATCGCCTCCGCGTGTGCCGAGCGCTCGGCCGCGCGCTGGCCAGCCTTGCGCCAGTAGGCGACAGCGCTTTCCGTAAGGTCAGCCTCCGTGAAGTGGTGCGCGAGCACCTCCGGCTGGGTGGCCACGATGTCCGGAAACTGCTCCTCGAGTGCCCGGGCGACCCGCGCGTGCAGTGTTTGCCGCTTGCTGCGTAGCAGCGTGCCGTAGGCGGTGTCCTGAACGAGGGCGTGCTTGAAGCTGTAAGCCGATGTACCACGACGGAAAATCAGCTGTGACGCGGCGAGCTGTTGGAGGGGAGATTGCAAGGGCGCTTCGGGCAGCGGCGACACGGTCCGTATCAGATCGTCGGTGAACTCCCGGCCAATGGCGGCGCCGGTCTGGGCGATTTCCTTGGCTTCCGGACCGAGACGGTCGAGACGGGCGAGGAGCGAGGCGTGCAGGGTAGCCGGGACGGCGAGCGGACCCGGCAAGGTTCGCGAAAGCACAGCCTTGGCATCCCCTGCACCGGCTCCCGCTTCGAGCACCGCCTTGGTCAGTTCCTCCACAAACAGCGGCACGCCGTCCGTGCGGTCGACGATCTCGTGGACGATCGCGCTGGGCAGCATCCTGTCACCGACCACCCGCTGCACGAGGGCTGAGGTGTCGCGCCAGTTCAAGCGACCCAGCGCCAGCATCGTGACGTGCGGCTCACCGATCCACGGCGGCGGGAACTCTGGTCGGAAGGTGAGAAGCAGCAGCACCGGCAGCTTCTGCACGCGATCGACCCTCAGCTGCAGCAGCTCGAGCGAGGTCGGGTCGATCCAGTGCGCGTCTTCGAAGACCATCAGCATGGGATTGCGCCGAGACAGGTCCTCTATTTGCCCGACCAGCGCCTGAAGCATGCAGCATTTTCTCGGGTCTGGCCAGCGAGTAGAAGGTGCTCTTCTACCCAGCATTCGACGATGCGTTTGTTGACGATGCACAGCTAAAGATGGCAGACGGGTTTCATCCGTCGGCGGCGGGGCTCGGAGCCGTTGTTACGCGCCTATTGCCGCAAGTGGAGGCGATGATTGACCAAGCGCGGCACAAAGCATCCTACCCCGTCCGGTAGGGCTGACCGTTGTTAGACGAAGCGTGCATAGCATCCAGCCACTTCTGGCGTTGGCCCCAAGCTGAACACCACAAGAGCCGTTGCCGCGTCTGCCATCCGAGGGGAGCCGGACGACGCCCGACCGATAGTCTGACCGCTGCTTTTGTCCCGGAGCCGCTGTTCCGAGACGGACCACTTCATGCCACTACTGAGAGAAACACTCCAGCCTACTTGGCCAGGGAGCTGCGATGCTCGTATGCAGAATCAACTGCTACGACCTGGGATCGGGTCCTTCTCGGAGCTGACGGGCTCTTGAAGTAGTGCTCTGGCAGCCTGGAGATCCGGTGTCCCAAAGCCCTCGGTGAATTGGCGGTAGAGAGGACTGAGCAGGTCGTGAGCTTCGCCGCGCCGACCCTGTTCTCTCCAAAATTGTGCCAGGCGTGTGGCCGCGCGCAACTCCCAGAGCTTGGCGCCTTGCCTACGCGCGGTTGCAGCCGCATGCTCAAACCGGGTTTCCACGGCAATCGGGTCGGGTCTCGGCAGCCGGAGCATCAGCTCGCCCATCATCCGATGGAGCTCGGCCTCGAACCATCGCTCGCGGGTTTCTTCCACGCGATCGAGCGCCTTTGCGACTAGATCCAAGCCTTCCTCTATTGCGCCCAAACATCCGAGCGCCTCGGCTTGCAGGCCAAGGAAATACGGCTCATAGAGGCCAGCCCCGGTGGCACGCCATGCCGGAAGGCCCTCCCGAAGCTGCGTGAGTCCCATCTCCGCCTCCCCAGACTGAGTCAGAACCCAACCTCTGATTACCGTGGCCGGCGCGAGGAAATGCGGAAATCCCTGCTCGTTCGAGAGCGCAATCAGAGCTTCGGCTCGGTCCTTCGCCTCGCGCCACGCTAGACGATACTGCTCAAAGAAACACGCGAACAAAAGGGCATACGCCATCGTGTTGAGGTGAGCGAGCTCGCGGGCGGCATCGAGCGCTTCGCGGCTCCGCGCCCGGGCTTGCTCCGGGTAGCCAAGCGCAAACAGCGTCCATGATAGCGAGGACAGCGCCGCCACCCGCGGATCTTGCACGTAGAGAAAGGCGAGCGAGCGATGCCGCTCTGGGTCATAGAGCGCGAGCGTCCTTTCCAGATGGGGGCGGGCAGCGGTGATCTCGCCGCGCCAAAGGGAACCGGTCCCGCTGACGCGGTGAGCTACCAGGGTTGCGGACGTTTCCTGATGGTCCTGCGCTCGGCGCAGAAATTCGTCTGCGACGTCTCGCGCGGCGTTGTGCTCGGCGCGCACGCCGTGAAAAACCCATTGACCGTAAAGCACGGGCCAGAGTTGGGAGGTGGCCCCAATCTGCTCGCAGAGTTCGCGGGCACGGGCATTGGCCCGTCCAGCTTCGGGCGCTGCCCAGCCTTGCGTGGCCATCAGCGCCACGCCCAACGCCACCTGTACGTCAAGTTCGAGCCGCCTCCGATCCGGCTCGGGCACACCCTCGAGTAGGTTCAAACCATTCCGCAACTGCGCCAGCGCTTCGACCATCGACGAGCGGGCGATGGCTCGCTGCCCCGCCCTCAGCCAGTAATCGATCGCCGCCTGGGCCCGCCCCGCCTTTGCGAAATGATGGGCCAAAAGCTCCGGCTGCGTCTGCACCGTCTCCGGAAGATGTTGCTCGATGGTGGCGGCGATCAGGGCGTGCAAGCGCTGCCGCTTAGGACGCACCAGGGTCGCATAGGCGGCGTCCAGCACGAGCGCATGCTTGAAACTGTAGGTCGCTTGAGGTGGCGTCCCGCGCCGGAACACCAGGCCCGAGCCGACGAGGTCCTCCAATGCCGTCTGCAATTTGTTCTCCGGCAAAGCCGCCGTCATCGCGAGCAGTTCGTGAGAAAATTCCCTGCCAATAGCCGCCGCGACCTGGGCCACCTCACGGGCCGGAGCCAGCCGGTCGAGCCGCGCCAGCAGCGACTCCTGGAGCGTGGTCGGGATTGCCATGGGTGGCAGCGGCCCGGTCAGCACGTAATGGTCGCCCTCATCGCGGAGCAGATTGGTCTCCAGCACCGTCCGCGTCAGCTCTTCGACGAACAGCGGCACGCCATCGGTCTTAGCAACGATCTGATCGAGCACCGCTTGGGGTAGCGCCTTGCCGCTCACGCGCCCGACCATGGCCGCGCCCTGGCGGCGGCTCAATCGGCTGAGGGTCAGCGCCGATACATGGGCATAGTGCATCCAGGGCGGCACGAATTCGGGCCGGAAGGTGATGAGGATGAGCACGGGGGCGCCTTGCACCCGGTCAACCAGGAGATCGAGCAGCTCGAGCGAGGTCGGATCTGCCCAGTGCACGTCCTCATACAGGGCGAGGACGGGCTGGCGCGTCGCGAGGCCAAGGACCTGATCGACCAGCGCGTCAAGTGTCCGCTCCTTTTGCCGACGCGGGCTCATGTCGAGCGGCGGGTAGCGCGCATCCGTCTCGAGCGACAGCAATGCCGCGAGCAGTGGGGCCACCGCGATGACATGTTCTGTCGATAGAGCAAGCAGTGCCTCGAGCTTATCGAGCCGAGTTGCGGAGGGATCGTCTGCGGCGAAGCCCGCCGCCCGCTTAAGCAGGCCGATCACCGGATAAAGCGGGCTAGTCTGATGATGCGGTGAGCAGTAGTGACTCAGGGGCATGTGCGGCTCATCGTCAAGTCGCCCGCGCAGCGCCCGCACGAGGCGCGACTTGCCTATGCCAGGTTCTCCCGTCAGCAGCACCACCTGACCCTCACCGTCCTTGGCTCGCTCCCAGTGCTCGAGCAGCAGGCCGATCTCATTCTCGCGACCGACAAGCGGGGTCAGGCCTGTGCCATGCAACGCCTCGAACCGGCTCTCGGCGGCGCCTTCCCCGACCACGCGCCACGGCCGCACCAGAACGGGAAAGCCTTTCAAGATCTGCATACCGAGCTCGGTGAGCTCGAACAGTCCGCCAATGAGCTCCCGGGTGCGGGCGGAAATCACCACAGTGTCGGGCTCGGCCAGGGCCTGCAACCGCGCCGCGAGGTTCGGCGTGTCGCCGACCACGGTCTCCTCGCGCGCCGCGCCTTCGCCGATCAACTCGCCGACAACCACCGGACCGGTCGCGATGCCGACACGGGCCGCGAGCGTCTCACCATGCGCCGATGCCAGGCTGTGTACCGCCGTGATAGCTGCGAGGCCGGCGCGCACCGCGCGTTCGGCCTCATCCTCATGGGCGCGCGGATAGCCGAAATAGGCCAGCACGCCATCGCCCATGTACTTCGCCACGTGCCCTTCGAACCGCGCGATCGCGCCCGCCACTACGTTCTGATAGCTCCGCAGGACTTCGGCCATTTCCTCCGGATCGAGCCGCGCCGCGAGCGCTGTCGAGCCGACCAGGTCGACAAACATCACGGTGAGCTGGCGACGCTCGGCCTCCGATGCAAGCGAAGCGTTCCCGGAGGTGGGGGCGGCCATAACAGGGGTGAACTCCGACATTGAGCTGGCGCGCAGTGCAGCAATGGCCGCGAGCAGCTTGCGGCGATGGCCGATCGAGGCGACCCCGAGCCCGATCAGATCCTCGGCCGTGAGGTCCATGAGGACCTCCGCATCGATGTCGTTCTCCCGAAACGCCTGTTCGTACTGTCCCAGCCCCAGACCACACAGCCAGGTCCCTATGTCCATGGGCACCTCCCGGCTCTCGCTTGAGCGCTAAGATGCTCCAGTCTATCTCAAGATGGCGTGCGCCGGGCGGTGAAACGTCACGAGTTGGAGGAAGGGCAGCTTGTGGGCCCTTGGCAGTCATGGCAGCCGGCTTCATCGACGTCCGCTTGCGGCGGTAGGGCCGGACACGGAAAGGGAACGGTCAGGACTTCAGCTTTTTACTCAGCGGACATTTCGGAGTCGCCCGCCGGCGCATGGTTTGCGTCTCCAAATTTTTCGGGAACCATTTCCATTCCGAAGCATCCGATGGGAGAGCACGGCAATCACCGACAATGCCGCCGGCCGGCTATGCGCGCAGGGCGGCCGTTTGCGCGGGGGATGCTGAGCTGCATGCCTCCTGCTTCATCGAGCCCGCCATCTGTTCATTCGCCAGCAGACTGCGGTCATCAATTCAATCGCGCCTATCTTGCCGAGTTCGGGATTGTCGCCCCCGCCGGGCGCAGGGGTATCGAGCAACTGCTGGAAGCCGTCGCCGATACAGCCGAGCGCCGGCTCCCGGAGGTGGCCCGCGCGTGTCTTGCGGCTCTCGGCAGTCAACTGCGAGCGTTGAAGGCCCAAATCCTGGAGTTCGACCGACGCATCATCGTCTGGCATCGATCGATAAAGCGCGACGAGCAAACGGCTGGACGCGATCCCTGGCGTCGGGCCGGCGTTCGCGACAGCGCTGGTTGCGAGCGTTGCCGATGCCAAGGGCTTCGGGTCGGGACTTCTCCGCCTGGGTTCGGCTCGTGCCGAAGCAGAACTCAAGCGGGGCAAGGACAAGCTTGGCAGTATCAGCAAACAAGGTGATCGCTATTTGCGCAGCTTGTTCACGGCTGGCGCGCTCGCAGTGATCCGCTATGCCAAAGTCCATGCCACAGGGCATCGACCTGGCTTACGGAGCTGCTGCCGCGTCGCCACCAAGGTCGCTGCGATCGCGCTCGCGAACAAGATCGCCCGCATGGCAGGGGCCATGATGGCCAGGGGTGACACTACAGGGAGCCCGCCGCACTGGCAGCATAAAAGGAATTGCGCCGCATATCCGGTGTGACGTAACGGTTGGAAGGGCGAGCAGCACTTAACGCGGGCGCCGGTCGATCCGGCGATCAGGACAACCCACATGGGCCATGGCATCTTCGAATGCTTGCTTTTGATCGGGACCTGATCCGTGGAGGGCATTATGGCCAGCGGTCATGTGAACCGCAAGAATGTGAAAATTGGAAGGAATGTTCCGGCGTGAATGATCCCCGATAATAAGGAAACGCCCGTCGTTCGGCGAACGAGATACGTTGCTCGTTCTCTGCGGCAGAGAGTCTCTTGAACCGTGCCTGCCGGCGAGCACGCACTCATCATCGAGGCGGCAGCGTCAGTCATGAATCGGGCCGGAGAAGGCTATGGAAGCTCAGGTTCGAACGCCCCTCGCCGCTGCGGATTGAACCTCTGATGGGTCGGGCAGAAGATAACGCTCCCCTGGCGCAGGTGGAATTGTCCTTTCCATCCGCAGAAGCTGCCATCGCCTATGCGCATCGCCAGGGGCTCGAATGTACCGTGCTAGGGCCGCCTGTTCCTGAGCTCCAGGTTGTGCCTGGGATCGATGATGATCGCCGAACGAGGGCAGGGTACTCGAACTCTTCGGAGGCCGTGCAGATCGGTGATCTCCAGTCGGCAGTTACTCGTGCGCAGCGGAACCCTATTGCCGATTGGCTGCTTAGCTAAAGGAGGCAGCGAGCACGCATGCTTGGGTCGTGGGATGGATAATTATCGTGATCTCGTCAGCGCAGCTCTCGCGCTGTTATGCGCCGGCGTGATGTTGGTCGCCGGTCACCTTTGGATCGAGTGGCACGCAAGGCACGCCGATCCGGGGTTGGGAGTGGAGGTGCCCAGGAACGAAGGGCCGCCTTTGCCGGTGATGTCGAACAGTTCGCCGAACGAAAGATGATTAAACTTCCAGCGGAGCGCAGGGGAAGTGAGCCGTGGAGAGCCCGTCTTGCGGTAGTCGAACGCCTGAGCCTGACGCAAAGCTCAGATCGCGCGCAGGAGCATACCAAGGCGGTGTGCTGGTGGTCCGACTAATACCGAGGTCCTTAATCATGCGCCGACGGGCCATAGACTGGCGCGCAGTAAACGGGCGGGGCGGCAGCGGCCATCAATGCTCGGGTGATCAGGCTGAGCGACGGCCGCAGCGATGCTCGGGTCAAGCCAGTGATAAGCCCTGCCACTCCTATCGCCGTTACTAGGTGTGTTTGGACTGTCCACTGAAAAGTAGCGGCATGATCTATCTATTCCGATCAGTCAAAGATGAGTCGCTCTTGGTCGTGGCCAACGACGTCGACGCGCGAATTCGCCTAGTGGAGTTTCAATCATGTCGGAGGGACAGGCGCCTGGCTTGCCAAAAGGGGGCGATCAACGCCAGGTAGGGGACAGCACAGGCCGTGGCGGCGTGCCCCCAAAGCACCATACCGAGCACGGACTGAGTAAGCATCATGGAGACCTCCGCCAGGCGGCGGCCCAAGGCCGCCGCAGTCGCATGGCCGCACCGCCCGGACGAGGCGGATCGTCGTCCTCGCCGTCGAGGCGCCGCAACGCCGCGAGGATGTCGGCCAGCCGGATGGTATGACTCATGCCCGGGATTTCGCGGAGCGAGGGGCAGGATTCGACCGCGAACATGTCGGACGCCCAAGATGATAGGATGACCCGCTTCTCGGGATCCGAAAGGGTCTGGTCGTTCAGCACGTCGTCCGGACACGCATAGTGCGAGGCGGGATGGAATAGGAGATCGAGATTGCCGGCATTGGTTTTGGCATTGGTCATTGATAGCCTCCCTTACGCTCCTTCCTTCGGGATGGGTTCGAGCTGTCGGACGGCGGCATCGCCGCCATCCGAACGTTGCTACTGGGTGTTGATCGCGATGTGTCTGACGCCCGCCCGCGCGTTTACCGGTTTCGGCAGCGACACGGTGAGGACGCCGTTCTTGAACGACGCCTCGGCTTTGTCCTCCTCAACGTTATCGAGCGGGATCCGGCGTTCGAAAGCGCCGTAGGTCCGCTCGGTGAAGTATTTGCCTTCCTCGATGCGCTCCGCCTTCTTCTCCCCGCGGATCGTCATAACGCCGCCGGCGATTTCGATCTGGACGTCCTTCTCTGTCATCCCGGGAAGCTCAGCTGTGACGGTCAGCGCCTTTTCGGTTTCGCTTAGCTCGATCTTGGGCCAGCCGAAGTGTCCTTCTATCAGGGGACCGAACCCGGACCTCCGAAGCCCCGGGATACATCCTCGAACAGCCGGTTCATCTCGCGATGAAGCGTCATGATCGGGTCGTAGCCTCGGGTGGGCGCAAGCTCCTGACTCTGCGACCGCGGAATAAGATCACGAATTGCCATGATGTTCTCCTTCGCTGCGACAGCGGCTCGCGCTTGCGAACCGCATTCCGCGGTCGATCCTCCGAACGGCATCAGGCGGCCTTCTTCTGCTCGATCTGCGCCGAGGCAGGGTTGCCGCTTGCGATCTGGATTCGGCGCGGCTTCATCGCCTCCGGCACCTCGCGGAGGAGGTAGATGATCAACAACCCGTCGCGGAAAGAGGCTTCCTTCACCTGAACGTAGTCGGCCAGGTTGAACACGCGCCGGAACGGACGCGCGGCGATGCCCCGATAAAGGTATTCGCCGGCCGCCTTCTCGGGCCTCCGGCCCTCGACGGTGAGCGCGTTCTGCTCTGCCGTTACGGTGATGTCGTCAGCTCCAAAGCCGGCGACCGCCAGAGTTATCCGGTAGTGGTCTTCGCTAGAGCGTTCGATGTTGTAGGGCGGGTAATTGTCCTCGCTCGCCTGGTGCAAAGCGCTGTCGACGAGCCCGGCCAGATGATCGAAGCCAATGGTGGAGCGCCAGAGGGGCGCGAAGTCGAAGGTGGTCCTCATATCCAAGTCCTCCAAAGAGCAAGATGGTTACGAAGGAGCGCGAGATGGTGGTCCGAGGACCTCCCGGCCGGCGCCGGCGCCGGACCCGTGAAGGCGCCCGGCACACCGCTCTCGCGGCGAAAAACCACTTAGAAAAACGGAAGGGCGATTCAAGAGGCTCGCTGAAGTTTTTTTATAGCGGCGACTGGTCGAGGGCGGTTACTAACGCGCCGTGGCAAGACTTCGCACTGCACCACTACCATCTTGACAGGGTTTCCGAGCCGAATATTTTTCCGGCGGGAAGTGGATTCCCGTTTTCTCGAAACCGCAAAAGGATCTGGAAGACCGTCTGGAGTGACGACGATGCTAGATGAAGACCTTGCCCGCATCCGTGCCCATCGCAGCAATATCCACCGCTATCGCACCCTGCTCAAGACAAGGCTGTCGGATCTTGAACGCCAGTTCATCGAACGGCGTCTTTTTGAAGAGCACACAGCATTAGAGGCCCTTAACTCCAAAACGTTCCCCGTCGCATTCACCATGCCCTGGCATGCGCCGAGGAACGCGGAGGCGGCACCATGACCGACATCAGGGATCTTCTGATCCGCAGCAACGAGAAGGTCATCGAGCACTACCGGCGGCTGCTGGCTAGCGCGAAGACAGAAAAGGAGCGCGAGCTCTACCGGGGCCGGATCGAACGCGAACAGCGGCTTCTGGACCAGCTCCGGGGCGGCTTGCCGGAACGGTTCGCGGCATGAACTCCGAAGCGACGAGGATCAATATGCAGGCTTTGACGTCCTGCTCAAGCGGCGCGGAGGCAGCCGGCATCCCGAAGATTACACGCCTGCCAATCCTCGCAAACGCGATGCCGCGGGTTGAAGATCTGCTATCTCAGAAGCCGACTTGCGGTGATTTTGGCGAAATGTCTGACACTACATTAAAGACCGGTTCAAGGCGCGAACGACGCCGAGCGCGAGCGGCGTAAGTCGATCTGAAAAGGTCGATTGAGCTTGAGCTCCTCGAAAAGGCGCTGCTGCTTAGGCGTTAGCTGAGGACGCGATCGAAAAATTCAGCGGCATAGCTACGCCGCAGCCTATCCAGCCGCAGCCAAGATGTCATTCCAGCTGCTTCGAGGCATTCGCCCCGAGACCGCCCGGCTTAGAGTTAATCCGCTCAAGTCAACCGGCCTACCGCGACCGTGCGCCCCGATTGTTGATCGGCGCGATCAAAGACGGCGAGCCATGGCCAAATGGTGCCGCAAAACCGGCAATGTCGTTCGCGCGAACCCGACGAGGCGAGGGTCGTCGCCGGACGCCGCATAGGACGAAAAGAGGGCGACCGCTTCCCGGTGGCCACCCAACTGCATCTACGCGTAGAGCCGATCGAAAGCCGGACCGCTCTGCGCCGTGAGCTGCGAGAGCATCGTCGCGTGCCGGGCATCGAGCAAACCGGATGGCCCCGAGAAAGCAGTGAGCATCGGCGCACTCTGTGAAAGTGCGGCACTTGACCTGGAGTGGTCATTGACCATTTGCTGAGCAAACGCCCGCACCTTCGGATTGGTGGATCGCTGCAAAGCGAGCTGGCTCGACTGGATTTCGAAGCCGTCGCTGGCGCTGACGGTGCGCGCGAAGGTTGCTGCGTCCACGCGCTGTTGCGCCGCAGCCGAGTGCATGACAACTAAGGTGAGGAGGGTGCAAAGTCCAAACAAAACGCGACTCATGTTCGGCTCCTTGAGATATCTCGGCCAGTAATGAACAGGTAGTTCCACCCATCGTTCCTATGAAGTGCACAAGTTGGCTCCTCGCTTGCAACCGCCCGGCGCCATAGCTCAAGCGGGTGAGAGAAGGCGCAGTCCGCTCTCCAAAGGCCGAGCCGGTGGCCTCGATCGACGCCAGTGCGCCGCAGTCGAGAAACGGTCGCAGGCCGAGAATGTGCGTGGGATACGTATGCTCTCGTTGCCAAGGCGATCCGCTCCAAATTTTCGGGTTCCGTTTTGCCCCAGAATCGCGCCCAAAGGACAAAGGGAGGACCTTGCTGGCAGGTGACGCGTTGGAAAGGTACTTACCTTTACGATCCTTTGAGACATGTTCAAATTAGCTAGATATCGATATTGGCGCGCTCGGCCTCCGACAGCGGGCCGCGCTCCGCACTCGCGCGAGCAACCGAACCTAGCCAGGGAACATGCCGGAGATTGCCAGCGGCAAACACCAGCAGTGCAGCCGCTATCACGGCGACGATAATGGAATTGCGACGATTGATGGTCATGGAATTCTCCGCGCAACAACACGTGGGAGGCAACGGTTGGATGGTCTAAATCGAGAACGCAAGGGGCCGGCATTGATCGGGGGAGATTGGGCGGCGAATTTGACGAAGGAGCGAGCAGAGCAGCTTCTCCGCTTGCTTACGCTCCCAAGCGCGGGGAATCGTCTCTGCAAACGACAGTGGCCCGTCAGCGTAAAGGCAGTGAGCAGAACTATTGCATCCAACCCACTAAGAGCGGACTCAGCCGCCGCGAGCTGAGGCCGTTGGCCTCCAGCGCCAAGGGGCGCCAGGTGAACGCCGGAGCTGGAAGCTATCGCCCGGGTTGCAATTTGTTCCTGACGGGTAAAATCCGCGAGAATTCTCCGGCTCTACTTGGCGAACCAACTCCCTTTGAGGTTTTCGCACTCGCGCGAACTCGTAGCCTTCCGCTTGCCGGGGTGCTGCAACCCGGCTGCGCGCGCTCCATGTAAGCCTTCAGGTCTTCAAGCGTTGGCATGATCGTCCTCCGTTGAAATGCGTACGGGCATCCGGTCCAAGGCCGGAGGACCCGTTCAATCGGTATCGTCGCCGCGAGCGAAGCGGTCGCCACTCGTTTGGGAACCGAAGGTTTGATCGTCGTACGCACCGTGCCCGGCTCTCCGGCCGAACGCGCCGGAATCCGCGGCGTCAACTCCTCATCCGGCAAACTCGGCGACGTCATCACCGCTGCTGACGGCAAGCCGGTGCGTCGCCTCTCTGCCCTCACCGATCAGATCGAGCAGATCGGGATCGGCAAGACCGTGCGCCTGAGCCTGAGGCGTGACGGTGGAGCGCGCGATGCCGATGTCGACGTGGGCGACATCGGCCGCGCGCAATAATTGTGATAATCGCGCGGACATGACGATCCTGTTCTTCCATGTGAGCCGCGTAGTCAGGCTGAAGAGTTGCGGCTCCTCTCGGCGTCAATTTCGTCTAAGTGACGATATGAGAACCCACAGATGGGCTAGACTCCTAGTGCCCGCTTTCGCCACAATGTTGGCTACGCGATACGGGACTATCTAACGGCATGACGATTTTATTCAACATCGCGAGCCGCGAATAGCGCGGCTCACTCTGCACGTTGGTCGCCTGCAAGCAGGGGTTTAGCCGGACGGCAGATTGCGCCGTCCGGACCCTCTTCTCATCAAAAATGTGGTTTGCGGCTTTCTCTCGGGGGCCCAACTTGCCATAGAAGGAGTGCGCCAAGAGCTAGGCGGCGAGGGACACCTTGTGTTTGTCAAGCTGATTGAGCACCGCGGCTGCGTTGCTTTGCCCTATGACCACGCCACGTCAAATTCTTGCGAATGCCATCCGTTGAGATCAATCTCCAACCCAAATAGCTGACCGGTTGGTTGTTTTCGGCTCCGAGGATAAGGTGTCCGCGTTTTCCGATTTACCGATTTCGCACAAGCTAATGGCCGCGTTTGCAGCTGTTGTCGCGGTCATATTCGTGAGCGGTGCAATCATATACGACAGACTTCGCGTGACCGAAGAGGCCAAGAACTGGCGGGTCCATACCACTGACGTGTTGGACACGCTCGAGATGGCGGTGGCGGCAATGCTGGATCAGGAAACCAGCCTGCGCGGCTATTTGATCAGCGGCGACGAGATATTCTTGGAGCCGTACCGCAGGGGCGGCGACAACTTTAGTGCGGCGATCCGGAAATTAAGAGCACAGACTTCGGATAACCCGGTCCAGCAAGACCGGCTCGATGAATTGAACAAGCTGGCGACGACGTGGCGCATGGAGACCGCCGAACGGGAGATCGCGCTGATGACGAATCCAGCGACCCGCGGGGAAGCGCGCGCGTTGGAGGGGTCGACCAGCAGAGCCGCCATGGATGCTATCCGCACCAAAGCGAGCGAATTCGAGAAGCTTGAGCGCGATCTGTTGGCAAAGCGTGACGCTGCTCAGAAGCAGGCATATGTCACTGCATACATGGCGACCCTGCTGGGAGCCGGAGCCTCGCTCATCATCGCGGTGTTGATGGGTATTCTACTCACCCGAGCTATCGCGACGCCGATCACGCGCATGACCGGCGCCATGGCCGCACTCGCCAAGGGCGACACCAGCATCGACGTGCCCGAGATTGGTCGGCGTGACGAAATCGGCGCGATGGCCGATGCGGTCAATGTCTTCAAGAACGGCAATATCGAACGCCAGAAGACACAGGTCGAGCTCGCTCACGTCAGTCGCGTTGCTACCATGGGGCAGTTGACGGCTTCGATTGCCCACGAGGTCAATCAGCCGATCTCCGCTGTGCTCACCAACGCCGACGCGGCCTTAAACTGGCTGGGCGCTAACCCGCCCAATCTGAATAAGGCCCGCGAGTCCCTCGAGCACATTGTCACAGATAGTCAACGAGCTGGCGAGATCGTCCACCGGATCCGCGCTATGGTCAGGAAAGCGCCGGTCCCCAGAAGCCGCCTCGATTTCAACGAAGCCGTTCTGGACGTCGTTGCCATAGTCCGAAGTGAGGCGGTGAGGCATGGAATTTCGCTGCAGACGCAACTGGCGGAGGACCTGCCGCAGATCGAAGGTGAGCGCATTCAGCTGCAGCAGGTGCTCCTTAATCTGATCCTAAATGCCATCGACGCCATGACCAGCCTCGAGGAGGGTAGCCGAGCGCTGCAGATTAGTACCGAAAGGGATGTTGCGGGCGATGTGAGCGTCGCCGTACGGGACACCGGCCCAGGGCTCGACTCGGCATCTGCCGAACGTGTGTTCGATGCGTTCTACACGACCAAGTCCCATGGCTTAGGCATGGGTCTGGCCATCTGTAGGTCGATCATTGCGGCTCATGGAGGACGATTGTGGGTCACGGTGAACAAGCCGCGGGGCGCCGTCTTCCAGTTCACGCTCACTTCTCATCGTGACTAGACGGCTCCCCACTTGGCTGTCGTCCCAGGCGGCTGCGCGGCGATATCATGCGCGACCGCGTGGAAATCGCCGCGTTATGAACCAGCACCGAGTCGAGATCGGGGATGTCCCAGTTGATCAGCGCGACCTTATCTTGCGGTCACGGCGTTTCCACAATCTGGATTTGTTGGACTGTTTTTCGGTGAGAGCATTTTCTCAGAAGATTTATGATAGCGCCAAACCACTTATTATGGCTCTTTCCCCGATGCCCTGCCCAAGAAACTGTGCGACCGATACCGGCCTGATCCCGTCAGTTTCCCACAAAACCAGGTCCTGTAGTCGTAAACGTAGGATGGACCGGCCGCAAAGTGAAGATTCTCCTTGCCAACCAGGAGCCGTCCACACATGACCCATATGTATGGACCGGCTGCGTCGCAAGACATTGTGCGTGGGTTGCGGAAACGCTGATTGTATCGGGCCTGGTTCATCGGATCGCGGACCGTGGCCTTGATGGGAATACGCATGCATCTTTGTCTCATTAGCGGACAGGTTGGCAAGCAACCATTTGGGTTACCAGACTCTGCATGCGCTCATTGATCCGTTCCATGCATTTTCTCTATCGCGAACTCGGATGAGGTTTGGCTCAGATCGCCATCACCTCGTGGCGGGGAGCGTCCAAGGCCGTCTCATTGCGCAGGATGCTCCACGCGATCCGCGCTAATTTGTTGGCCGTAGCCAGCTTGTTGCGATGCAGCCGTGGGGCTGCGTTCCGGAGCCATGCTCCGAAGCTGAAGCATTCCCAATTGTGCGGACGCATCAGGATGACGTTTGCGGGGATGATAGGGTTCTGAGGTACTTGCTCCCTCGTTTGGAGATGCGGCCCAGAATGGATCGGCCGCCTGTGCTGTGGCACAAGACTAAGCCATGCGCCCAAGTCTCGCCCGCGCTCGAATGCCTCGCCGGTACCAATGGCGGCGACCACGGCGGTCGAGATCGGTGGGCCGATGCCCGGAATGCTCATGAGGCAACGGCGGTCAGTTTCCTTCTCACCGGTCTGGTCAATCTCACCGGAAAGGCTCTCGACCCGTTCATCGAGAGATATCCGGTCTTCGTACAAGCCAGTAATCAGGCCGCGCGTTCGTGGCGATATCTCATCCTGACGGCTCTCCAGGATCGCCACGAATGCGCGGCCTGATTGATCGTCGCCGCCCGTCGCGAGACCAGGCGAGGTCGAATGCGATGCAGGGCCTGGAGGTCGAGCTGGTCCTGCGTCTTCTCACAAACAACGCGCAGATTCGGCCCCAGGGCGGCCTCTGCAATTGGCTCGGCGTCGTTGTAGTCGTTCTTCTGTCCCTTTACGAACGCCTTGACATAGATCGCGGGATGATCCGCGGCTGGTGGCCCCGCTGGCGCAGCGCCCGGCTGACAAAGTGTGCACTGAGGCATGCCTCCATGCCGACCACACAAGGTGGCGCTTCTTGAAGGCCTCGACCAGCGCCAGTCGCTTGATCTGGCGACAGCCCGTCCGTGCCAAAACCGATGACGTGGAAGACTTCGTTCGCGATGTCGATGCCGATCGAGGCCAGCGGGGGTGGTGTCCATGAGCTGTTTTTCCGGATGCTGCGGGGTAGCCTTTGCAGACTATCCCCGCAGAGGAAGCAGCCGGTCCATCCCATTAGCAGTCGTTACAATTTTGATCTAGGAACCGCCCCTAGCTGACGTGATTCCCGGGCGAACAGCGTTGCCCACATCGATGCTAAGACGCGCTCTTGCTTCTTTTTTGTCTTCAGCTTGCGCGACGAAGGACACCTTGGGTAAGACAATGGTAAGGACGCGCACGATTGCTCCCGGTTCTGTTTCTTGTTCCTTATCGTGAGGATCGTCCGGGGTCGAAGCCATCTTCTTCATCCTCTCCCAAATACAGGGAGTGTGGTCCTCCGAGGCAGCAATCGCATCCTGTATCTGATCGTCGCTATAGAACGTGGCTCAACCGTTCACTGCTTGATCCGGAGCGGACGTCCCCTCGGTGCCCTTCAACTGGACTTGCGGCTTTCGTCTTCAAACTGCGGACGACTGAGATGCCTCGTGAGGCGCCCTTCATTGCCCCATCCGTACCGCTTAGCGAGCGGGACGAACAGCAGGCAGGCTAGGCCCAACGCAATCAGTCCGATAGGTAGAGGCCGAGAAGCACGTAGATGCTGGACGTGCCCCCCGTCGATAAGTACGAGCAGGACAGTGGAACGCATGCTGAAGGGCGACATGCCCCACCCTGAGAGCGCCCTCGTGCTAGCATGCGCCGCTGGCCCCGAGCCGAACATCACGAGAGCCATTGCCATGTCTGCTGTCGAGGGAGGCCCGACGTTGCCCGACTGATGGGGTGACCGCTGCTTTTGACCCAACGCTGACATTCCATTGATTTGATGCAGTCGAAAATATAGCCCCTTGACGCTGCTTCCAGCCGGCCCGATCTTTCCGCACTTGCTCAACGATAATGGATCGGAGCGGCTTATGGTGAACTTGGCAGCTAACAAGCAGCACGTGGTCGAATTTTATGATCTGATGTTCAACAAATGTCGGCCGCGCGAAGCGGTAGAGCGCTACGTCGGGGTCGAATATCTTCAGCACAACCCTCACGTCGCCACGGGCAAGCAGGGCTTCATTGATTATTTCGAGCGGATGGCTCGCGAATATCCCGGCAAAAAGGTTGAATTTCAGCGTGTGATCGCCGAGGGCGCATACGTCGTCCTCCATTGCTTCCAGCATTGGCCCGGCGACAAAGACTACGCCGGAATGGACATTTTCCGACTTGATGACGATGGCAGGATCGTTGAGCACTGGGATGTGCTGCAAACCCTTCCCGAGCACTCCGCAAACGCAAATGGGATGTTTTGACGCCAACTGAAGAGGATCATCCCGTGCTCTTCTTTGGATTCTACAGCGGCGCCGTTCCGAAGTCGGTTGTTGGCCCGGAGCAGTCTGTGAGGGCAGAGCAGAGCGCGCCCGCTCTGCCCCCGAATTCAGACGTCAACTTGTTCTGCTATTGCAAGAGCGTCGTCGACCTATGCCAGGATGAGGGGTGGCGTCGCGCCGACGATCTTGCCCTTATTCCACGGAGTGCGCCCCGAAACGGGGGGTTAACGCTCAGAATATCGGTCATGTTGACCTCCTCAACTTGTGAGGCTGGCCATTTTTAGCGGGGAACCCTTCCGATCCACTTCCGCTTTCGGACGATTGGAGACGTACTTGCGTCCAATTCTAACGATGAGAGGCCCGGTTTTGACCCGAAGCGGAAGTCGCAGACCAAGACGGTCCGAACCTCTGGCACGGACACCAGCCAACGAACCCGGCGGTGGCGCAAATGGGAAGTGCCGCGGCGTCTACTAGGGCGACCTTCGCATAGACCAAGTGATAGCGTTCGTGAGGATTCGCTGGTAGCGGGCGTCCTGCCAAACTGACGGCTCGTGGCCTAGCGCCGAATAAAGTACTCGTCCCTCGCCATAGAATCGGGTCCAGGTGAGAGGCCAGCCATAGAATCGTTGATGTACGCCAGTCTTGCCAAGGTCCACCGAGCTTGGGTCGAGGCGCAGAAGCACGCGTGATCCACGATATTCGAAGTCGCTGATCTGGTAGATCTCGTCCTCGACTTGCAACGAATTCCCGAGAAAAGCCACCAGGGGGTCGCCGGCATCAACCACCTCGATCTTCACGGCCTGATGCCAAGGATGACCATTAAAGTAGCCGCCGATCAGGTCGAGATAGTCCGGCCAATTGTAGAATGTGTCCGTCGCCGAATGAACGCCGAGGAATCCGCGGCCCGAGCGCACAAAGTTGAGAAGAGCTCTCTTTTGCGCGTCGCTCATCGGAAGTTCTCCGGTTGTGTAGAACATCACCGCTGCGTAGCGCTCGAGGTTTTCGGTAGAAAATTCAGACGTGTCTTCCGTTGCAGTGACTTCAAAGACACCCGAATTGCTTCCGAGCTGAGTCAAGATTACCTTAGAAAGCGGTATGACATCATGCCGGTAGCCGGCGGAGTATGTGAAATAGAGGATGCGCTCTGGCAGACGCTGCGCATGCGCGCCGAGTGGTCGGAATGCCGCCGCGCCGCCGAGGAGCGCGATGAACTCACGTCGCCTCACAATCGCCTCCGCCAAAACCAACCATGTGTTGAAGAAGCCTAGCACAGATCAACCAACCCTGGGCCATCGCTCTCCGGCATCCTATGCAACGCGTCAGCGAAGTGGCGAACCGTCACATTGAAATCTGCTTCGTTGGTGGAAGCGGACTAGTTTTGCTCAGGCCGAATTCTTCGTACTTTGACCCTGAGCAGAAGTCTGCGGGCGGTTCCACCTCACAGGATCTATTGGCTTGTTCAATTTGCCGATGCCGCGCGTCAGGTTGATTTCCCGACCGATCTTCTTGATGCATGTGGGTTCGCCGCTGGGATGAGGTGTGCAATCCCAGTCGGGTCCAAAGCCGCATTGGCGTTCCGCTGTGGTAGGAAGGGGTAATAAGCCGCAACTCTGCAAAGATGGCGATAGCAATAATTGCTAACACCAGCATCCATACAATGCCCGCACGGTCCGGACTCCAGTGGAGTCACCGAACGGATCGATGCCTCCTTGGATTGGGGTGCTTCACCGGCGTACCATCGATTGCATGCGATTTGCACCCAAGCCTTCGATCATGTCGATCACAACTTAAGCGCTAATCGATCAAATCGCACGTGAGGCTCGCGCTCACGATTAATAGATCCTTGCCGAGGAGCCTATTGGCAGCAGACGTCCGGAATTGGCCCGATGCTGACTTTGCTGCGAGCGACCGTGGCATCCGGTCTGCGGGGTACACCGGACCAGCCCAATCAGGGGCGAGGTCGCCGTTTGACCCTGACCGGACATTTGTCAATTGGTCTGTCTCGACCTCAGCAATAATCCGTAAATATCAACGCCCTAAAGTAGAGCAGCCGTATGATGCAAAGCCTCCGCGTCGATCAGGGCCTTCCACCTGTTGTCGTGATCCAGGCAGTCGTTGGCGGATGCGTCGGCACAACGCTCGGCCGCCTGCGCGATGCGCAGATCGAATTCTCTCAGGCTCGCTTGAAACTGTCTTTGATCTTCTATTGAGAAAATCGCGACGATAGCTGTGTTCAGTACAGTGCGGCGGGGAAGATACCACGTCGAATCCGTAGTCCCGTGCCATCTTCATACTAGAATTGATGTCTGCGGAATGAAGCCATTCGCAACGGACGTGAAAGACGATGCCGCGGTCGAGGCGCTTGGTTGTCGCGCGCCCGTCGGCCCGGTTGCGCGCTTCAAGAACAAGGACTGACAACCCGTGTAGCCGCAGTTCCCGAGCTGCTGCCAAACCGGCCGCGCCGGCTTCGACAATGGCTACGTCGACAAGCGAACGATGCTGCATGACTGAGCGCAGTGACGTGAACCGAGAGGGCCTGATTGCTCTCCGAACACTGAGAATTGGAAGGCGTTCCTATGGTGTCTGTCCTGCTTGAAAGGAAAAGCTCCTCCCTCCGCAAACCTGACCCGTGTAGCAGCTCAGCCAGTTCCGACGAGCGCGAATGGCCTAGCCGAACTCGGCATTTGCGGTGTGGCAGCGGCCGTCGCGAACGCATCCAGAACGCGACGGGCGTCCGCGTACGCGACTATCCGATCACGCTGGACAAGCTGATCACGAAGCTGCCGGCTTTCGGTTGAAAGAGAGCAGCGGACGCTGCTTGCCTTCGACGCATCAGCCGCGCAACCCTAACGCGCGGACGCCGATGCAACTGCGCTGACCAGCCGTCGGGAGTCCACCGGCTTCTGAAGGCAAGGTACATCCTTGAGATCGGCTGGGACGATTGCTGAATCATAGCCTGTGACCAAGAGCACCGAGACGCCGGCCGCTCGAAGTGCTCTCGCAGGCTCGAATGTAGGGCCCTCGCCGAGATTGACGTCGACCAGAGCACATTGCGGATGATCTGCCTCGAGCGTTTCAAGAGTCTCTTCCAGGTTCCGACAAGGGCCGAGCACGCGCGCGCCGGCGTCTTCCAGCGTCAGCTGGGATTCTTCGGCGATGTAGTAGTTGTCTTCAAGGACAAGAACGGAAACGCCCTCAAGTGGACGCGAGGGGATCATAGGGTCGCCTCCCGATCTCGGATGTCGGACAGGATACCGGGCTTGTCGGACTGAAAGATGCTGTCGCCGGCCGATAGCGGGAAGGCAATCGTGCAGCGGATTCCTCCGGCTTGGAAGTCCACGCTTCCGCGGCCCCGAAGCTCATAGGGCACGCGCTTGGTGATCAACTCGGTGCCAAAACCCGCGCGCGGCTCTCCTGCCGCAGGCGCGGAGACGCCTTGCTCCTGCCAGACCAGGTGCAGCCATTCCTTGTCACTCTCCCGCGTGCGCCACCAGGACACATGCAATCGTCCTTCTGCCTGGCCCAGGGCGCCATACTTCAAAGCGTTTGTCGCCAGTTCATGGATCGCCAAGGTGAGCACCTCTGCAGCCTTTGCGGGGAGCGTCACCGCGGGGCCTGAAACCGTGATCCGGTCCACAGCAGTGACGTGAGTAAGCAGTTCGTCGCTGATCAAAGCCTCAAGATCGACCCCATCACCAGCACGCCGCGTCAACAGCGCCTGCGTCCGTGCCATCGCTGTGATCCGGCCCACCAGGTCGCGACGGAACTCCTTCACCGAAGCGGCATTTCCCTTGAAGATGATCGAGCGCACCATGGCCAAGACGTTGCGTACACGGTGCTGGAGCTCGGCGAGCAGGATGCCCTGTTGCTCCTCGGCGCGGCGGCGCTCTGTCGTGTCCTGCCCGATCTTCATGAAGCCGCGCACTGTTCCGTCCCCCCTGCGCAGCGCCACGGTCTGCCCCTCGATGAACACACGGCTTCCGTCCTTGCGCTTGTGCCACCTCACGTTGGTCGCGGTCCCGTGCTTCCGCGCCACATCGATTTCTAGCTCCGGCACGCCGATGTGCTGGTCCTCGTCGATAAAGAGCACGGCGCCAGGCTGCCCGATGATCTCGTAGGCCTTCCAGCCAAAGATCGCCTGCGCGCCGAGAAACCAGTCGGTGATGATATCATCGGGGTCGCTAAGCAGGGCCGCATAGTCGCGGGTGTTCTCGACGACCAGCCGAAAGCGTTCGACATTTGTTTCGATCGCGGACCTTCCGAAGACGGTCGATGACCGGTCCAAGGATCATGGCGTACGTGCGCAGGAATTGGATGTCATCGTCGTCGAAACTGCGGGCTTCGCGAGCATCGACTTGTAGCAGGCCGAAGGCTTTGCCCCCCGGCAGGGAAATGGGCACGTTCACAAGAGCGACGATGCCATGAGATTTCATGAAAGCCGGGAGGTCGAAGCGGGTCTCATGGGCGATGTCCTGCGTGACAACCGGCTCGCCTTTGTTGAGCGCATAGGTCTCCGAAGACCGTTCATCGAGTTGTATGCGCGCTTTGCCGACGATGTCTGATGCCCAGCCGACGCCCGCAAGAACAAGTGCGGTTCCCCGCTCGCTCTCAATCTCCAGGATCTTGGCAAGATCGGTATTCAGCGCCGCTGCGATCAGCCGACAGGCCTCTGTCAGTAACCTTGGCAGATCGTCGCAACGGAGGACGAACTCACCGAATTTTGCGAGCGCGCGCTGCCGATCAACTAGCTGTTCTCGAGTGGTCAAGGCCGCTCCTCTTTCTCCCGAGGCATGCCGATGGCGTGGCACACCCATGGCCAAGTACACTGGGAACGGCCGGTCAAGACGCCTGTTCCAACGGATTGAGCTCGCGTTGCCCCCACTCTGCGGACTGCCCGTCGCCATCTTCGGCACCGTTTGTCGTGAGACGCGTTGAAGGGTCATGAATGACAATCCAGACCAACAAGGCGAGGCGCACGTGCTGGACAAGGTCCGGCGCCATGTTCGCATTCTGGTCGATATCGGCCGTCTTTCGGCTGAGATCACAGATTTTGACCGATTCATGAGCCAGGTCGTTGTTCAGATTTCCCGCGCGGTCGAGATCCACCACGTCAAGATCCTCCGCTACCGTCCGGAGATGTCCGACCTTCTCCTCGTCGCCGGTGTCGGGTGGAAGGACGGAGCGGTCGGCACGGCCACGTTCTCGCCTGACCTGCGTTCGCCGGGGGGACGGGCTTACCAAACGGGAGAGCCGGTCAGCGTCAAGGAATTCGGTGAAGAAAAAGGCTTCGTCCGCTCCGAGTTCCTCAAGGAGCATGGGATCGTGTCCGTGAGCAACGTGCCGGTGCTGATTGATGGGGCGGCATGGGGGGTGTTGGAAGTTGACAGTACAACCCCGCGCGACTTCAGCGAAGACACAACGGAGTTTCTGACCGCCGCTGCCGCAATGATAGGTATTGTGCTGCGCCATGCTGCCCGACCCGATCAAGAGGCAAGTCTGATGGCGGCCTTGGCCGTAGCCCAAAAGCGCGAGGTTTTACTTCGTGAGATGCAGCATCGCGTGAAGAACAACTTCCAGCTCGTCCTGTCCTCGATATCCATCCAGAAGCGCCGCTATCATGATGTTGAAGCTCACCGAGCCCTCGATCACGTCGCGAGCCGCATCACCGCGATTTCCCTTGCCCATGATCAACTCGCCGCTCGCGAGGAAGGCCAGATTGTCCGGCTCGGCCATTACATCCGGGCTCTTTGCAGCGCAATCCGGCAGCAGGTTGATCAGGTTGACGTCGATGTCGAATGTGACGAGCTCGAATCAAGCATCGATCGGGCGCTGCCTGTCGGTCTCATCTTGAATGAGGCTGCGATGAACAGCATCAAGCATGCCTTTGGCGCGGGGGGCGGCACGATCAGGGTGCGATTGGTTGGGGGTATCGGCTACGGCGAGGCACGTTTGACGGTGTCGGATGACGGACGCGGAATCCAGAGTGCCAACCAGGTTGGATCCGGGCTCAAATTGATGACCTCACTTGCCAGGCAGATCGGTGGCGCAATCGACCAGCAGAGCGACGAGAGCGGCACCACCACCACCCTTACGTTCCCTCTGATGTCTTGATCGCGACGTGCTGAATTATCGTGCTGCAACTCCCGGTGCCCGCAGATGTCAAAGCATGATCATGTAGACCGCTGCGACGATGAGTATGGCAAGTCCAACGAGTATGAATCCTAGGGAGAACTTACCCATCGAGATCGTCGCAATATGCTGACTATGCTGGACCCGCAAAGAACGGCCCCAGGCGGGGGCAAGGACCGGGGCTGGGGCCACTCGCGGCTATACTTAAATAGCCTTTGGGTCTGAGACCACGGAGAAACAAAGCTTGTCGATTGGGGCGGTCCATGCTCGGGCCGTGCACTGAGGAGATGATCGAGCGGAGCTGCTCGCGTTGCTTGTCATCGAGGTTCACGGGCTACGGTCGTCGCCTGCGTGGTCTCTTTCACATCACGCGCACGAGCGCCGCTCGCATCTTCGTTACCAGCGGGATTCTCCTTGGCGGCTTTGCTGATTGCCTCCCGTTGCGTCGGAATTCCGGTGCCTACGGTCGTCGCTGGCGCTCTTGTCCGCACCCGTCGAGGGGCGTCCAAGGTAGTCTGTTGCAGCAACATCTGGGGAACAGCAAACCAGATGATGAAACCTACAAACAGGACGTTGCCAAGGCGGCTCCTGTAATCATCACCTTGCGAGTGCCCTCCTTCTCGGTTCTGCGGGATAGATATTTGACCAGGAACTGAAGCCATTGTGCGAACGTTTCGCCAACCAGGGCGCAAATCGTGCGTTCCTAGGAACATATATGAAAATCCAGCGCAACGAAATCTGCTGCCCTCTCTCGAAGAGGCTGACTTCCCTGAGATTGCTCAGGATCGCGAGGTGACGCTGGATGATAGGTGTGCGACTTGCTGTTCCTGTGGGTTGCTGCCGGAGCGGCAAGTACGAAGTGTTGAGAGCAAGCAACTCGCGTGCACTAGGCCGACTCGGACTGTCGACCTGTACTGCACCAAAGCCAATCGTCCGCGAGATATTCGAACTGCTGGGCACGTTCGCAACACAGACAAGTCAGCTCGCGCTGACGCGCACTTCCAACCGCGACCTGATCAATTTCGTGAACGCGGAAATCGCCGAGCAGGCGCAGGTTGCGAGCGCGCTGGGAGCAAGCGCCCGGGTCGGCGCCTCCTTTCGGACCATTCGACCGCATGTAATGTGCAGGGACAGATCCGCGGGAGGCGAGGCCCAGCAGCGCCTATCGTTGATAGCTAATCGGTCCGAGAACTTGATGATGATCGCTGCGCTGCGAGATAAACACAGGTTGTTGGCACAGAGTTCGCGTCATGATCATAGGCCCCCTTTCGCATCGTGCTTTCGCTCTCACGTTGTAGATCTCCTGCAACTTCGGTCCTTCATTCTCGCTTGAAGTGCGAGCGCTCGCGCAGGCGACTCGAATTTCATCGCCCGCCGCCACATCTCGCAGGAGCTAACCATGATCGAGTTCAGGCTGCCAAGAAACTCCCGCGTCGAAGAGGGACAATCTGAGGGACAATCTGGCCAAGCCCGACCGCACATCCTTGCGGGAGTTTCAGATCTATCGCTGGAATCCCAACGACGGCCGTTGACCCCGGCTCAATAGCTATTTCGTCAATACGACCGACTGCGGGCCGATGGTTCTGGATGGAGTGATCTGGATCAAGACGAACGTCGATGCTACCCTGACGTTCAAGCGCGAAGGCATATGCGGCTCCTATGAACATCGTCGGCCAGAACACGCTTGCCTGCACCAAATCCATGAGCGAAGACGTTCCGGACGGCGAGCCGCTGCGCGTCCAGCCTTTGCCGCATCAACCTGTCGTCGAGGATCTGGTGCCTGTATTACGAATTTTTATGCGCAGCTTGCGCAAATCGAGCCGTGGCTACAAACCCTTTCACCGACGCCCTAGAAGGAATGGCGCCAAAGCCATGAGGATCGTGCCAAGCTTGATGGCCTCTACAAGTGTATCCTCTGCCTGCTGCTCGACGTTGTGCCCGAGCTATTAGTGGAATTCAGAGCGCTTCCCGGCCGGCCGCTTTGATCAATGCGGCCCGATGGTCAATGACAGTCGCGACGAAGCGACGGGCGAGCGCCTCGACAAGCGCGAGGACCCTTCAGGCTCTACCGCTGTCACACGATCCTCAATTGCGCGGAGGCCTGTCCAAAAGGCTTGACCGCAGGTGAAGCCTCTGGGTTACGGCTTAAGATGGTCGAACGAAAGTTCTAGCTGCATGCACGTAGCTGCAACGGCAATTCCATTCCGAGGAGAACCGGTAAGGATCGATTGCGGTGCCGTTCAGGTCTCATCGACGCGCGGGACTTCAAAAAGGAGCATGCCCGTTCGATCGCTGCGCGCGGATGGACGCCGGCCGTGTTTCTGGGGCCTCCTCAGCGATCGGAGAGCAGGCTACCATCCGGCGCTGGCCTTCCATGAACGCGGGACCAACGCACCCAAATAGGGGGCCTTGCATCGTGAGCGGGCTCGTCGACTGTGGCCTGGTCGGTGGCAGAGGATGGCGTCCTGATCGTGTGGACCGAGAAGAATGAGTGCTCCGTTTGGTAGCCCCGTCCACCGGGCAAGCAGCTGGTTGAGACAACGATCCTGAGGATGGCCGGCGAAATCGCCGCGAACGGGGTCCAAGAGGCTCTGCGTCGAGTTCGCGCTTCCGTTAAGCGCTTTGCGCGGCTGAGGCGCCGGAAGGCATAGCTTCGCCCGATGCGGCGGGCCGGCAGATCGATTCCTCCCTGAGGTGCTCAGCGGTTAGGAACTTCCCTCACGACTGCGGCTTCGGAGTTATCGGATCCGCGAAAACTTCTGGCGAGCCGGTGTAGGGGGGCAGCAAGTGACGACGATCCAGCTCGCCGTAAGCGCGCGCTGTCGAGTGAGATCGGACAACGAGGGCGAGGAACTTCGGTCCGTGATGGTGATTACGCCGGGAGAAGGCCATGAAGGACGGCCGACAAATGATCGATCAGCGAACCTCGGGCGGGTGGAGTGTTGCCGCGGCGATCGGATTGATGACAGTCGCGTTCTTATGGGATCGTATTTCCCCTTCCGAGAACGATGACTTCTCGCGGGGGCGGCGGCAGGGCGCGAGCGGTACTTCTGCCGCCTCTCCGGCGAGCGAGGGCGGCGAGGCAGACCGCGGTCGCCAGGCCACCAAGCCGTCTGAAATCCCGGCGAAAGGCTGGAAGGATATTCTGCTGCGCGTGCATGCTAATATCGGAAAGCACCGAATTTTGGCGCTGGCAGCGGGGATGACGTACTATAGCATTCTCGCTATCTTCCCTGCCCTCGCAGCGCTCGTTGCCATCTACGGCGTTTTCGCGGATCCCGGCAGCATCGCCAAACACTTCGATCAGATCTCCGGATTCCTGCCCGGCGGCGCAATCGACGTCGCAGGTGAACAGCTCACACGCGTGACATCCAAGGGCAGCCAGGCCTTGGGCGTGACGTTCCTCATAGGACTAGCAGTTTCGCTGTGGAGCGCGAACGCCGCCATGAAAGCCTTGTTCGATACCCTGAACATCGTCTACGGAGAAGACGAGCAGCGGGGTTTCATTAAGCTGAATGCGGTATCTCTAGCTTTCACCGTCGCTGCCATCGGCTTCCTTTTGATGGCTCTTGGCGCTGTCGTGGTCCTTCCTGTCGTCCTGAAGTATCTCTCTCTTTCGGACTTGGGCGATCTCCTCGTTCGGATAGCGCGGTGGCCCGCCATGTTCGTGGCGCTCGCCCTGGCTCTCGCGTGCATCTACCGATTCGGCCCCAGCCGTGAGGCGCCGCGCTGGCGCTGGATCAGCTGGGGGAGCGTGGCGGCGACACTGCTCTGGCTGGCTGCTTCGGGGTTGTTCTCCTGGTATGCTGCCAGTTTCGGCAAGTTCAACGAGACATACGGATCGTTGGGTGCCGTGATCGGGTTCATGACATGGCTCTGGATTTCCGCCATCGTAGTTCTATTGGGCGCTGAGCTCGATGCTGAGATGGAGCACCAGACGGCGAGGGACACCACGACCGGCGCGCCGAGGTCGATGGGAGCTCGGGGAGCCAGGGTGGCAGACACCGTGGGCCATAAGATGACCTGAGAAAGCCAAGCAAGCGTCGTTGCATTCAGCCGGTCAAACGACCACGCTGCTTCAAAAGCAGGAACTTATCCTGATTTCCGCGCGCCAGATAGGACGGCGCAGAACAACCGGAGCAGCATACATAGTACATTGCCGGAGCGCGTACACCGCAGCCGATAGCGTTAAAACGGGCGGAGGCAGGAGACTACCGACGGAGTCTCCACGACGAGGAAGCCGGCGTTCTCGGACAGTCGGGCCCCCTGGAACAGCACGCGGGTTGCAGACAGGTCGATGTCGAGACGGGCAAGACACGCAAACATGGCTGGTGGTGAGTGAGATCACGCCGGCTCTTAGCGGTCGCTACTGCATCACGTTCGGCAGCAGGAATCGGCCAGCGAAGCAGGGGATCCAGGTTTCTCTCAAGAGGAGTTTTAGACTGCTCAAGTCGAGAACATTCGGAAGGGATTGCAATCTGATCTCGAACTCTGTGCATTGGGCGCGGCGAGCTCTAATGTAACCCGGCTGGCGGATGCAGGTTCTCTCCCTCCACACACCGTGAGAATGAAGCCTCCAGCCCGCCCGTAGACGCGGCAGAGCCGATCACCACCATCCGGCGAGCGCTAAAGGCCACGACTAGAACCTACGATATTTTCGTAGCCTCGTAGTAGACCTGCCGTTTACTGCACGTCAATGTGTGTTCGATCGCCGCCTCTTCTCCAGGTCTGCCGGCGGGCGCTTTGCCCGCCAGGGTTGACGACCTTGCCGGAGAGTGGCAGATCGGTCTGCTGTCGCGGATCACCGAGAGCGTCTCTCGCGGATTGCGTCAAAGTGGCTGTGGCGTTCGCATTCATACAGGCTGCGGCGATCCTGCCAGGAACGGTCACAGCCGCATCTCATTGCTCCTTGCTGAGACCAACCAGGAGCAAGCCATGTCAAAGATGCCCCCCATTCCCGGAAGAGCAGCGGAGCAACAAGGGACCTGGTTCAGATCCAGCGGTGAAGGCGGAACAGATGGTCCCCGAGCGTGAGAATTTCGATCTAGTTCGATGCGCAAATGGGTTTTCTGCTGGTCGCCGTGCTGGCCAGTGCTTCCGTCGGACCCTCATCAGGACAGGGCGGCGGGGGCGGCGGAGGTTCGGGCGGTGGCGCGGGAGGAAGGTGCAGGCTCCTCCGCCGCGGGCACGGGCGGCGGTGGCACCTCAACTGGGACCGCGACCGCTCCCGGAACTAACGCCGGAACGGCTCAATCGGGCGGCGGCGCTGGTCCCCAGGGATCCACGACAGTTGGGCGGCCCGGCAATCCGGCGGGCGGCACCAGCATCGGTCGGATCGATGGGACAGTTACGCCGGGTCCCTCGATGCAGGGCGACGAGCAGATCCGCTCCGAGAGCTCCGGGAACTCAGAGGCCGACCGGAAGATCAAGAGCATCTGCAAAGGATGCTGACGGATGATCAGGACGCCCGCTTGTCCGGCGTCCAGTCGAGATCCGCGTCATCGTGGGGTTCGGGATCGGCGGGGCAAGGCTTGATCTTCAACTTGGCCTCGAGCACGGGCTGGTTGTCGCAGTGCTCAACCAGCCCGGCCTTGTCCGCCTTCTCCAACGTTTCCTCTTCCGTCGAAAACGTCCGGCTCAGCTTCTCCCCGTCCTTGAACAGAGCGTATGCCATTTAGGCTCTCTCGCATTCCTAGAAACACTCATGCAATTTCTCTGAGACCGCTCAGGGTGGCCAAGTGCCGCTGGATGACTGGAAGCGACATCTGTGCGACCTGCTGCTCCTGCGGGTTGCCGCCGGATCGCAAATACGAATTGTTGAGCGCGAGCAACTCGCGGTGTCCCCGGATCTGCCCTTGCACGTACATCCGGTCGAACCCTGAAGGCGTCGCCTCGAGCTGCCGCAGCAAAGCGGCATGATCCGACCGCAGCGGAGCGGAGCCGGGTGCCGCCCCGAGGGCGCTTGCGACCTGGACCTGCTCGGCGATCTCAGCGTTCGCGAAATTGATGACGTCGGGATTGCGGGTGCGCGTCAAGGCGAGCTGACTCGTCTGCATCGCGAACGCGCCGCCCATGAGGTCGGCGGTCCGAAAGTCCCGCTGTGGAAGGGGTCTGGCGCTCGCAGCGTAGGTCGACAAACCGAGCCCGCCCAAAGCGAGCAAAAACGATCTTCTCAACATATTGCATCTCCGGTGTGTGGACGACAGACGCACCGCCGTGTCGAACGTTCCTATCGGTGAATGATTGGCGGCGGCCAGCGCGCGTTCGCATCTACGAATGCCTCGATCGTTTAACGCATGTTTAGTCCAGGTGAATTGGCGCTGCCATGGAAGCTCAACCTTGGCGAGATGCCTGTCATCATAGGAACGCTCGTGTGCGGAATGGCTTGTTTCGACATTCGAAGTGCCAAGCCGCGCACGAGTTCACTACATGCAAGACAGTACACCGAACAGCTTCCCGACGTCCGCTGGCGTCCTTCTCGGACTTGGCCTCGGCGGATTCTTCGACGGCATCGTCTTTCACCAGCTGCTGCAATGGCATCATATGTTAAGCGGCTGGTACCCCCTCAACTCCATCGACAACATCAGGCTCAACACGACGTGGGACGGCCTCTTCCACACCGCGACCTATGTCGCGGTGCTTGCTGCTCTCTTTTTGCTGTGGCGGCGTGCACGCGGGAGCCAGCTACAATGGTCTCGTTGGCAGTGTCTCGGTACGATCCTGCTTGGATGGGGCATCTTCAACCTGGTCGAGGGCGTGGTCGATCACCAGATCCTTAGGCTGCATCAGGTGAACGAGACGGTGCCCCATGGCCAGCGCATTTTCTGGGATATTGGTTTTCTGCTGTGGGGAGCTGCGATGACCGTCATGGGCGCCGTTATGGCGCGTGCGGGAGCGGAGAGAGCGCATGCGCAAGGCAGTCTACAAGCTCGTTAGAAGTACGCCGCCGGCGCTTGTCTACCCAATATTTTTATTGCTGCTTGTGCTCGCAACAGCACCGGCGTTTCGCGTCGTTCTGTTCGGTCTGTCGGTGGATGAACTCTTGCAGTTGCGCTGCTTTGCACCCGTCTAGCAGTGGAGGTGACGATGGCGGAGTTCAGGCTCAGCTTGCGCGAATTTCGGGTCTATCGCTGGAATCCCGGCGATGACCGCAATCCGCGGCTCGACACCTACTTCGTCGACACCGCGGATTGCGGGCCGATGGTGCTGGACGGCTGATCTGGATCAAGAACAACGTCGATTCGACATTGACCTTCAGGCGATCCTGTCGCGAGGGTGTGTGCGGGGTCGTGCTCGATGAACATCGCTGGCCAAAACACGCTGGCCTGCACCAAATCCATGCATGAGGATCTTCCGGAAGATGAGCCGCTCCGCGTGCTGCCCCTGCCGCATCAGTCGGAACTCGCTCTGATCGAGCCTTGGCTTCAGACAACGTCGCCGACGCCGCAGAAGGAATGGCGGCAAAGTCACGAGGATCGGGCAAAGCTCGATGGACTGTACGAGTGCATTCTCTGCGCCTGCTGCTCGACGTCGTGCCCGAGCTACTGGTGGAATTCCGAGCGCTTCCTGGGGCCTGCGGCCCTGATTCAGGCTACGCGTTGGATCAACGACAGTCGCGACGAAGCGACAGGCGAGCGCCTCGACATGCTCGAGGACCCCTTCAGGATCTATCGCTGTCACACCATCCTCAATTGTGCCAAGGCTTGTCCGAAGGGGCTCAATCCCGGAGAGGCCATTGCCGCCCTGCGCCTCAAGATGGTCGAGCGAAGTTCTGACCTCTGCGCAGACATACCTGCGCAAACAGGAACCATGTCCCGAGACGCCCGCTTGTCAATCCCCAGAATGGAGCAGTTTGATGGGAAAGAAGCAGTTCGCCGCTCTGCCGTTTCGTCTGCACAATTCCAAGCTGCGCGTGATGCTGATTACGACAAGGCGCAAGCGCAGATGGAGTGTCCCGAAGGGATCCCCGATGCGCAACAAGGAGCCGCACCTCACGGCTGCGGTGGAGGCTTACGAGGAGGCGGGCCTGATCGGCGTCACTGCGACCCGCGCGATGGGCAGCTTCAAGCATCGAAAGTGGAAGGGTGACCGCAAGCGGACCATGGACGTTGCCGTCTTCCCCATGAAGGTCCATGGCCAGGAACGCTGGTGGCCCGAAAAAGGGCAGCGGGAAGCGATCTGGGTCTCGGCCGAAGCGGCTACGCGTCTGGTGCACAAGGCGGGGCTCCGGCGCATGATTGCCCGCTTCGCGGCGCAAGCGGAAAAGAGTGCGTCCTCGCTGCTGGGCGGCAAGCGGCTTTTAGGAACCTGCGTTCCGCGCGATCATTCAAGTTAAATCGACCAACGACCGAGAGGACTTGTGTCCGAGGAGCGGCCGCCTCATGAAGTCCTGGCCGCGACGCTGCGCAATTGGCGAACTGGGGCATCACGACCATAGCCCGACGGATGGCATGACCGCCGATGATGGTCTCAGGCGGTTTCTGAAGGACATCAGCCAGCGTATCGATCCAAGCTCGTAGAGCGGCGCTATACGACGGCGCGCAATCTCGCCCCGCAGCTCCGCCATAGCGCCGTCGTCAGCCGGTTGTCGAAGTCGCTGGCGGAGCAAGAGAACGCCGACCAGTTGCTCAACCAAGTCGCGCCGTCGCTGATGTCCGTCGCGAAGATGCCCGCCGCGATTGGGTAAGGCGCACGGGTAACTTAGGCCGGCTGACGATCTTCTCCGGGGCCTGCGGCCAGCGTCCGCCGTCGAGCAGCGGTTCCATGAAGGATGCCGACCTCTACCTCATCAGCATCCGCCGGCCGGCGTCTCTCCTCACAAGCGACCGCGACATCCCGGCGATCGGCGATACGTATGCCGAGCCGCAGCGTATGCGGCCGCCGGGCTGCTGCTCCAGCTATTGCGGCTGGCAAACTGGGCATTTTTCTTGATTACCGTGGTCATGCTCACCGCGGGGAAGGAACGAATGCAGGCTATGGGCCTTTTGTAAGTCGCTGATTGTCAGCAATTGCCGCGAGGTAACGAATGCTCCGGGAGACGAGCAAGGTTGAAGAGGTTCTGGATCGCTCGGCGGAAGTCGCATCTGCAATCGAGGAGGAAGGGCTTCGTTACGTAAGCGACGCGACACCCGGGTACCGACGCAAGCGGACGGGCACTGCGTTCAGTTATTACGACAAGGAAGGCAGGCGCATCACCGATGTCGCGATCATCCGGCGTATCAAGTCAATCGGCATCCCGCCGGCCTACGAATCCGTTTGGATCTGTCCCGCGCCTAATGGGCACATCCAGGCGACCGGGCTGGATGCCCGACGGCGCAAGCAGTACCGCTATCACCCGAAGTGGCGCGAACTGCGGGACCAGAACAAGTACGAACATATCATGCAATTCGCGGCGGCGCTGCCCGGCTTGCGCGCTCGTGTGGCGTCCGACATGCAACTCGATGCCCTTCCCCGCGAGAAGGTATTGGCCACAATCGTGAGTCTTCTGGAGAAGACGCTCATAAGGGTCGGCAACTCGGAATACGCCGAGAAGAACAAGTCCTATGGTCTCACCACGATGAGGCGCAAGCACGTAGCGATCGGGCGTGGCGTTCTCCGGTTCGACTTCACCGGCAAGTCAGGTAAGCAATGGAAGCTGCAGGTCAAGGACGCGCGCATCGCTGCTATTGTTAAGCGCTGCGCGGAAATTCCAGGGCATGAGCTCTTCAAGTATCTGGACGACGACGGTGAGTCGCGCACCGTCGATTCAGGCGATGTGAACGAGTACATCAAGGTGATCACGCAGCAGGATTTTAGCGCCAAGGATTTCAGGACGTGGGCGGGAACGGTCTTGGCAGCGCTTGCGCTATCGGAGTTCAAGAAGCATGACAGCCAGGCGGAGGCCAAACGCAACGTCATTGCCGCGATAGAGAAGGTCGCTAAGCAGCTCGGCAACACTCCAGCAATATGCCGCAAGTGCTACGTGCATCCGCTCATACTGGACGCGTATATGTCGGGCGAAATCGCCAAAATGGCTGACGCGAAGATCGCTCAGAAGTTCAAGCGCCAGTATCGCAAGCTCAATGCCAATGAGATCATAGTGCTGGCTTTTCTCCGCAAGCGGATGGACGCGCTGAAGGCCTCCACCGAGGATCACAAGGTCGGGTAAACATCCCGCCTACTTCCCTACTTCGTCCGAACGGTCTTGGCGCCCGCGTCTTTCAAGGCCGCGGCAATTCGTTCAGGATTGTCGCCGTGGAAATCGATCGAAACTTCGAGCGCTCCTTCGAGTTTCTGATGACGTTCGGGCTTGGGCACATCCTTGGCGTCGGCACAGCGGCACGGGATCCTGCCGAATTCACACCACCTACGGGTTAGACAAACACGTCGCTTCTCGGAATACCGCATGCCTGAACGACATGCTCGACCGCGAGCTCAGCGCCGCGCCGGGACTCGAATTCTCCGATGATCGTGCTCTCCAACAAGCTCCTCCTTGTTGGGCGTCTAAGGATGCAGAAAAACGTCGGGCTCCGATCGCAGTTCCTAACGGATCCGTCGTCCTCTGCAGCCGCTTCCGCCGCTTGCAAGCTCAATTGGCTGACCCTCGTTGTCGTCGATAGCCCCGTCGAGTTCCTTCAGAACTGCAGCAATCCGAAGATGGCGAGCAGCACGAAGGTGATCAAGACGGAAATCAGGAGCGAGCCCAAACAGCCCAAGCGATTCGAGAAGAAGAAAAACATGTTGGCCGTACCGAATGAAGATCGACTAACAGCCTGGCGCCGCAAGCGTTCCGCAAGCCGGTTGTCCAGAGTCCACCCGGATGACATTCGAGAACAAATCATCCGACAAGGCGTTGAACCCGGCATGTCAGATGCATTTGACTACTTCCGAGCTCACGCGGTCCGAGCCTTTTGCCAGGCACGCGCGATGCCGCGAGGCAAAATGAAGCGTCTGAAAGTGCTGGCTGGACGGATTTATCACCTCCTGACAAAGGAGTCCGCCTACGGTCCGAACACGCAGCATCTGGATGATTTCCGCGCAGCGCAGAAACTAGAGAGAATGCTCGACGGACGGCCGAGAGATGAAGCGAATTTTCGAAGTCGCTTTTCTGGTCTCAGGTCAGAAAGCACGAAGTCGGAGGCACGTTGAGTGGCGTCCATGGGCCCTCAAGCCATAGCAAGCCTTCTGCGGGAATATGCGCAACGAACTGCGCTGCGTGGCGGCAACCCCTTCCGGGCAAAAGCCTATTCTCGGGCCGCCGATAGCCTGGCGGCCCTCGTCCCCCTCTGGAGGTGCTCATCGCCGAAGACCGGCTCACGGACATCCCTTGCGTGGGCGACGAGATAGCCGATCTCATCACCAAGCTTCACAAGACGGGCGCTCATCCGAGCCTTGGAAGGAGGTTCCCGAGGGGGTGCTTGAGACGCTTGCCCTGCCTGGTCTCCGCGCCGAGAAAGTGCTGGGTCTCTACTAGCATCTCGGCATCAACTCGCTCGCGGAACTGGAGGCCGCCGCCAAAGACGACCGCATCAAAAGAGCCAAAGGCCTCGGCGCTGCGCTGCAGACCAAGGTCCTGCAGAACCTGGCTATCGCGAAAAGCGGAGCAGCCGCCTCCACCTGCACCGCGCCGCCTTGCTCGCGCACGCGAAGGACACGATCCGTAAAGCTAGGCTCGAGCTCAAGCGGGTGACGATCGCGGGCGACTTCCGGCGAGGCTGCGAACTGGTCGGAGACCTCACTATCGTTCCGGAAGTGCCTAAGGTCGCCGGCACGTCGAATGCATCCGCGGTGGACGGACTGCAGATCCGCTTTTCCGACCGCCAACACTTCGGCGCCTCCCTTCTCTTCGCCACAGGCTCGGCGGCTCACATCGAGCAGGTCAAAGAGTTGTCCGCACAGAAAGAATGCGGTTGGACACGGATGGCTTGCACAAGGGCCGCACTCTGGTCGCTGGCGACGAGGTCGACATCTATCGCGCTCTCAGCCTGCCGTTCATCGATCCCGAACTCCGAGAGGGGCGCGGCGAGATCGAGCTAGCTCTGAAGGGCAGGTTGCCGAAGCTCGTCACCGACAAGGACCTACGAGGAATCCTTCACTGCCACACGGATGCCTCGGATGGCACCGAGACCTTGGAGACGATGGCAGGCTACGCACCAGCGCGGTTTCGAGTATTTCGGGGTCGCCGATCGGCGCTATGCGGGCGGTCTCTCTTTGGAGGAGATCGCGCAGCAGCACCGGGAAGCAGACCGACTGAACGAGCGCTTCGGCAAGGATTTCTGAATCCTCAAAGGCATCGAGACCGACATTCTGGCCGACGGCTTGCTGGATTACGCGGACGACGTGCTGGAGTGCTTCGACTTCGTGGTCGCGAGCATTACTGGACCGCAAGGTCCAGACGCAGCGCCTGCTTCGAGCCATCGCCAACCCTCACGCCACCATCATCGGCCATAATGACTGGACGACAACGCAAGCGGCAGTCAGGTTACGATATCGACGTCGAGAAGATCCTTCGGGCGTGTGCCAGGCCCGGGCCTAACCAAGCCGCCGCGCCTAGCTGGCGGCTTCTTCTTTGGCCGATATCAGATCAAGAGGCCTCACGGCGAAGCTCGCGGCGTTCGCGTCGCCGCTTCGCGCGGTCGGCTGGCTGTCGCAGTGGAGGAACTTGGGTTGGCAGGGTTAACGCCGCGGCCTCCTGGACGGGAGGCGCCTCGACCGGCGCGGTCGGGACCCGGTGCGCTTCCATGGATTCGAGCACTTCCCGACCCCCGACCGTGATCTTCCATCCCCCGCTGATGCGTTCGACCAGACCCTGGGAAAAGATGTCGAGATCCGGCACCCGCGCCGCAAGGCGCTTGGTGCGGTCGGCCCAGTCACGACCGCTGGTCGCCAGCAGCGCCATGTCGCGTTTCAGATCTTCCATCACGGCAAAGCCATCCGGATAACTCACCAGAATCTTTAGTACCGTGACTTGGAAATTCACCTGCTGCGCCCCGTTCGATCAGCGCCACATCGTCGGTACGTGGGACAGAGCTTCACGCCCGATTTGCCTGAGGCCATCCGGCGACACTTCGCCTCTGTTCGCAGCCTCCAGGATCGTCGACGCGACGTGGGTACGTGCTCCGACTTCGTGGCAAGAAATGCTTTCGCAGACTTCGTCAAAAACAGCGCGCAAAAGCGCCGTGGTGGCTGCATCGAACATGAAATGCCCTCGTTGAATAAAGCTTCATCTTGGTGAGCTTTCAAACATTTGGGAATCAAAAATGTTAACTTGCAGAGGTCAGAACACCTGACGAAACAATAGACTTCAAGTCCGAACGACGGTCAGCGTAGGTCAGTTTACTAGCGTGCCATACAGAGCAGGTCGACATGTGAACTAACTGGGCAGAGCGGATATGCTGGGGCCACTAGCTGCCCTTCAGGAGCGGCGATTTACCCGCGGGACCTCCTCGATCCGACCATGGTAGTCTGCCGACTTGAGGGAGCCTTCCGGCGTCGCCACCGGGAGCTGGGATATGGACATCGAGAAGTGGCTGTGCAGCCTGGGGCTGCAGGAGTACGTCACGGCCTTTCGCGAGAACAACGTCGAGGCCGATGTTCTTCTGCGGCGAACGGCCGAGGACGTTAAGGATATCCGGGTGAGCTCGGTAGGGCGCCCATCCTGGCAACCAGTGGCGGCGCGAATGGGCGGACCGGACAAGGCGCCTCGCGGGCGGGTGCCGATCTTGATATCTTTTCCCAAGGCCTTGTCGAACGCATCAACGGGGGCTGGAAGATCGCGGCCCAGCGTCGGGCTGTGCTCGAACTCATGGAAGCCCGCCCGGGGAGGAACTCGAGCCAGTGCAAGCGGCCTTGGCCGATGACCGTACCGGAGCGGTATTGGAGACAGCGCCGGTTCATCCGCTGCCACAGCCCGCCGATCGTGCCAAGCGGCGGCGCGAACGCCGCAACGGTCGCCGCGAGGCCCGCGAACGAGCGAGAGCGAACGCTTCTTGAGGTGAAATCGACGCCAAAGAAGAAGCCGCCAGCTGGGCGCGGCGGCTGGATTGCCTGCCCAGCCCCAAGGGTCCTGCCGTAACCTTGTTTGCGGCCACGTCGGCCCGATCTACCGGCCTGCATCTCGATTCGACCATGAGGTAGCCGAGTTGTGGACCGGGCTCTTACAGAGCTGGCGAGGCGCGAAATGGGGAGGACGGCAGCCGAATCCGCGCGGTGTCGCCGGCCGCGACCGGTCCACCAGCCCGAACCACGCCCAACACCCCACATTTGAATGGAGGGCCCAGTTCATCCGGCGAGAGGACCCGCCGTTTTAGACCGGCCCGGAAGCGATCGATGAGGACACACGGGTCCGGAGGCCGGTCAGCTCGATCATCGCCGTGGTCCGAGCTCGATGTGCGTCCCAAGCGGCATCCGCTCGAGGTCCAGGCCGGCAGTGATGATGTTCTCGCCCAGGTCACCCGTTCCTACCTCGAAGCCAGCTCGAAGGAGGGATGCGAAGTGCTCGGATGGAATCAGATGGACCTGCCGCAAATTCGGGAGGCGCGGCTGGCGACGGGCGAGATAGCGGTGCCGGACAAACCGCCGGCGTCGGCGTCGCCTTCGACGCCATGCGCTTCCACCAGCAAGATCCGATCCTGAGGCGGTTTGCTGAAGTGGTGACGGCGATCGGCGGCGACCGCGACCACGGTGCCCTCCGGCCAAAGCGAGTGCGCCGGCGGCATCAGGCCGCCCGGGCGAACGACCGTCGCTTTTGGCGAAGGTAGTGGGTGATGTCCGGTAACGTCATCGCGTCAGGACCCGGTCCGCTGGCAAGCCGCCCTTGCGCGCCATCTCGACCCCCAGTGCATGTGGTCGAGCTCGGGGACCGACTGCGCGTCTGGATTGATGCTCAGCATGCAGCCGAAGTCGAGGGCCGTCTGGTGCCAGCGCCAATCCAGATCGAGCCGCCATGGGTGGGCGTTGATCTCAACGACGACGTCATGCTGTCGATAGCCTCGCCAGCCCCAAACGTACCGCCGTTACCTTGTTCGCGGCCATGCAAGCCGGATCTACCGATTGCGTTTGGATTCGGCCATCAGAGGGCCGAGTCGGGCACCGGCTTACAGAGCCCGTAAAGCGCGGAAGGCGGAGGACGGCAGCCGAACCCGCGCGGCATCGCCGGCCGCGACCGGTCCGCCGGACCGTACCACGCCCAGCACCTCACATTTAAATGGAGAGTCCGTTCTCGCCGACGCGAGCACTTGGATAAGGACACACGGGGTCCGGAGGCCGGCTAGCTCGATAATCGCCGCTGGTCCGAGCTCAATTTGTGTCTCGAGCGGCATTTCGCTCCAGACACAGGCCGGTAGTGGTGATGTTCTCACCCAGGTCACCTGCTGCGACCTGAAAGCCTGCTTCCAGAATAGACGCGAAGCGCTCGGACGGTATATCGGGTGGACCTGCCGCAGATTAGTAGGCGGGGCTGGCGGCGGATAGCGCTGCTGGACAAACGGCTCCGCGTGGGCGTCGGCCTCGACGCCATGGCCTTCCAGCAGCATGATCCGATCCTGAGACATCTTGCTGAAACTGTGCCTGCGACCGGCGGCGACCATGACTACGGTGCCTTTCAATAAGAACGCCTGCCCCTGCGGCATCCGGCCGCCCGGGAGATCTACGTCGCGGTCCAGGCTCCGAAAGGGGAGCTTGGCGTCTTTCTTGTCTCGGATGAACCAGCAAGGCCCACAAGTGCAAGATCCGTCGCCGGGATTTGCCATCTCCAGGCTATGGACTTCCGCTGCAAGGGGTACTTGCTCGCTGACGGTTCCGCAAACCTGGGCTCGCTGGACATCGTTCGGCGAGGTCGACCGCTGAGCCCCGCCTTCAGGCGGTACGGCTAGTCGGACAGCGGCGTGTCGGCGATGTCGAGAAGTGCTCCGAGGCCTTGTCGTAGACGGCGCGTCGCGGTGCTCTCGTTGACAAGCCCAAAGACGAGCAGGGATCGGCCGGTCACGGTATAAGCGTGTCCAAACTCGAACTCTGCCATGGGCGCGCTCGGCTGGTTGGTGTCGACCAGCGCGAGCCAGATGCGCCCGTCGGTGACTTCAGGGAGAGTGAAATTCACGACGTCAAGATGGGCGTTGTAGACCAGCAGCAGGGTCGCGTCTGAGCCGCGGCGCTTGATTCCGGTTTCCTGGGCGCGCCCGTCCAGCAGCATGCCAAAGCATTTGGCGTTGCCGTCCTGCCATTGCTCGGTCGTCATCTCCTCGCCGGACGGGGACAGCCACGCTACGTCCTTGACGTCCAGCTCCTCGTTGTGGGAACCGACCAGGAAGCGGCTGCGATACAGGATGGGAAAGGCCTTGCGGGTGGCGATCAGCTTGCGGGCGAATTCACGAAGGTTTCGGCCGTTCGCGCTGATGCTCATCCAGTCGAGCCATGTTGTCTCGTTGTCCTGAGCGTAGGCGTTGTTGTTGCCGTTCTGGGTGTGACCAAACTCGTCGCCCGCGAGCAGCATCGGTGTGCCGTGCGACAACAGCATCGTCGCGAGCAGATTGCGCTTCTGCCGCTCTCTGAGCGCTGTGATCTCAGAATTATCCGTCGGCCCCTCGGCGCCGCAGTTCCAGGAATGATTGTTGCTGTGGCCATCGCGATTGTCCTCGCCGTTCCCCTCGTTGTGCTTGTCATGTAGGAGACAAGATCGTTGAGATTGAAGCCGTCGTGGGCAGTGACGAAATTGACGCTGGCCCATGGCCGACGACCGCGCTTGTTGAAGAGATCACCTGAACCCGAGACGCGCTTGGCAAAATCGGCGAGGGTGCCCGGATCTCCCTTCCAGAACGCGCGCGCGGTATCCCTGAACTTGTCGTTCCACTCGGCCCAACCCGGTGGAAATTGGCCGACCTGGTACCCGCCGGGCCCGATGTCCCAAGGCTCGGCGATCAACTTGACGCTGGAGAGCACGGGATCCTGACGGCAGGCGTCGAGGAAGCCGCCGCCTTCGTCGAAGCCGTAGGGCTCGCGGGCCAGGATGGTGGCTAGGTCGAAGCGAAAGCCGTCGACGCGCATCTCGGTCGCCCAATAGCGCAAGGAGTCCGCGACGAGCTGGAGCACGCGAGGATGCGAGAGGTTCACCGTGTTGCCGGTGCCGGTGTCGTTGATGTAATAGCGCTTCTTGTCCGGCAGCAGGCGGTAATAGCTGGCGTTATCAATACCCTTGAACGACAGGGTCGGGCCGAGCTCGTTGCCTTCGGCGGTGTGATTGTAGACGACATCGAGAATGATCTCGATGCCGTGGGCGTGAAACTGGTTGACCATCGCCTTGAATTCGTTCGCGAAGGGCGTCTTCAGGTAACGCGGTTCGGGCGCGAAGAAGGCGATCGAGTTGTATCCCCAGTAATTGCGCAGCCCTTTCTCGACCAAATAACTGTCGTCGACGAAGGCATGGATCGGCAATAGCTCCGCGCTGGTGATCCCGAGCGAGCGCAGATAGGCGGGGATCTCGGAGTGTGCGAGGCCGAAGAACGTGCCTCGGTCTGATTCCGGCACCAGCGGATGCAGGTGGGTGAACCCCTTGACATGCACCTCGTAAACGATTGTCCGCTCCCAAGGCACTTCGGGCTTGCGCGCCGCGCCCCAAGTGAAGGCGGGGTCGATGACTCTGCATTTCTGCATGAGACGCGCACTGTCGCGCTCGTCGTAGGAGAGGTCCTTGTCGGCGTGATCGAGCTGGTAGCCGAACAGTTCCGGTCCCCAGCGCAGTTGACCAACCAGCTGCCTTGCATACGGATCGAGTACGAGCTTGTTGGGATTGAACCGGTGCCCGGTGTCGGGCTCGTAAGGACCATGGACGCGATAGGCGTAAACCGCGCCGGGACGCGCCGAGGGCAGATAGCCGTGCCAGACTTCATCGGTATATTCCGGTAACTCGAGCCGCTCGAGCTCGGTTTCGCCGTCGTCGTCAAACAGGCAGAGCTCGACCTTGGTGGCGTGGGCCGAGAACAGCGCGAAATTGACGCCGAGGCCGTCCCAAGTGGCGCCGAGCGGAAACGGCTTTCCCTCAGTGATCCGCGACCGGCGCAGGCTCGAGACCGCCCGCGTCAGGGCGTCGTCCGGATGCGTCTTTTGGTCCATGTCTGCCCCCAAGGAAAAGTCTGGTCAGGATGTCGGCGTCGTCGCGGCAATCTCGGTCTGTGCCTGCTCGCTGGCTGCGGCAGAGGCGATCACTGCCGCGGGAGGCACATCGGCCGGGTCTGGCGGCGCGCCGACGCGCTGCTGGGTGGCTTCCTTGTTGATCGCCGAGAGCGAATTTCCGATCCGGCCAACTATGGCGGTCAGCTCGGCATCGGAGAGACCGAGACGTTTTCTGACGAGGCGCATTTGAACGCGATCGGTCAGGTCGAGCTTGTTGCGGATCGGTTTCGGTGTCGAGCGGCGCATGGCGGCAACTCCTGTGTGTGGTCGTAACCGCCGCTCTGCAATTCTGTTCCAGTGCCGGGGCAGACGACGTCAGCCCGCGCTGGCGGCCCATACCAGACTCACGAAGGTTCCTGTATCCTGATCGCGTCTTCGTTTTCGGGAATTGTAAGCACGTCGAACTCAGCTTTGCCGGAGCACCGGCAATCGGCTCTAGGCGGCCAGATAATCTATCGCGATCCACTCAGCCGTGAAGCGCTGTTTAGCGCGGAAGCCGTTGAGGGCAAAGAAGGTCAAATCACTCCGATTGTATTCGAAAATGGACCTGATCTTGCGCGACCGGCATGTTCTTCTCAAGAGGCTGCCGTCCGGCAGCTGACCTATCAAGACGTCTCGGCTGCCGCCGTGACCAAAATGGTGGAGTAGTTACGGACCCGACCACGGAGAGAACGAGCGTGCCGGGCGTTTATGACGCAGGCGACGTGTCGCGTGACGTCCGGTTCGTTGCCGTTGCCGTAGGCGAGGGCGCGAAAGCGGCCGTTGCGATCAACAAGGCATTCCGCAGGCGCGGCGGGTTGTCCGATTATACGTTTCGCTTTGCATACTTCCTCTTGAGAGGAAAGCAGGTTGCTCCCCAACAGAATCCAAATCCTTGAGGCATCTCGAATAGGTTGCTGCCTTAACATTCGTTAGTGGGCGAAGCTGGGCTCGGCACAATAGTGCTAGACCAAGGTAGTTCCTCGGGACCCGCCGGCTCCTGTTCTTCCTCCGCCTGCCCCACCGGCAACGGCACGATCACCTTGCGCGAGTCGGCAGCGATCTATCCCATCGCCAGCGCACCTGTCAGCGCAATCTGCCAAACTTCGTCCCTCTGTCGAAGCTGATTGCAACCGACCGCCCTGAAGCTCGGGCCTAAGCAGATCGAAACTGAATCGCGTCGAGGTGCCACATGGTCGAAGATAGTCCTCTCAAACCTGATGACTTCCCGGTGAAGGTCGAAAATCAGACGCCGCGAACTCAGAAGGACGAACCTGTCGCTGTTGCCGAGACCCCAGAGCTCGCTGACAAGCTCCCAGAACGGCTCAACGAGCATGCTCATCAAGAAGAACAGGATCGTTGGTCGGCTTGAAGAGCATCGCGGCTCGAGTCCTTGTTGTCGCCACGACGTCGAAGTCGTTATTCACTCGCACATGAAGAAGGGAGAGGGCGGGAGTGGGACGGCCCCTAAAGGAGTGGTCCACCCAGGAACTATTGCCTCCTTCACGCCATTGACTTTCTTTCCATCGGGAGAAGGTCATGAACCGAAAATCTCTTCTTCTCACAGCTGCGTTGTCCCTCGCTGTTACTCCTATCCTCGCCCAAGGAGGCGGAGGGGGTGGTGGTGCTGGTGGAGGCGCCGGTGGGGCGGCCTCAAGCGGCGGGGCGTCCGGGTCATCCGCGAGTTCAGGCGCAGGCGTCGGGACGTCCGGCGGCGCGAGTGGCGGCCCCTCGGCACCATCCGGCACGGGCACCAACAACAGCACGACTGGGGTCCACACAAACAACTCACCAATTCATCCGAACGTTCAGCCCCCGACGCCAAATGGGAATACAGCAAGCACACCTGCCGCGCCGACCAGTTCGGGCACGGGCAATACCGCGACTGGATCGACGGCGACGCAAAGCAGGACCGACAGGTCTGGCATCACGCCAACGACCGGCAACAACGGCCGGCAGATGACCCCCGCCGAACAAGCAAGAACGGGCATTAAGACGCTTCCTCAAGACCAAGCTCCCGGCGCCGTCAGTGCTCCAGGCGTTGGCGTCGGTCACGCCGCGAACGGCTTGCCAATCGGCACTCCGGGGTCCGGAACCAGTAACGTCGATCAGAAGTAGCCTTGTCCAGACCTCCCAATGAAAGCCCGTTACACACGGCGTTCCCGCTTGTGGCGGGCCAAAAACCGCACGTGAGGTTGGCTTCGCTTCAGGCACCGCGCATGGCGGTAAGCGCTACATGGCTCCTTTCCGAATGCAACCTAGCCCAATGCAAACAATTGGCGAGATAGCAATCGCTCCAAGATTTTGCACGTCGCGCTCGGGAACGCGTCTAGCCCAACTATTCTGCACTAAGGGAATCTAGCCTTGAAGAGAGTGGAAGGATGAGCGTTTTGGCAGAACGGCTCATGTTTAGTTTCAGTAGGTAAGACCAATAGCTTCGCGATGTCTCCTCGGAGAGTGGGAACGCCCGGAGCAAGACAGTGTTGGCCCACATGCGCTTCTATTTCGACTATCAGGACACGGCCGGCGCCATCATTGACGATCAGGGCGAAGCGCTTCCGGACTTCGAGGCTGCCCGGGATGCCGCGATGAGATATTTGGCAGAGGGATACGAGACCACAGCCCTTCGGTCCTAGCCGAGAAGCTGTCCCTCCTCGTAAGAACGAAAGAAGTGCCGATCATGATCGTGTCGGCTACTGTTGAAGTCGCGGCGGCGAAAAGCAGCAACCTCTCGTGACCGAGTACGGACGGAGATCCGAGATGCCCTTTTCCCCCGATCTCTCTGGCGAGTTCAGGACGCGAAGCCCGAAGCTGTTCTGTTCGCGATGTTCGACGGTATCGGCCGTATCGAGTGCAGGGTCGAATGGTCGGCCTTGCGCGATCGCGCTGTCGCCGATGGCACGGAGGCGAATGACATCGCCGGCACGTTCAAGAGACATCGGAGGACAATCGAGCAGATAGCGAGCGAACAGTTCGATGCAGGCAAGCAGACGCCCGTTATTGGGTCTGAGCAGCTTGCCCGGCAGAACCCCTGACGGCGGCAAGGAGTGAGAAGTAGGCGGCGAGGCGACGCAACCGCGCGCCGGGATCAGAACAGCCGTCCTCGTGCGGGTCTTTGAAGCGCTCGGCGCCGTCGGCATCGACGCCCGCCCAGCGATCTACGACGAAAGCTTCGCCGAAGAAGTCCACGAACAGCTGCTCGCGGTGAATGGCTGCTAGTCCGGTCCACCCATCCAAGACGGTCGACAATCGCGATGCCCTGCCGCGCGACGTCGCCGCCCGTGGAGTGTGGGTGAGCGCGCACCGGACCGCTGTACATCCAAGATCGAGATCAGCGAGGCTCGGGGGAAAGGGGAGTAGAACGGCATCAAATCGGGAAGGTCGAGCCACCCATGCAAAGTCCTCAGGTCCGGTCGGCATAGCGCCGCATCAAGGGATAGGGCAGATGGTCGATGAAGAATGGAGCACGTCGATTCGTCGGCGCGCCTTACCACCTGGTCCAGCATCATGACGTGATGTGGTGCCATGTCCTTCGCCGAGGGATCGAGGCGCAGCGCCATCTTCGAACACGGCACCAGCTCGGCTGAGGTGATCGCATCGCCGCTCGCGAACAGCGTCACCTCATGAATTGAGAAATTCTGCGCCGCAACAAAGGTTGCTAAAGTCGCGCGATCGCCTCCGCTTCTCCTTGTTCAAAAGGTACACGGCGATGCGCGTGCGCTGCTGGCGATCGTCAGGTCTGTCATGGAAGGGCTCGGCTCGCGAGGAACGAATGCGGCGACGCCAACTTTTTTGTCCTCACGCGTGCTTAAGCGATCGTAAAGCGGCATCAATGATGTCCGTCGCGATCCCGCCAACGCGTGCCGAATATCCGTGGATACAAACGAAAGGCCAGCGGTTGCATCAGAAACTGGGAATTGCCGGACAGGCCCGTCGCCACGGTCCTCAGATCGTCGGCCACGGGGTGGTCTTCAATCTCTGGGCCCCATCCGCGGGCTCGGTCGAGCTGTTGGAGGTCGGAAGGCCGCCGCACAGGATGCCGCGCGACGACGAGGGTTGGTATCAACTTCTTAGCCCAACCGCGCGTGCTGGTACGCGCTATCAATTCAGGATCAACGGGAATCTGGCGGTTCCCGACCCCGCCTCCTTCTTTCAGCCCGACGATGTAGGCGCGCCCAGCGAGGTGCTTGATACGTCGACGCTTCGGGACGCCATCCTCTATCCGGGCCGCCTTTGGGCCGAAGCCGTCATCTACGAGCTCCATGTCGGTACTTTCAGCGAAGAGGGAACGTATGCTGGTGTGGAGAAGAGGTTACCCTATCTGCGCGATCTCGGCATCACCGCCATCGAGCTGATGCCGCTCCACGACGTGCCTGGTCGGTATAATTGGGGATATGATGGGGTTCTCCTGAACGCACCTAACGCGCGTTTCGGCAGTCCGCAGGACCTCAAGGGCCTGCTGCGGGCGGCGCACGCCCTCGACATCATGGTCTATCTAGATGTTGTCTATAACCACTTTGGGCCGCAGTTGAACTATCTGCACAGTTACGCGGAGAGCTTCTTCACGGCGCGCCACACCACGTGGTGGGGGCCTGCCGTCAACTTCGAGGGGCGCGATGGCGCATTCGTCCGCGAATTCCTGATAGAGAACGCGCTGATGTGGCTGCGCGATTACGGCTTCGACGGGCTGCGCTTCGACGCGGTCCATGCTCTCAAGGATGATTCCGATCGCCATTTCCTCGTCGAACTCGCCGAGACCATACGCCACGAGCTGCCCGGCCGTCGCGTGCACTTGATGCTGGAGAACGAGGCCAACCAGGCGCATCTTCTCGGTCGCTCACAGGGGCAAGCGAGGCATTACGACGCGCAATGGGGCGACGACTTCCACAATGCGCTGCACGTCCTACTGACGGGCGAAAACGAAGGCTATTATCGCGCCTTTGCCGACAAGCCGCTCGAACATCTCGCCCGGTCCTTGACGCAGGGATTTGCGTATCAGGGCGAGATCTTCCCGCTTCACGATGCGCCGCGCGGCGAGCCGAGCGATCATCTGCCGCCCGAAGCGACCATCTTCTTCGCGCAGAACCACGACCAAGTCGGCAATCGCGCTCTGGGGGAACGCCTGTCCAGACTGGTCAGTCCCGAAAAGCTCGGTCAATCGTTGGCGCTGATCTTGCTTAATCCGCACATCCCGATGCTGTTCATGGGCGAGGAGGCGGCGGCCGACACGCCCTTCCTTTTCTTCGCGGACTGGGCGGGTGAGGCTGCCGAGCTGACACGGGAAGGACGACGGAGGGAGTTCGCCCATTTCAAATGTTTTTCGGCGCCCGAGATGCGTGCCAAAATTCCGGATCCTTGCGATGAGCGGACCTTTCATGCCTCGAAGCTCGATTGGGCGAGCATCGATAGCTCTCCCGTCGGCCGGAAATTCCGCGCGCTGACAATCCGGTTGCTGCGTATCCGCCAAGACAGGATCGTGCCGCTGATCAAGCGCGGCTTCGTTTTGGCCGGAAGCGAATCGCTGGGAGAGGGCGCACGCACTGGCGGCCTGGACGTCCGCTGGCGGACAGCGGACGGAGAGATCCTGCAGATCGTCGTGAATTTCGCCGACCATGAATTGCCGATGCCACAACTCATCGGCGGGGACGAGTTATGGCGATTACGCTCGGCAGACACAGACGCACTCCTGCCGAACAACATCATCGTGCGACTGGGGCAGGAGGGCTGACCGGCGGTCAGGAACGCAAAAGAGTCGCCCCCGTTAGCGAGTAAATCTCCTGGAGACGCCTCATAACCGAATAACCCGAGCCACCGTCCGATCACAGCAGCAACCAATGCCCGGGTCGACGAACGCAATGAATCCGCGCCCGTCAAAGCGGGCGAGCCGCGGGACGATAGCAACGTGCACATCCTGCGCCGCAATTGGCCATCGACGCCGTTCGGTGCCGCCGTCGCCGTTCCACAGGTCCCTCGCCGGGCGCCCGTACAAAGCTAGTGGCTCCGACGAACTTCGGTCGCTCCTTCATAACGTTGTCGAACCGATTCTCAGGAATTCGCTCGCCATGGCCCGTCTCCTTCGGAAGGAAGAAGTATTTGCACGAGGTAATTGGAGTCATCGAACCAATCACGCTCGGGCACCCCCAGGCCAGTCGCAGAGGAGCATATCCGTCGTCACGCACTCGACCTGCTGCCCGAACCGGTTCAAGTAGATGTTCATCATGGAGTCGTGGGTCTCGTCCGCGGAGCTGCAGACCGCATCGGTGACGAGGATTACCCGAAAGCCCCAATCGACCGCGCCGAGTACGGTGGCAAGAACGCAGACGTCGGTCTCGCCGCCGGTGACGATCACGGTGTCGACCCCCGCGTTTCGCAATTGAGCGTCCAGATCGCTTCCGGTCCACGGCGAATAAACATGCTTGTTGAAGATGCGCGCAGGCGGAACGAACCGGGCAAGGTCCGGGACCAGATCGATCATGTCCTGGCCGAGCTCGTCGATGGTCATCGATCTCCAGCGCTCGTAGTAGCGCCTCCACATGGCGACGCCGTCACCCGGCTTTTTGACTGGGATGAACCGGGTGAAGACGGTGCGATCCGGATGGGCCGCCGTTATTTCCACCACGTTGGGCAGGACGCGCGGTAACCACGGCATCTTCCAGTCCGTGCCTTCGGCGAACATGCGCTGCATGTCGACGCAGATATGGATGGCATCGGCGCCGGGAGGGCCGTATTTCAGCTCACCGTTCTTTGACATGGCTTCTTCCTCGATCGATGGTCTCGACGGAGGGGCGCGGCTGTCGTTCCTGCGTCAGAGAGAGGTCGCGGACCTTGCAACCGAGAACGATTCCGGCGAGCGCGGCGCCGACCAGGTTCGATCCGACGATGACCCAATCTCCTTGCATAACCCCGTAGACGATCCATAGCGAAAGACCGAGCGTGAGCGCTGTCAGCATGCCCAGCGAGAGGTCGGCCGTAGACCCGCGAGGCCAGGCCTTCCGGACCTGGGGCACGTACGAGAGCGAAGCAAGAAATGCGGCGATACCGCCGATGTAGGGAGCAAGGGATGACACGGACGATAACGGCAAGCGGGCGCCGCCGTTCCTATTCAATCGGCCTGCTCAAGAACCGCCGCCTTTGCGCTTTCGATCTCCTCGCCCGGCGCCTTCTCGATGCCCGTGATCTGATGGCGGCGTTCGTGGTGGCGACGATGAGCTCGTCCAACTTGACGGTTCTGCGCCGCCTGGACGAGGAACACCATCGGGAAGGTGATGATGGTGGTGCCGGTGTTGATGACGAGCTGCCATGTCGCTGAAGCCAAAGATCGGGCCGGTGACCGCCCGGACGACTACGACCGCGTTTGCGAGCAGAAAAGTCGCCAGGCGTCCTAAGACCGTGACGTGGTGACCGCTAAGCGGACGAACCAGCCGCCCTCGCGTGCGAAGTCGCGGAGGCATCCCCGATGGGAAAGGTTTGCGCGCATTCGAGTTCTCCTGAAGCTCCTTGGGCTCGACCTTGAGCTTTACTGCTCTAGATCTTTGCGGATGAGGTCGGGATGCGTGGAGGTGAGTTATCTGCGGCGGGGCAGCTTGGCATTGTCGCCAGTGTTGCTGTTCCGCGGCAAGGCGACCTCCATCCCACGGATGATGTCATCGTTGGTATCGACCATGCCGGCAAGAATATATCGCTCGAACTTCAGGTTAACAAAGAGATCTTCGCGGCAGCTGTGAAGACGCAAGCTGCTGCTAACTTTATCAAATCGGTTGCGAGTGGATTTGTCGTCGAGCATGTTACGGACTCTATACACCGCACAACGGACTTTGCGGATCATGGAGCGGTCCACGCCTGCTCGCTCGAAGGGACTGGTGAACGGGGCTGAACGGACGCGTTGCCAACTTGCGAGGAGTCATTTGCTCGCCGAGGTCCTGCCTCCTATCTGGTCTTAATCTTTGGGCTCTACTGGAAAGGGCTCTTGAGTCTTGCGGCCCAAGAACTCGTCGGGCTTGGAAAACAGGACATTCGCCGCACGCCTCGCAAGCTCGTTGAACATTTCAATCTGCTTCCGATGATCGCTTGGCTGCCTGAAGATTGGCCCATTGAAGATTGCATGTTTACTTCGGTAGCCGTAAGCCGGGTGAACGAAGCCACTCGCTCATGTGCGAGACCGTCTCGCATTGGCGAGCCTTTCGGAGCAGGTTTTCCCGCCTTATTCCCGGCGGGCGCTGAGCTGCGTCCTCGCGCAGCTGCTTGGCCGTTAGCGCGAGGCGCTCCTCGAGAGTTGTGGTTTGTTTAAAGCGACGCCGCTTCTTCATGGCTGCTCCTTGTTTTTGAGTAGGCGCAATCGGCGCCTACTTGCCGACTATGCGCGTGCTAATTTTGAAACTTGCGCCTGGTGCGGCTCGTCATCAACAAAACAATAGGTAGTTCAAGGCCTTGCTGGCGCTTTCGACCAACTAGGTTGTAACCTATGTGAATGAGGCATTTGAGCCAAAGGAGTAATGGACGCCTTAGGAGCCTTTGTACGCTTTTGAGGTTTCAGATGGGTGAGCTGAGCCGGGGAGAACGTCTCCAAATCATGCTGTCTTGCGAGGAGCTTCGTGCCCTTAATACGTGACGTTTCGCGAAACGGATGCCGAGCAGAGCCTCAGCGATAAGGGAGTTGCTAAAACGCGGCCTCGCCGCCGAAGGATTTTTGGAAGCCGAGGCGGGTCAGCACTCTAAGAACTTTTCGGTGCTGCCGGATGACGCCGCTCGGTAGAAGGTTTCCGCAGGATAGGTCTGCGAGTCACAAGCCGCCGATCGCGCTCAAGGTGAAAGACGTCCGCTTTGCGTTTGTAAGCTGACGTGACGAGTACACGCCCTAGTCGGCCGCAAGAGACGAGCAATTGAGTGAGACCGAGCATGTTTCGCTGGATGCAAATAGACCCCCGACGGAAGATAATCCAAGAGGATCGGAGATACGTTGTTCGCCGAGCGCAACGTTTTCTTCGAAGTTATTTAGCATCGGATTCAGCTGGCAAGCTGCGAGTTTATGAGGCCATCGGGGGCGCATCCGCCGCTTGCCGACCATTCACTAATCCCGTCGCGGAGGATGCACAGATCGCCGGAGCCACGGCTCAAACTGCGTTCGGCGTTGTAAAGCGACGCAGCAAAAAGGGCGATGACGGCAAAGACCAATCGGCGATATTTATAACGGACGCATACGCCACAGTGACAATTGCCTATCGCCGCGCCGCGGGCGAGTACACGCTTCATCCTGACTTGCAGCAACTTGGTACCGCGGCTGTCCATCTTCTGACCATTACGACATCCTACATGACAGCTCACCCACCAGGCGAAACACGCTGATGAGGCAAATGCCAACGGCAGCGTCTTGGGATCAAGGCTGGAGCGCCCTCCCGGCCTCAACGTGAGTCGTTGGCGGTAAGTCAGCCCAAGCGATTTCGCACGCGCTAACGAATCTAATGACGCTATACGCATCGAACAACATCAGAACTTCCTGGCCCGAGCCGCACGCAGGCGATCGAAAGAGCACTGAGTAGCGACACCCTGGCGCGGGAATTCGGGGGACGCCTGGGCTGTAGCAACCCAGTGCGGCTGTCCGCTTTCCGGTGGACGGATCAACGACTGGGTGTGGAATGTATTGAGCCAAGGTCAATTGTGTGAGTTCGCGCCAACAATTTTCCGCGCCCACAGCATCCTAACCTAGGTCAATACGGTTTACTTTTAACCAATAGAGCAGGCTCGCCAACATGGGCCTACAGCACCGGCAGATGCGAATGTCACCTTTTGGCCGATTTTGTTGCAAAAGTCGGCTGTAACCGACGGATATCTTTCGGCCATTCGGTAAGGCCGGCCGGCTTTGATCCGCCGACCCTGACGCTCTCAACGCAACTCCTACGCTACGCAATGCACAGAGCATGAGCGGGGGGTGGTCGCGCAACGAGCGACGCGAGGCGCCTCAGATTTGAGCGATGGCAGCCAGAACAAACTCGTCCTGGGCGCCCCGTGGGCCACGAAGCCAAAGCCGACCAAGCCTCAGGATGCGCTTCAAGTGCGCAAACCGCATTTCGATCTTCTTGCGCTGACGTCGCAAGGTCGCGAAGCTCTCGGTGCCAGCGAACGACCGGGCGACATCCCGGGCGTGCTCATGTATGTCGCGCGGGATCTTGCGCGATAGCTCTTTTGGACAGCACTGCGGTTTAAGCGGGCATGCGTCGCAGTCGAGCTTGCTCGCACGATACAGAAGCGTTTTGCCCTCGTGCACGGTGCCGCTCGTCCCGAGCCGCTTTCCGCCCGGGCAGTGGTAGACGTCGCTGGTCGGATCATAGCGAAAGTCGCTGCGCGAGAAGGTAGCGTCATCTCGCTTCGACTTGTCGAACACGGGGGATATGTGGCGCGATGCCCTTCTCCTCGACCAGCCAGTTCAGCATCGGAGCAGTCCCGTAAGCGGTACCCCCGACAAGCCATTCCGGCTTGAGACCAAAGCGCTCCTCTGTTCGTTCGATCATTGTCCTCGCCGCTCCGACCTCGGCCTGGCGAATGGAGCGGGACGCCTCAACATCAACGATGATGCCGAACTTCACGTCGATGAGATAATTGTCGGAGTAAGCGAAGAACGCTGGTCCCTTGTGAGCTCCGGTCCACTGGGCCGCGGGATCGGACAGCGAGATGAACTTCGGGACAACGTCACTGGCCGCACCCCACGCCGTATCGTCGAGGGTTGCCAGATACTGCTTCACCGCGCGGCTTGACCTCGCCGGATCGCGATCCCTGCGCCAATTCTGACCCGCGATCGAGCGCTGCTTGTTGGCATCTGCCTGGATCAGGCTCGCGTCTACCGCAAAACCTTCGCCAGCAACCAGACCGGCCACAATGCACGCCTCGACGATATGTTCGAACACGCGACGAAGGACATCTCCCTCGCGGAAGCGCTCATTGCGGGCCCGCGAGAAGGCCGAATGATCCGGGATAGCATCCTCGATACCGAGCTTGCAGAACCACCGATAGGCGAGGTTCACCTGCACTTCACGGCAGAGCAGCCGCTCCGAGCGGATCGCGAAGACATATCCCACGATCAGCATCCGGATCATCAGCTCCGGATCGATCGACGGGCGACCCATGGACGAATAATGAGGAGCTAGTTCGCTGTGAAGCCAAGACAGATCGAGCGCAGTGTCTATCTTCCGCACCAGATGATCTTCGGGAACCGCGTCGCTGAGATGAAACTCGTAGAACAGTTGACCTTGGCCCATCATGGATCGACCTCGTCGCGATTCGCGTCAACACAACGGAATCATGCTGGCCCGCTCGTCTCAACTGATTTTTGCAACAAAATTGGCCCCAAGCTGAATACCACAAGAGTCGTCGCGACCTTCCTATCTGAGGGAAGCCGAGCCGCCCGACTGATAGACTGATGGCTGCTTTTGACCGAGGTAATCTAGGAACCGTCCTCAGGCGCGCTCGTTTCCTACGCATGAAGAAGCCCCTGGCGCCCCGCCCAGATGCTGCGCCGGGGCTTACGCCCGCTCTCGAGCGGAACATCCAAGCGCTAGTTGAACGCAGGAAGCGCGAGCAATCCGACGCGTCTATTCAGCAAAAGGTCGCCGATGCGATAACTTCGTTCACCGGCAGCATGCAGTTTGTTTATCTACACGTTTTTGTTTTTGGATTTTGGATAGCCGCAAACGTCCGGTGGCTCCCAGGAATTTCACCATGGGATGAAAGCTTCGTAGTGCTGGCTATGATCGCTTCCGTAGAGGCAATCTTTCTTTCGACTTTTGTGCTGATCTCTCAAAATCGTATGGCGGCCGAAGCGGATCAGAGGGCGGAGCTGGATCTGCAGATCAGTCTCCTCACTGAACATGAGATTACAAAAGTGGTCGCGCTCCTGAATGAAATGGCCTCCAAAATGGAGATCGATCCCCGCCAGAACGAAGAGCTTCAGGAAGCTGCCTCAGACATCGCGCCGGAGCGAGTTCTCGATAAGATCGAAGAGACTAAGGGCTAACGCCGCTCCTGCCACGACAGAAGCCGAAATGACTGCTTCTGGCACGTGGCTGGCTTCCGCCTCTCGTTTGTTCGCTTCCTCTATCCCGCGGACACATTCTACCGAGCGGCGTCATCCCGCAGCACCGAGAAGTCCTTAGAATGCTGACCCGCCTCGGCTTCCAAAAATCCTTCGGCGGCGAGGCCGCGTCTTAGCAACTCCCTTATCGCTGAGGCTCTGCTAGGCATCCGCTTCGCGAAACGCCACGTATTGAGGGCGCGAAGCTCCTCGCTCGACAGCATGATTTGGAGACGTTCACCCCTGCTCAGCTCGCCCATTTGAGACCTCCAGAGCATACAAGGTATCTAAGGCGTCTTTTACTCCTTTGGCTCTCAAGCCTCATTCACATAGGTTATCTGAAAGACAGCCCAGTTGGCCGAAAGTGCCAGCAACGCATTGAGCTACCTATCGTTTTCTTGATGGGGAGCCGCAGGAGGCGCAAGTTTCAATTCTAGCACGCGCATACTTGGCAAATTGGAAGCCGTTTGCGCCTGCCCGAAACAAGGAGCAGCGCCATGTCGAAGCGGCGTCGCTTTAAACACACCACAACTCTCGAAGAGCGCCTCGCGTTGGAGGCCAAGCAACTCCGCGGGCGCGCCGCTCAGCGTCCACCTGGAATAACGCGCGCAAAGCTGCTGCGAAAGGCTCGCCAGTGCGAGATGGTCTTGCACATGAGCGAGTGGCTTCGCTCACCCGGCGTTCGGCCACCGAAGTAGACATGGCAATCTCCATGGGCGAATCTTCCGGCCGCCAAGCATCACCGGAAGCAGACTGAATTGTTCAAAGGAGCTTACGAGGCGTGCGGCGAGTGTCCTGCGTCTTTCCAAGCACGATGCGTTCTTAGGTCGAAACGCCACTAACCCTCTGCTTTGGGATACGATGAAGCGCTGCCTCCATCACACGAAGTAGCAGCGCAACCTGTGCGGCCGAACTCGAGAAGCTGCGGAAGGAGGAGCTCTTCATCTTCCAGGCCGACCCTCCTCCGCCGCTGGATGCCGATCGCGTAAAGAATCGGGGCAGCTGCGTTCTCAAGGAAGAGCTGACGAACTCGACCGGTGGCAGTGTGCACATCGCCGACACGCGTATTTTTCCGATCTCGACCGACGTCGCCGCTGCGCACGTGGAGGTAGATCCCGGCACATGCGTGAGGTCCACTCGCATCCGAATGCGGACGAGTGACAATATTTCATCACAGGAAGGCCCGCATGACTGTCTTCGCTGCAGAGGGCAAGGCGCGCGTTCGACTTTCAGGCCGGCAACGTCAGCTACGTCCCGATATCAATGAGCCACTTCGTGGAGAACATCGGAAACGAGCCTCTCACCTTTCTCGAACTGTTCAGATCACCCGCGGTACATGGACGTCTGGTCGACGCTGACGTCGCCTGAAATCGTCCAGGTGCATCTCAAGATCGACAGGTCCATCCTCGAGGCACTGCGCAAGGACAAGAAGCCGGCTATGAAACGGCAATAAGCCGTCCGCAAAGCGCAGGCCGCAGAGATTGCCCGGCTGCTATTTCCGGCCGGACTCCGACGTCCCGGTTTTCGTTGCCGCGCTTCCTTGCGTCGCTCCGGGAGTCGTGCCGGTCGGGGACGCAGGCACGGATTTTGCCGGTGCGCTCGATCCGCCTCCATTGTTGTCCGCGGGCGTATTCAGGCTTGAAGCTCCTGCGCCAGTCTTGCCACCCGTGCCGGATGAGCTAATGCTCGAGTTCGTGCTGAATGGGCCCGATCCACTTTGTGCGCTGGCGGTAGATGTCGTGAAAAGGGCGACGGCGAGCGCGATCATCGTGAGATTCTTCATATCGGTTCCTTCCGTTAAGGGCATGGCATTGAAGCAGCGCGCAGCTTCATCGCCAAAGTCCTGTAGTCAAAATTTGTAGCAGTAACCGCTGCAGATGCCGGAAGTGCCTATCGAACGCCGCATTAGGAACCGCCGAATGTCCCTATTGTTGCCCGTCCAAGGGAGCCGCCCATGCGCAGCATCAACCTCAGTCAAGTTCTTCTCATCGCCGCCTTGCTCATCTTGCTCGGTCTTGCCGCGTTCGGCATCGCATGGGCTTGGAGCGCAACCAACGGTGTGGACGACGCCGCCATGGACGAGAACGGCTGGATTGCCCTTGGCCTTGGCTCGTTCTTCTCGCTGATCATCGGTTGCGGCCTGATGGCGCTGATGTTCTTTAGCAGCCGGCGGGGTTATGACGAGGCCGCCGATCCGTTTCGAAACAAGGAGCCCAAATAAGCGGGCTCCCCGCCCGTGTTTTCCGACAGCGACCCCGAGGCATGAACCATTCAACTCCGTCTGATTTTGCCAAGCATTGCTGTCATGGTCCTAAGACAGGTTGTTCATGTGAAGCGGCAGGGTACTGGTGTCATCGAGGGACTGCGATGCAATCGGCCAACGCGACCACCGTTCTCGGCGTCCTCATGGTAGTCGCTGGTCTCTACCTCATCTTCGCGCAATGATCGGTCATGCCATCCAAGATCGATTAGAGAGACCATCTCCCGCGATCGAACGCGAGGGTTTGAACTATGCCGGAACCTCCGGACCGCTTTTCGTTGGCGCTGACTTTCGATGAGGAGACTTTGGGCCGCGGTAGAGATAGCCGCACACTTTGATCGTTCTGTCATTGTCAGATGAAAACGGACAAGAGTTGCGAGGCTAAAGCCAGCTGGTCAGGGGGGCAGCGCGTGTCAAAGGGGCAACTAGAACGACCACCAAGCGACTACTTCCGCAAGCAGCCTAGGAATGAGCGAACACTCCGTCGTTGCTCTGGTGATCCTATGTCGCTGAGAAATTATTCTGGCTGATTGCCTTCGCCCGCGCAGGTTCGCTGGTCCAAGACGAGCGCCTCGCACTGCAACGCTGCCTCTTCAAACAGGATAAGGCTCGGACGCCTTTCTCTTGCTGCGCTGTTACAGTGTCGTAAGGGGCGCATCGATAGCTTGCAAGGTCAAACCGCGACCGGCGGGGATTCGATCCGACCGCCTCCTTGATCGGGAGCTACGATGCTGACCGCGGCAACGTCGGCGGGCAGTTTGGCTACCCTGGCAGAATGCAGGCTGGGTGTTCGGCCTCGAGGCTCAAGGCGACTGGGCCGATATTTCGGGGGCACCGCCAGCCTCGTCGTGCCAGCCGGCACGGTTCGCTCCAGGATGGACGCCTTCGGGCTGTTCACGGGAACGGCTGGGATCTGCGTGGAACAACGTGCGGCGCGGCAATCACCGACCGCAACTACCGGTTCCTCGCCGCGGGAGGCGGACGTCCGAGATCGGCCATAGCACGCGTCTCGGCGGGCGGTGGGTGCAGGCATCGAGTTCTTTTTGCCCAGAATTGGTCGCTGGGCGTCGGGTACTTCGAAACCCCCACAGCATCACCTACAACGTCCCCAGCGGTGGTGGCGTGACCGACTTCAACTCGGGGGGCGATACCGATCTTATTCTCGGCGCCTTCAAGTTCGAAGGGGCGACAGTCGCGCGATATTGAGTTGCCCCGCGACAGCCAAGCTCCACCAAAAGAGCGTTCCTGGCGATGCCGGGACCGTTCCAAGCATTTCTGCTACGCCAGACGTGGAGGGAGGCTGTTATGAATGGTACAGGCGGCGACGGCGGCGTGCCCAATGGCCACAGAGATCTGATGTAGATCGGTCACGATGTCCCCGACACCATAGAGACCAGCGACCGAAGTCCGTTGATGATCGTCCACCTTGAGATAGCCTTCAGCTGTGTGCGCGACGCCAAGTGATAGTGCGAGCTGAGACCGCACGTCGGCGCCCATGGCCGGGTATACAATATCGAACTGTAGTGTCGCCCCGGCGCAAATGGCCTCCAGCTTGTGACCGGCACGCCGGAATCTCACCTCCGGCGTGTCCACAAGCTGAATAGCAGCCTCGGTGATTGCAGACTTCTGGTCCTCGCTATCCATGCGCGTCGCAAGCACGGTTAAGTCCCGGGAGAACCCTCGCAGAAACAGCGCCTTGGGCGCAGCATGCTCCAGCGGCCCCACGACGGCGATACGACGCCCTATCGCTTCGTAGGCGTCACAAATCGGGCAATATCGCAAGAGCCCCTCACCGACGGCAAGTTGCCACTCTTCGCATGAGGGGCGGATGTCGACCAAGCCGCAAGCGAGAACGGCGGTCGCGGCATCGGCAGCTCCGCCGGTCCAGGTCGCACGAAATCCATGCTGCGTTTTGTCGAGAGCCGAGACCTCCGCATTGATCACAGGCACCTCGAGTTCCGAGAGTTGCGCGGACATCCGCGCCAGAAGCTCCGTTCCGGGTAAGCCGCCAGCAAAACCGGGTAGATTGTGGCTGCGGGGGATTAGCGCGGCGCGGCTTGCTCCAGCATCAATCACACAAACGCTGCGGCGGAAGCGCGCCAGGTAGATCGCTGCCATTAACCCGCCAGGCCCGCCGCCGACGATCAAGCAATCGAGGAACATCGCACCCTCATATGAACCACGTGATAATTAAGCCGATGCTCGCGGCAAAGATTGCGATCACCGTCGCGCTCGAAAGGATGTTGAGCGGCCGGCTGTTGACCTTGTCGCCCATGATGCGGCGGTTGTTGGTCATCAGCAGGATGAACAGAAGCAGCGGCGGCGTCGAAAATCCCTGAACGATGCCGGAATAGATCAGGGCTCGCATCGGGTTCAGTCCAAGAAAATTCAAACAGACGGCAACGACGGTGAAGCCGGCAATGACCAGATAGAACGTTGGCGCCTCCTTGGGCTTCGCATGGAGGCTGCTCTTCCAGCCCATGACTTGGCAAAGGTCGTAGGCGGCGCCGGTTGTCATTACTGGAATTGCCAGGAAGCCGACCGCGATGATGCCGAGTGCAAACAGGATGCCTGCAGCATCGCCTGCCAGCGGACGCAAGGCATCGGCAGCTTGCGCTGCGGACTCGATGTTGGTCTGGCCCGCTTTGAACAACGTTGCTCCGGTAGATAGAATGATGAAGTACATGATGATGTTGGAAAACAGCATTCCGATTACGATATCTTTTCGGGATTTTTGCAGGTCAGCCTCACTGGAGCCCTGGCGCTCGGCTACTTTGACCCGTCCCTGCGCAATCTTCTCTTCGACTTCTACGTTGGATTGCCAGGTGTAAAGATAAGCCGACAGGCTAGTGCCGATGATGGCGACGAGGATAGACAGGAACTCTCGGGAGAACTGGATTGTCGGCACGAACGTGCCGCGCAGAACCTCCCAAGGATCGGGTTTCGCAAGCAGTGTTGAGCCTACATAGGCGAATAGAACGAGCGCAAGCCATCGGAAGATGTTTCGGATCAGCTCGTAGGAGCCCCACACCTGCAGCGCCACCATAACGGCGGCAACGGCGACAACAACAATGGGCGCTGGAAGCGGAATGAAGAGCCCGAGAGCTGCTGCCATTCCGCCGAGAGGCCACAAGACCCAGCGCGGATAATTCTCCCGAATAACGTGAAACAGACCTTTCCCGCTCACCTGTCCGAGCTTGGAAGACAGGTACACAACCGCGAACATCATGGGGAAAGTGATGGGCGCGGTCCATAGGAGCGACGTGCCGAATTGAGCACCCGCGCCCGCGTAAGTTCCTATCGCAGAACAGTCGTCGTCTGCTGCGCCCGTCACCAACCCAAGGCCGAGTGCACGAGCAAAGGCGCGTCGATTTGAACCGCCGATTGACCGAGAGGGTGGCGGCTCTTTAGCCCGCGCTCCTTGCCGCATGATCAGACCACCGCGATCAATGTTGGTACCGAGCCAATACCCGTGCGATGCGAACGTTCCTGCAGCTCACCGCCGGCTCGGAATTAAGCGGCGAACTCGTGGGATCGAAGCTACGCACGAACTTCGTTTAACAGAGCATGATCCGGTCTTCATCCGAAAACAGATTCAATGAGATAGTCCATTTCGATCCCGATCAGCGATGTTCAGTGAACCGCGCCGCGTTAGCTGCCGGTGCGGCACGATCGCTGGTGCAAGCGCCGGTGAATCGCCGGCGATTCGCAATGGAAAATAGGGGGATTGTGGCCCTTCAAACCATTTCTTCGATGCCACTTGCGGACGCCATCCCAGTAGTCGCGCGGCGATGTCGATGACAGGCTTGCGGCGCTTTGGATCGCCCTTCGGCAGTGCCCGAAGGCGTGTTGAGAAACGCCGCGATGTCGCACGCGTCCTCCTGCGGGAGGCCATTCTGGCATGGCATTGCCCGGCAACGCCCGCTGCGGATCTTCGATCCAGGCGGCCATGTTGTCCGGCGAGTTCTGGATGTAGCCGTCCAGGGACGCCGCGGGGCCAAGCTCTTCGCGCTGGACGTCATCTTCCGAGCACTCGGGCTCCACGCCATTCATGGGCTCGCGGGCATCATTCCAGCCTCGCTTCGTCCTTCAGATCGCGGAGGCGGATCTCGGCCTGCTCCTTCCGAAGTCACGATCTCCGATTCATCGGGTATCCGCGCGAGCGGACCAGGCGCCTCGCCGCCCAGGTTCCGGATCTCGACATCTCTTCGCAGGGGGTCGAACGCATAAGCCGCCTCGATACCCGACAAGCCGACGGTGGCGAGCCCACTGCCCGCGATGAACGCCGCCTGCTCGAAACTGTCCGCTCGGCGGGGAGAGCCCGTGAGCGATGAGGCCGAAGCCGGTCAGCAGCAACGTCATCCAGGTCACGAAGGATGCCATCAGCACGGATGGGGCGAAGCTGGTCGACACGCCGGTTTTGCCGCGACGCATTCGCTTCCATAGCGGCAGCATCGCGAAGAGAAGCCGCCGCGACGCGTAAGGTGCCCCTGGATTCGCCGGGCACCCACCATGGTGTCGAAGACGTCTCTCGGAGCAAGTCCGAGAGACTGATCCCCTCGACGACCTCGATGATTTGGCGGATCAGTACGCCGGACGCCCGCGGCGGAGCAGCCGGTCACGGGTAGGTCCGCTGGCGATCAGCCGCGCGATCCGGCCGACATAGCGTTGGAGAAGAAGATCAAAAGCATCTGCCGAGGTTGTTAGGGGTGAGGTGACGCAGAGAGCGCAGCAGATCCGGCCCTCCGTTACGCGCCCAGCCGCAGCACGACGCAGGCGGGAACGCCGTGGTAGATGCGCGCTGGCTGAGACATCGCCATTGGGCGTTTCCAAGCTTCGCAGTAACCCATGTTAATGCTGGCGGACATGGCTTTGTATCAATAGAAACCATCGTGGCTCGGGCCGTTATCTCTGATGCACATGGACATGCTTCGACTGACCCTTCGTGAGCTTTTCGAGCATGCTGAGCTCTGGCGCTCGATGGGCCCATATCACGCCCGCCGCAGCGAAGCAGCCGAGATTTTCCGCCGTCTGACCGAGACTGCCGCATTCGTCGACGAAGACGTCTTGTGGGCTTACGCCGAGCTGTGGGAGGGGGAAGCTGACAGGCAGGCGCACTCGAGGCTCCTGAGAACCGTGGGCTTCGGCTTTACGCCGGAATCAGCTTCTGAATTCGTCGCTCATTTCATTGCGGAACGCACCGGCGGCTTTCGCGGCCGGGACTTGAAAACGAGGGTCGGCAAGTAGTGCGCCGCTGCGGCTTGAGCCGTCGCTCCGATGTCTCAAGTCGGACGGCGATTTTAGCTTCCACAACTCGCAACCTCAACGCCGGCACTGCTCGTCGCTGACCTTCTCCATCAATCGACACGGGAGATCGTCATCACCGCGCCGCTCCGCCTTGCTGGCCGCGGCTTTGGTGATCGGCATCCTGATCTCGCGGCGGCGCTAGGCGGGATCGCACATCGCATTCCGCAGGATGGCAAGCCCCCGTGCCTTGGATCAGTGCTGCGAGCTCACGTGCACACGAAGCTCCGTCTCCTGCCAAGAGCAGCCTGCGCGCTGGGACAGCTCATTAGCTGATCACGGCGTTCAGGATGCGTGCCGCCGGAAACGGCTTATGCAGGAAAATCGTGCGGGGGCGGAAGCGATGCTGTGTGAGTGCCCGACATCACAACGATCAGCAGGGTCGGGCAAACTCCGCCGACTCGCCGCCGGTCATCCATCCGGCCAGGTTTATGATCTGTAAAGAGCGCTCTGAATTCGTTGCGGGGTCGCGGCCACAATCAACTCCGCAGCCTTGGCGGTTTGCGCACTGGACAATCTCGAAACCTTCATCCTTGAGAAGGTCAGCCAAGATCTCGCGCTGGAGGGATCCATCCTCCACCAGCAGCATGGCCGATTCCGACATCCCGACTAGCTTTTGTTGATGAAGCCTCGCTTCATCCTGTTCAGGATGGGCGTCGTTCTTTTTGATAGCGCGACAGGGCGGATGTACCCCTGCGCGCCGCGAGGCCCCGGTCCTACCCTGGGGGGCCTTTTGCTCTTGCCCTCTTTAAGGCCTAGGAAAGAAGGACTGAAGCGCATAGCTGCGCGCAGCCTCAAAGCTGAACTGGAGTCTGTGACGCGGTCCATTCTGCCGCTGTTACTAATTTTGTTAGGGACGGTTGCATCTCAAAGGTCGGCAGGAGCAGACCCAGCTCTTCCACCGAGCTTCGAACAATCGCTGGGAGAAGCCCGTGAACAGGTCAATCGGGACAATGAGGACCTCTTGGAACTGAAGCAAGGCTGGTTTGCGGAAAGATGATGGGCATTGCTGATGTGGTCCAAATGAGAACGCGTCGCGATGTTGTTCAGGCCGTATGCGTCGTCGATCACATGTACCCGATCATCGGTCAGGAACGAGAGGCGAGGGGGCCGTTTAGTGACGACGGCAAGCCATCGAGATTGACGGAAATCACTCTCTTTCGGGGCAGATCATGATGCAGATCGCGACTTAACCGCCGAACTTCTGCACGCGTACGTCGATCCGATAAAGTGGATCGCCCTCGCGAGTGACAACGAGGGACCAGCTGCCGCCGCTGGAATGTAGATTGGTTTCGATGTCTTTCACAGTTTTAACCGCCTCTCGCCAAGCCGTCTCATCGTCCGGCAATTCTTGCATCTCGTAGGAAAGGTCGCCGTTAGAGACCTTGAAGGAATACTGTGCCATCCAGCCAGAACGAACGTGTTGTCACGCGGGTTCCTGGGCAAGAGTCCGCTCTTGATGCTGTAGACGGCTCCTGACGGGGACGAGAGTGCCAAAGGAGTGAGGCGGTAGCGCATCGGGGCGAGGAACGTCCGCTAACATCAACGAGATCGACAATTGCGAGCGGCTCGGAAAAGGGTGGTGATTCCTTCCGTTGGTGGGCTTGGCGGATGGCGATGTTATGCTCGCTCAGAGAAGCTCTCGAACCGGACGAGAAACGCGCCTTGAGCAAGGGAACTGATGATGAATATCATGCGGCTGTCGCTGCGATGTCCCAGTCAGGGGCCCCCTCTTCCTCGATGGAAGTCCCGAACACACCACAAGAGGCAGCTCATTGATCAATTGGCAGCGAAGTATAGGCGAGACGCCGGGACCGCCGATTGGAGGCCCCGTTGTCTTTCAGCTTCTGGCCTTAGTTCAGACTGTACGCCTCCTGCCAATCCCCGCCGGAGGTCTTTAGCCGTCTGGCCATATGGTCTGCTCCGGTTCCCTCCATCGTCTGCTCGGCTAAAAGCACTCGCATCCTCAATTCTTCCAGTTGCCCAGCTGAGAAGCCAGCATTTCAAGACGTTCACGAAAGAGTACGGCATCATGTAAATAGCAGAAGGGATGCATCGTCAGTCGGTGCTTCCTAGATATCGCCCAGCGCTGGGCCCACCGGGAAATTCTGGCAAGTCCGGCAAGAGCGCGCCTCTTACATTCAGCAAGTTGCGTCGCAGCAATCAAATGGACGCGCAGTTCTTCCTTTGGGTGAGGCTGCGTTCCCCCCGCTGTTCGGCGTGCTAATTGTTCTCTTCAAACGGGAAGGGCACGCCGCTAAACTGGCTTCTGGTCATTTCACAGATGAAGAGAGTAGATCAGCGTGATGGCCCTAGCTGAACCATAATGATCTTAAAATGTCGGCGGTAAAGTGGGCGACGGGCCCGTTTGTCTTATGCGCCACTTATGACCCGAAGGAGCGGCTTGCTTGAAAGGTCCGTGCTGTGCTTCTGCGGCGGCGTTGGGCCGCCGCAGTCGCATCGGAACGCCGCCGGGGCGAGGCGGATCATCGTCCTCGCCGTCCAGGAATCGCCGCGCAGCTAGAATGTCGGCAAGCCGGATGGCGTGGCCCATGCCGGGTATCTCACGCAATGCGGGACAGGATTCGACCGCGAACATGTCGGACGCCCAAGACGACAGGATGATCCGCTTCTCCGGGACGGAAAGGGTTGTGTCGTTCAGCACGTCGTCCGGAGACGCGTAGTGCGCGGCGGGGTGGACGAAGGAATTCAGACTACCGGAATTGGTCGTGGCATTGGTCATCGTGGTCTCCCTTACGCTCCCTTCTTGGGGGGATAATCCGAGTTGCCGGACGGCGGCCGGGCCGCCGTCCGGGTCGCTAATGGGTGTTGATGGCGATCCGCTTGACGCCCGACCGCGAGTTCTCCGACTTTGGCAGCGAGACGGTCAGAACACCGTTCTTAAACGACGCCTCGACCTTATCCTCCTCGACATCGTCGATCGGGATCCGCCGTTCGAACGCGCCATAGCTGCGCTCGGTGAAGTACCTGCCTTCTTCGCGACGCTCGGCCTTTTTCTCGCCGCGGATGATCAGCACGTCCCCGGCGATTTCGATCTGGACGTCCTTCTCCGTCATGCCAGGCAGTTCGGCGGTGACGGTCAGCACCTTGTCGGTCTCGCCCAGTTCAAGCTTGGGCCCAGCCGAAGTGCCCTTCCATAAGGGGAGCCAGACCTGGACCGCCGAAACCGCGGAAAACGTCATCGAAAAGACGGTTCATTTCGCGGTGAAGCGCCGTGAACGGATCGTAGCTGCGCGACGGCGCAAGCTCCTGATTCCGCGACCAGGGAATGAGATCTCGAACTGCCATGATGCTCTCCTTCTGCAAGCGACAGGGAGCGCGACCGGTTTTGCGCCGGCCGCGTTCCTCCGTCGATCCTTTCGATCGGTGTCAGGCCGCCTTCTGCTCGATCTGTGCCGAGGTCGGGCTGCCGCCTGCGATCTGGATCCGGCGGGGCTTCATGGCCTCTGGCACTTCGCGGACGAGATCGATGATCAGCAGCCCGTCCTGGAAGGACGCCTGCTTGACCTGGACATAGTCGGCTAGGTTGAACACGCGCCGGAACGGACGCGCGGCGATGCCCTGGTACAGGAATTCGCCGGCCGCCTTGTCGGGCTTCCTGCCTTCGATGGTCAGCGCGTTCTGCTCGGCGGTCACGGTGATGTCGTCGGCGCCGAAGCCGGCCACCGCCAACGTGATCCGGTAGTGGTCCTCGCCGGAGCGTTCGATGTTGTAGGGCGGGTAATTGTCCTCGGTCGCCTGGCGCAGCGCGCTGTCAACGAGGCCGGCCAGATGGTCGAAGCCGATGGTGGAGCGCCACAGGGGCGCGAAGTCGAAAGTGGTTCTCATATCCAAGTCCTCCTAGGAGCAAGATGGTTACAAGAAGCGCAAGACGGCGGTCCGAGGACCTGCCGGCCGACGCCCGTGCTGGACCCGTGGAGGCGTCCGGCACACCGCACTCGCGGCGAAAAACGACTTAGAAAAGCCCAATGGCGATTCAAGAGGGCCGTTCGAAAATTTTTCGACGCGCGGTGATTTGGTTAACGCTGGTCCGGTATTTGGTGCGGCGCACGACCGGTATCTTGACAGCGGTTTCGCGCCGAATAATTTTCGCGCCGGGAATTCGCTTCCCAGTTTCTCGAACCGAAGGATATGAAAGACCGTCAGGAGTGGCGATGATGATCGATGAAGATCTTGCCCGTATCCGTGCGCACCGCAATAACATCCACCGGTATCGACGGCTCAAGAATACCAAGCTGTCGGACCTCGAACGCCAGTTCGTCGAACGGCGTCTTTTCGAGGAGGAGGCCGCACTGGCAGCCCTGGCTTCCAGGACTTTCCCGGTCGCCTTCACTCTGCCCGAACGATCGCCCGAGCTGGCAAGCGTGAGGGCGGCGTCATGACTGACGTCCGGACCTTGCTGATCCACGGCAGCGAGAAGGTCATTGACCACTATCGCCTGCTGCTGGCGAACGCGAAGACCGAGCGGGAGCGCGAGCTATATCTCAGCCGGATCGAACGCGAGCAGAGGCTTCTCGACCAGCTTGAGGCCGGCCTACTGAATGGGGTCGCTGCCTGACTTCTCGCCACGGCGATGATCGCTTTGCGGGTTCGACGTCATGCTCCGGCGGCGCGGACGCGGCCGATGGAAGTGGGCTGTCTGCGCCGCCCGAGGAGAGGTGGTCATGTCGGCTCGGAGTGCAGTTGTGCGGGAACCCGATACAAGGCCGATGGCTTCATCGGACGTGAGCTGGGCTTGCTGGCGCCCCGCTTACCCTGGAGACGGCCCGAGCCTTTGTAGCTGGTCTCGCCGTGATCGGGACGAAGGTTCATCTTCGCGGTCGAGCCGGGCATCTGCTGGCTTTGACTGGGCTACGGCGGTTTCAGATAGTCGGGCATCAGGTCGTTCTCCGCGAGTCGAGAGCCTGACAACCGGCTCAACGCTTACCCTGATGCTACGAGAAGCAGCACCTTCTCCTTCCACATTCGGTACTTCCACGCGGTATCGTCGCGGTCGTCTCGGCCACCGGCTCATAGGCGGACTCGGACAGCGTCGGCTTGAGTGCGAGCCAGGCGAGTTCGAAAGCGGATCGCCATTCTTCGAATGTCGCTCCGTGATCAGTGCCAGGATAGAGTTCGAGTTTACTAGCTCCACCGGTCGACGTCCTTCAGGACGCCGGCGCGCTCCCTGATGTTGCCGATCCGCACGTCCCCGAAATAGACGTCCAAGCCTCGAGGTGCGGGTTGTCGTGCGGCTTGCGGGTGAGGGTTGGCTCGGCCATGCGAAGATTTATGCCGCCTTATCGGCCCGAGTCGAATCTTCAATATCTTGTGGTGGTTAGTCGGCATTTGACACCGCATGGGCCACTGGCAGAGGTGGTTGAAACTTTTGCGCTCGCGAGCTCTTGACGGATTCGGAAACCGCTGCGCATAACGCTGTCCCATCGAAATCTGCCGACGGTTGCGTCGGCGCTCTGAGGACCAAACCCGTGTCGAGCTTGCGCTCACATATCGTCGCACCAGCCGCCGCCGCGCTGCTGTTTATTCGGTCGTGCGATTGGTCGCGCATGTGCGTGACGGGACAAGGTCCGAGCTATCTGACGAAGCCCGAAAATCTCTTGACACCACTAGCAAGAGCGTAAGGCGGTCGGGACTCTCCCTCCGCCAGATCAGGCGGAGAAGGGCATTGACCCAACAGACCAATCCAGGACTCGAGAAGCGCGACGACAGGACGTTTTCTTCCCCGGTAGCGCTCGCCTTCGTGCGCACCGTCGTGGCGCGCCGGCGCATCTCCGAGGCCGAAGCCCGCCAGATCTATCTCGACTACCTCAACCGCGCTGAGCCGGAGGGTCCGCGCGCGACGTGACCTGTTTGGACTTCAGGATGGTCGCCCCTGCCGCATAAGGCGATCCGCAGACCGGTGCCGGTCTCCTTCAGTGGAGCGGCAAACGGCGGTTTCAGGCAGCGCATGTTTTGATGAAAGCTTCCGCCTGCATAGCTCAGCTTGGCAGAGCAGCTGTTTTGTAAACAACAGGTCGCGCGTTCAAACCGACGCAGCGGGCACCATCAACGCGCGGGTGGCGGAACGGTAGACGCGCCGGACTTAGGTACCGGTTCTTCGGAATGACGGGTTTGAATCCCTCCTCGCGCACCATTGCCCGGGTAGCCAAACGGTAAAGGCCGCCGGCAAACCGTTTCATCTGGAGGTTCGATTCCTCTCCGGGGCACCACGGAACATTCCAACATATCGGCAATTCACTGGGCAGCCAAGGAGGCTGCCATGCTGATCGGACTCCTCATCACGATTTTGGTGCTCGGGTTAGTGTTGTATTTCATCCAGATGCTGCCGTTGCAGCAGCCTTGGAAGAACATTGCGTTCGCGGTCGTGGTCATCATCGCGATCTTCTCGCTGCTCCCCTACATACCTGGTGCAGCTGTCGTCTAGGCCGTTCCTGGGCAGACGCCGGTCGCCCACTCAATCCGCAGCTTGAGCAACCGGATCTGCCGGTTACGCGATTGCTGCCGGAAGAATTCGCTGTCGAAGCCAACCCTGATCGATCCGCGCCAGACCAACCCCCCTCGAGCGCGCTTCCGTGGCTGCTCGGTACCGTTGGAGCCGGGTCAGGTTGTCCCACCATTCTTGTAGCGCCTCATCTCGCGCGCCAGAACTGCATCATGCTTGCCCTGTAGAGGTGCTCCCTTTGGACCTACGAGTAACGTCTACATCGATCTTCCGATTTATCAGCTTCCACTCTAGCTTTCGTCATAGGGTGCGGCTACGCTTCCTGGCTCGCCATAATCGGCGACCGCAGCCCAGCGGAGCCAACCATTCGAAGTGCTGGAACTGGCTTCGCACGGGCGACCAGCGCCGCGGCGGGGGCGAGCCCTCGATGATCGCCGGCATTACCCGCCAGATCATGCGCGACCATGCGATCGATCCGAAGCGCGTATACGTCGCGGGTCTGTCGGCCGGCGGGGCCGCCGCCGCCATCATGGGCGCAACGTATAGCGACCTGTATGCGGCGGTCGGTATTCATTCAGGCCTCGCGTGCGGAGCCGCGAGCGATCTTCCCTCCGCGTTCGTCGCCATGCGGCAGGGAGGCGGCTCCAAGGCAATTGCGGATGGCAACACTTCTGTGCCGACCATCGTTTTCCATGGCGATCGCGACACTACGGTTCATCCAAAGAATGGCGATCAGATAATCGAGCAGTCCGCCAGGGCAACGAGGCCGACGACGAAGGTACTTCGCGGACGCGTACCCCACGGCCATGCCTATACTCGCACCATCCTGATCGACGGGGCCGGTCGGGCGATCGCCGAACACTGGAACATCGATGGCGCCGGACACGCGTGGTCAGGCGGCAACCCCACCCGGATCCTACACTGATCCGCAAGGACCGGATGCGACGAGGGAAATGCTGCGCTTCTTCCTCGAGCATTCGCTCGGTGGGTAATCTGGCTTCACAGGGCGCTCAGTCGGCTTGTGGGCGGCCCTTAGCCGAACATTGATGATCCCAACGTGATGTCGCCTATCGGCGGTAGACGTGACGCCGGGCGACACTGGCCTTAACCGCCGCTCTTGACCCGGAGCGTAAGTCAACCAGCACGCAAGTCTGCATCTCGGCTAGGATTTGGCGCATGCCGCTCACTAGCCCAATAAGCCGTATGATCCAAGGCGGTCACAAGAATATGCGAAGGAGGAAGCGCGCCTGCGACCTATCTTCGGGTCAGTCCTGGTGGAAATCCATCACGTTAGAAGCACCGCCGTGCCAAACCCAGCCGCGAAAGGCGAAATCGAATACTTGCGGTGATCACGCTCGCCGGAGCGATTCGAAGATTGGACGCAATCGCTTGAAGCGTTGGGCGATCGATGCGGAGGCGATCTGTCGGAGGGCCATCATTTCTTCAATCGCGATGTGGCGGGTGTCCCGACGCACAAACTTCATATCCACATGCAGATCGACAGAATGTTGCTCTTTCGAGTACCTGCGACAGCACCCAGTGGATCGGATGAGATACCAAGAACTAAAGCTTAAGCTGGAACGGGAGAATACTAGCGGAATTCAAGAGTACCTCGTCGCCAGAAGAGTCGTTCATCAGCGAAATTCTCTCTGGCCTCGCTTGATCCGTTGCAATTACAGCCTAGCTTGAGTGGAGATTGATCAAAACGAGCTTCGCGACCAACTCGGTCGACCGGGCTTGCCAATTTGATTGTCCTGCCAGCAGCGCCGACGGATAACAGTGCCCCAGACGCTGGGTCGCACGCGCGTTCATGCCGACCGTAGCAGCCAATGCCTTACAAGACATCGACCCTTAAGATTATCTGCCCGGAAACGTCAGTCGCCCGGTCATATCCGACACATCTTTACCATGCTATCTTCGTGCCGCTGGGACGTATTGTCCCACGCAATCACATCGGTCCGACGCACCCGCAGTTACTTGCAATGGTGTTATCGAGGAGGTTCCGATGTTTGCCAACCGTCGCGATTTCCTATTATCCGGAGTCTGCGCCGCTTCCGCGGCTCTATTCTGGAGTGCAGCCGCTCGGCTCAAGGCCGAAGAAATCGAGCCCCCGCCAGAAACCACCACAGTCCGCCTCGCGAAAGGCCCAAGCATCTGCATCGCTCCTGTCTACGTGGTGCGCGACCTGCTGAATGCCGAGGGTTTCACCAACGTCGTTTATGTCGAAACCGGCACGTACATCGGTAGTGGTGCGTCACAAGACAAAGCGAACTGGAAAAGCGATGTTGACTTCAACTTAAATTTCTCTGGTCCGCTTCTTCTTGAGATCGATAAGGGCTTGAGCACTACAATTTTGGCCGGGATTCACGTCGGCTGCTTCGAGCTATTCGCCAAGGACGGCATACGCAGCGTTGCCGACCTGAAAGGTCGAACCGTCGGCATTCAATCGCTAGAGTCGCCCCCGCATGTGTTCTTGAGCGCGATGGCTACACTAGTTGGACTCGATCCCAACAAGGATTTCGAGTGGGTGACGAGCGCGAAGGTCAAGCCGATCGAACTGTTCGCCGAGGGAAAGATCGACGCCTTTCTTGGATTTCCTCCAGAACCTCAACGTCTGCGCACGCAGAACATCGGTCATGTTATCGTCAACAGCGCGCAGGACCGCCCTTGGTCGCAGTATTTTTGCTGCATGTTGGCCGGGAATCGGGAATTTGTCCGGAAGAACCCCGTGGCCACCAAACGGTTAGTTCGCGCCATGCTGCGCGCGACGGATCTATGCGTGAGTGAGCCCGCTGTTACTGCGCAGCGCATGGTAGAAAGAGGGTTCACAGCCCGCTTGAACGACGCCGTTCAAACACTTGCGGAGGTGCCTTACAGCCGCTGGCGCGACTACGATCCCGAGGACACGATCCGCTTTTACGCGCTCCGTCTGCGCGAAGCAGGCATGCTGAAATCAAACCCCGCGAAACTCATCGCGGATGGGACCAACTGGCGATTCCTGAGCGAAGTTCGAAATGAACTTGGAGGCTGATTCCGAGGCGGTATCGAGGAGGTTCCTATGCATACGAGCCGTCGCGACTTGCTGTTGACTGGGGCTTGCGCTGCGTCCATCGGGCTAATCTGGACCGCCACCGCGCGGCTCAGGGCCGAACAACCCAATCCGCCACCAGAGACAACGACAATCCGTTTGGCGAAGAATCCCAGCATCTGTATCGCTCCGCAGTACGTGCTGAGCGACCTTTTGAATGCCGAGGGGTTCACCAACGTCGTTTACGTAGATTCTGATGCCGGCGTGGAGCAAACCAAAGCAATTGCGAAGGGCGACATCGATTTCACCTTGCATTTCTCCGGTCCACTTCTTCTTGAGATCGATAGGGGTGCAAGCATTACCGTTGTGGCTGGGGTTCATGTTGGCTGCTTTGAACTATTCGCCAAGGAGGACATACGCAGCGTCGCTGATCTGAAGGGTCACACGGTAGGCCAGCAAGGGGTCGGAAGTAGCCCGCACGTTTTCATCAGCGCGATGGCAACCCTTGTCGGGCTCGATCCTGCCAAGGATATCGAGTGGGTGACGAGCGCGTCAGTCAAACCGATCGAGTTGTTTGCCGCGGGCAAGATCGATGCCTTCCTCGGATTTCCTCCCGAACCACAGCGCTTGCGCGCGCAGCACATCGGCCATGTTATCGTCAACAGTGCCCTGGATCGCCCATGGTCACAGTATTTTTGCTGCATGCTGGCGGGTAACCGCGAATTCGTCCGAAAGAATCCCTCGCCACCAAGCGCGTGGTTCGTGCCATGTTGCGCGCGACGGATTTGTGCGTGAGCGAACCGGCTCTGGTTGCCCAGCGCATGGTAGACAGGGGTTTCACGCCCCGCCACGATTATGCGGTTCAGACACTTGCGGACGTACCCTACAACCGCTGGCGAGACTACGATCCCGAAGATACCATCCGCTTTTACGCACTTCGTCTGCGCGAAGCGAAGATGCTGAAATCGAACCCAGCGAAACTTATCACGGATGCCGTCGATTGGCGGTTCCTCAACGAGGTTCGACGTGAACTTGGAAGCTGACCCGGCTTCGTTTCTTGGTCAACGCGAGCTCGCTGCAACGTCGCGAGCAAGTGGAGGCAGCGCGTCCGTGAAGTATGGTCTATTCGGCTTCGCTTCGCGACCCTCACTACGCACAAAGTTGCTGATGGCCTTCCTCGTCATCGAGGCGCTCTTGGTTTCGGTTGGGCTAATTGGCCTTCTTTCCTTGCGCGAAGCAGATCAGAGGACGAACCAGGTCGTAGCCCTGCAGCACAAGATCGAAGCCTACCGACAAATGCAACACGCAACGCTTCGACAGCTTTACGTCGTCTCCACGGCTCTCGCCTTTCCGAACGAAACGACATTGGCCGCTGCGCTGCGGCAGATCAACCAGTTTGGCTACGACCTTGACCGCGTCTCGTTCGTCGCCAAAGATGAAGTGACGCTGCTCAATCAATTGCGCGAAGAGTACGGCCGCTTCATTGCTGTAGTCGCCCACATTGTCGATCTCATCCGCAATGGGCGGACGGCTGAGGCCAAGCAGAGCGAACTCCGGGAGCTCAGCCCTCTCGCGGACAAGTTGGAACGGTTGACCAATCAATTGGTCAACCGGGCTGAAGCTGACATGGTGGCTGGCATAGATGCGAGCCAGAAAACCTATGCCCGATCTCAAATACTTGTCGGTGCCGTCGCGCTCGCAAGTTTCATACTTACGCTGGTATTGGGACATGCGATCTCCCGATCTGTGATTGACCCAGTTCGCATTATCCACGACGGTCTGAATCGAATCGCAGCCGGTGACTTCAGCCAGCGCATTGAGGTTCCCAATCGGGACGAACTTGGGGAGCTTGCGGCACACGTCAACTTAACCTGCAAAGAGCTGCAACAGCTCTACGAAAATCTTGCGGAGGCGAGCCGGCACAAATCGCAGTTTCTTGCAAACATGAGCCATGAACTGCGGACGCCGCTGAACGCGGTACTCGGCTTTTCGGAGCTCCTGCTGGACGGCATATACGGCAACCCTCCGGACAAAATGCGGCCAGCCCTTGAACGAATCCAACGGAACGGCAGACATTTGCTTGGGCTGATCAACGATGTCCTCGACCTCTCCAAGATCGAAGCTGGACAGCTTCGCCTCTCTTTGGCCGACTATTCTGTGGAAGAACTGGTTAGTGGTGTTTATACCTCGGTTGAGTCTCTCGCGGCCGAAAAGAATTTGGAATTGAGAATTGCCGTTCCCAATGGTCTACCGCCGGCGCGGGGAGACGAGCGCAGGCTTGCCCAGGTTCTGCTCAATCTTGTCGGTAACGCCATCAAATTTACGGAGGCGGGAGAAGTTCGGATCGAGGTGGAGGCCAAAGGGGACTCTTACATATTCTCCGTCCAGGACACGGGTCCGGGCATTGACGAAACCGATCAAGCAAAGATCTTCCAAGAATTTCAGCAGGTCGACAATTCGATCACCAAGGCAAAGGGAGGCGCGGGATTGGGCCTCGCCATCGCTAAGCTCATTGTGGAGATGCATGGTGGGCGGCTCTGGGTAGAATCCCGCCCCGGTCGCGGCGCAAGATTTTCCTTCTGGGTGCAAGCCCGGCTTGAGCAACAGGCGACACAGACATGAGCAAGCGCGTATTGGTGGTCGAAGATCAGGAGGATAATCGGCAAATTCTGCGCGATCTCCTTGCGAGCGCCGGCTACGAAATGATTGAAGCGTACGACGGCGAAGAAGCACTCATAGCTGCGCGAAGCCAAAAGCCGGACCTCATTCTGATGGATATCCAGCTGCCTAATCTTGACGGCTACGAGGCGACGCGGCGCATAAAAGCACAATCGGACCTCCGTCATATTCCCATCGTGGTCGTTACCTCCTACGCACTTAGCGGGGATGAAGAAAAGGCGCGCGCGGCTGGTTGCGATGCTTATGTCGCGAAGCCCTACAGCGCACGAAAACTACTCGAAATGATCAATGGATATTTGACATAGGTTCCAGTGCGCCTCGACCGGGAACAGAAATGCATGATCCGCCTCGAATCTTGATTGCAGACGACAACGAAACGAATCGTTGCATTCTTGTCGCGCGGCTCACCGCGCAGGGGTATGAGGCAAGGGAGGCTGAAGACGGCGAGAGAGCGCTTGCGGTCGCGCGTGAGGATGCGCCGGACGTCATTCTGCTCGATGTCATGATGCCGAAAGTCGATGGCGTTGAGGTCTGCCGGCGATTAAAGCACGATGCCTCGCTTGGATTTGTTCCAATCATCATGGTTACCGCGCGAGCCGATTCAAGGGATGTCGTCACAGGACTTAACGCAGGCGCAGACGAGTATCTGACCAAACCTGTCGACCATGCAGCGTTGGTTGCGCGTGTGCACTCCATGCTCCGCATCAAAGAATTGCACGATCGAGCGGAAGCCCAGGCGAATGAACTCGCGTCGTGGAATAGAACGCTCGAGGTGCGTGTCGCCGAGCAGATAGCGCAAATCGAACGTGTTAGTCGTTTGAAGCGTTTTCTTTCGCCGCAGGTCGCAGAACTCATTCTTTCTTCTTCGCCAAATGAGTCCCTGGCGACCCATCGCAGACAGGTAACGATAGTCTTCTGTGACTTGCGAGGATTTACCGCTTTCTCAGAAGTTGCCGAGCCCGAGGAGGTGATGGCCGTTATGAGAGAGTATCACACAGCCTTGGGCTCTCTTGTCCATGAGTTTGAAGGCACGTTGGAGAGATTTATGGGGGATGGAATCATGGTCATTTTCGGAGATCCGATTCCTTGTCCCGATCCATGCGCACGAGCTGTGCAAATGGCGGTCGCGATGCGGAGCCGTCTATCTGAATTGTCCTGTAAATGGCGGCGGGAAAGCCACGAACTTGGTTTTGGGATCGGTATCGCACACGGATATGCGACGCTTGGCCCTATCGGTTTCGAGGGCCGCTCCGAGTACAGCGCGATCGGGACGGTGGTCAATCTCGCGGCCCGGTTGTGTGCGGAGGCGCGGGACGGCCAGATTCTCATCGATAGCAAGGTGCGCGCGGCGATCGACGAGAGAACGACGACACAGACGGTAGGCGAACTCACGCTCAAGGGCTTGCATCGTCCTATCACCGCCTACAACGTAGTTGAGACGACTTGAGTATGCGTCAATATCAATCAATTCGCGCTGAGCGACCGATCTAGGCCGACCGTCAGTCGAACTGAGAGCGAACCTGAGATCTGAGATCAATTTGAACGCCGCCCTGAGCCCAGCCGTTTGTGGTTGACGTCATTGCAGGGAGACTTGCCGTGTCTGCTGTGGCTCCTAGCTGACTCGCAGCGCCGTCTGCCGAATCGTCAGCTTTTGACCGATTGTGTTGCAAAAGTCGGCTGTAACCGACGGATATCTTTCGGCCATTCGGTAAGGCCGACCGGCTTTGATCCGTCGCCCCTAACGCTCTCAACGCAACTCCTACGCTACGCAATGCACAGAGCACGAGCGGGTGGTGGTCGTGCAACGAGCGACGCGAGGCGCCTCAGATTTTGTGCGATGGCAGCCAGAACAAATTCATCCTGGGCGCCCCGTGGGCCACGAAGCCGAAGCCGACCAAGCCTCAGGATGCGCTTCAAGTGCGCAAACCGCATCTCGATCTTCTTGCGCTGACGTCGCGACGTCTCGAAGCTCTCGGTGCCAGCGAACGACCGGGCGACGTCCCGGGCGTGCTCATGTATGTCGCGCGGGATCTTGCGCGATGGTTCTTTTGGACAGCACTGCGGTTTAAGCGGGCATGCGTCGCAGTCGAGCTTACTCGCACGATACAGAAGCGTTTTGCCCTCGTGCACGGTGCCACTCGTCCCGAGCCGCTTTCCGCCCGGGCAGTGGTAGACGTCGCTGGTCGGATCATATCGAAAGTCGCTGCGCGAGAAGGTACCGTCATCTCGCTTCGACTTGTCGAACACGGGGATATGTGGCGCGATGCCCTTCTCCTCGACCAGCCAGTTCAGCATCGGAGCAGCCCCGTAAGCGGTATCCCCGACAAGCCGTTCCGGCTTGAGACCAAAGCGCTCCTCTGTTCGTTCGATCATTGTCCTCGCCGCTCCGACCTCGGCCTGGCGAATGGAGCGGGACGCCTCAACATCAACGATGACGCCGAACTTCACGTCGATGAGATAATTGTCGGAGTAAGCGAAGAATGCTGGTCCCTTGTGAGCTCCGGTCCACTGGGCCGCGGGATCGGACAGCGAGATGAACTTCGGGACAACGTCACTGGCCGCACCCCACGCCGTATCGTCGAGGGTTGCCAGATACTCCTTCACCGCGCGGCTTGACCTCGCCGGATCGCGATCCCTGCGCCAATCCTGACCCGCGATCGAGCGCTGCTTGTTGGCATCTGCCTGGATCAGGCTCGCGTCTACCGCAAAACCTTCGCCACCAACCAGACCGGCCACAATGCACGCCTCGACGATATGTTCGAACACGCGACGAACGACATCTCCCTCGCGAAAGCGCTCATTGCGGGCCCGCGAGAAGGCCGAATGATCCGGGATAGCATCCTCGATACCGAGCTTGCAGAACCACCGATAGGCGAGGTTCACCTGCACTTCACGGCAGAGCAGCCGCTCCGAGCGGATCGCGAAGACATATCCCACGATCAGCATCCGGATCATCAGCTCCGGATCGATCGACGGGCGACCCATGGGCGAATAATGAGGAGCTAGTTCGCTGCGAAGCCAAGACAGATCGAGCGCAGTGTCGATCTTCCGCACCAGATGATCTTCGGGAACCGCGTCGCTGAGATGAAACTCGTAGAACAGTTGACCTTGGTCACTCTTCAGACGGCCCATCATGGATCGACCTCGTCGCGATTCGCGTCAACACAACGGAATCACGCTTGCCAGCTCGTCTCAACTGACTTTTGCAACAAAATCGACCCAAAACGGTCATTTACCCGTTCGGTTCCGAGGTCCGCGGCGAATTGGCCCGAGCGACCGGTGACCGTGAATTTAATGGAGCGGTCGTCGGCCCCAGTGATGTTGCCCGACATGGTCTCGTCAGTGGCCTGAGTTTCTAGAACGTCATCTTGTTGAGCGATCTAAAGTGATTATGGCCGTACTGAGAGGAGTGCGCAGGGCTGGCCTTTGCGAGCCAGGCGGCAGCAATAGGATCAATCGGAGCGCCTGATGGTTGCACACCAGCAAACGGAGATGCCTTTTCCCGCGAACCGCGCGGCGAGTTCCAGGAGGTGAGGCCCGAAGCTGTTCTGTTCGCGATGTTCGACGGCCACGATCGTATCGGCTGCAGGGTGGAATGGTCCGCCTTGCGTGATCGCGCGGCCGCGGACGGCACGATCCTAACGACTTCCAGCCACGTTTAAGAGGCATCGGGGGACAATCGAGCAGATAGCAAGCGAACAGTTCGATGCAGGCGAGAAGATGCCGGTTATTGCGTCTGAGCACCTTAGCGATGTCTGTCCAACCTCCAGTGTGGTGGCTCGGAGAAGGCGGACCTGATTCCAAGGGCCCCATCAGAACGCGGGCCGGCGAATCGAGTGCAATGCTGACGGATTCACATATGCAGGCGCGGGAACTTAAAATGATCCTAATCTAGCCGGCCGCTCTGGTTTCGATCCGGCGCGGGAAAGCGGCCTCGACATTCGATCCAAACCTCCAGATGCCGAGGCCGTCGTATTGTTCACAAAGATACAGTCGTGGTGGGAGGTCGGATGTATAGTCGCGTTGCTGATTTGCGCCAACGTTTCGAAGCACTTGCTTCTAAGCTTTCCGAATTGGAAGAGATTCAACAAAAAGTAGCTCAAGCCGAAGATGAGGCTCGCGCAAAGCAGGGAACTAGCGTGACGCGAGATCGGTTGCATCCGGCGCCACAGCCAAAACAAGCGTAGGGGCATATTCGAGGAACCGGTAATTGCTTGCCGGCCTCACGTTTACGGACCAAACGGGGCGTTGGTTCGGGTGCGATCATGGACAAAGAGCAATTAGGGCGGATGTCCATCGATGAACTGTGGGCCCTCCACACAGAGGTCGATGAGATCCTCGCCGCAAGAATAGTCGCCAAAAGGACAGAGCTCGAAAGGCGGCTTGCGCGACTCCAACCCGACCAAGACACAGGCCGACTAGCGCATGCTATCCGGAGCGGGTCTCTGACCTAGGGCTCGGCCCCAATGACGGGCAAGCTCAGCTGGAGGCCTCTTGCTTTCCAGGACGTCTCTTCTATGTCGCCTTTCGGCAGGGAAGCGGACGACGCGCGCCAGTCTGGCGCTTTTCGCCCGCGCTATGATGCCGGCGCTATGCGGATCTCGGCGGACAGTCGCGCGGATTAATGTGGGGTCGGTTCCTCTTCTTCTTTTTTGGCCATGTAGATGATCGAGGACCTCGCCGAGATCTCGCATACCCAGGATTTCTCCGCCGACCGGCAGCGGATGAAGTTCTCCCGATCGTCCCGGGGCGTCCAGCCGAGAGGCTTGCCTTCCCCCACCATCCGGCGATGCCGCGAAGCGGCAGGGCGAGTTGCACGTCGATGTGCCGCATGGCGTTGCGTGGATGAAGTCCTGCAGCGGCAGCCGGCACGCGCCGAAGTCCTCAAGCACGAAGTAGATGTCCCGGTCGAGGCGATCAGTTGAGGGCGATCGAGGGCGATGGACGCACACGCCTATTCCGAAACGCGGTGGCGGAGAGACGGCCCCGACTTTGGGCAACGAGTGCTAGGGAGATCTAGCCGGGGCCGCTCCGACGGCTCGGCGGGGCCGTCGCAAAGTCAAATTGTTCTCGATGCCTTGTGTTCCATCTGCGCAAGGCCGCCAATACTCGTTGCGACTCGGGCGCAATGTCTTCGGAAGCTCTCGCTTCTCGTTAGGTCAAGGCGAGCTCACCCAGCGCCGGACGGTGTAGAGAACCGCGCGGAATGCGAACGAAAAGGCCTCAGCCGCTGTCTGGACGGCTGAGGCCAAGTTGGATCCTTGCGTCTGTTAACCGCGAGCAAGGCTTGTTCTAACGAAAGGCAGCTCTAGCTAGTTCCTGGATGGCCACTCTCGCACTACTTTATTGGCGCGCCGATCGATATTTTTAATGAAAGCTTGGCGTGTCGTATCAGATGATACGTGTCGTGGGTGGGATCTGCTGCAGCATTGCGCTGAGCTACCCGCCAAAAAGACCGGCCTACGACAGGACTGGCCGCTCTACTGCGGCTTATGTGCTTCTTTCGGGAGATGCGCGTGAGTAAGCTTCGTCGTCGCATTGAACACACCGCCTCGTTCGCGCAGCGCCTCATTGAGGAAGCTGCCAAGTTTCGAGAGGCCGCCGAGCGGTTGCCCCCGGGTACCGAGCGCGAACTTTTAAAGAAGCGGGTCAGGCAAGCCGAGGCTGCTCTGCAAATCAATGATCGGCTAGCTGCACCCCAGTCGGCACCGCCAGCTGCGCTCGGGCATGTGCTCGCGACGAAACACAGATAGGGCATCTCGTGAAGCTGCTGACCGAATATCTTGAGCGAGCGGTCCAGCTTGAAGGGTTGGCGGCCCATGAGCCGAATTCAGCCTTCAAGTCTCAACTGCTTCAACAAGCCGGCGCCTATCGGAAGCTGGCTGGCAAGCGTGCGAAGGACTATGGACTGCCGCCACCCAGTCCACCGGAAATTGGCACGCCTTGAGTTAAGCCCTTCATTTGAACGCATCGGCAATGCGTGTAATCGCCGGGTGCGACCGGTTTTGACCAATCCTTGGTCCAGGCGATAGCGCCGTCGCCGTTTCGAAGCCCGGCCCTCGAACCCATGCGGCCGGCCGAGCCTAAGAGATCGGGCGAGGCGCCTAGTCCAAGAGGCGCCTAGTTCAAAAGGAGCGCCGCATGCCGTCAGGCCGCCCGCTCAGCACGCTGACGGTCGTGTCGCTGATCTCAAAAAGAACGCTGCCGGGCTCGAAATGCATGTCCCAGGCAGGGTCTCGAGGTTCGCGACGATCTTGGACCAATTATGCGGGTGCGGTTCACGGTCGAAATCGAGCGCATTAGAAAGCAATAAGGCGGCTTCAATCGGCAGCTTCGCCGTTTTTTAACCCGCTGTCGCGCTGTTATTGGCACAAGCTGCACAGGCGAAAACAATTCTCTTATGCTAATTTCGAGCATGGGCGAAGAACTACTAGTGCGAGCGTTGTTAGTTGGTGCCGGTGCCTTCACCGTGGGTGCCATCTCTGCCGTCCTATTCAGCTTTTGATCTATCTCAAGAGCGCACCTCCAGCGAAAATCCTGTGTCGCAGCGGGAGCCCTAGGCAATGCGACCATGGATGATATGGACGCTGACCAGGCATCGATCTGCTCGCCATCCTGTCCTTGAGCATGTAAGGCCGCCTCCGTTGGCGGCCTCTTGTCGGTTCACGGTGGCGGGCCTTTAGAGCCTTTCATTGCTTAATTGAATCGGAGGGGATTCCGGTTTTTGGCGGATTGTGATTCAAGATGCTGACTGGATTGGAGGCCAGCATCGCATGACCCGACCTCTTTCCCTGGATCTTCGCGAGCGTGTGGTGGCTGCGGTTTTGGCGGGCGAGAGCTGCCGGTCTGTGGCGGAACGGTTTGGTGTTGCGGTCTCGTCGGTTGTGAAGTGGTCACAGCGGCAGCGGGCGACCGGCTCGGTTGTGCCTGGCAAGATGGGCGGTCACCGCAAGCCTGTGCTCGATCCGCACCGCGCCTTCATCGTCGAGCGGATCACTCAAACGCCGCACCTGACGCTGCATGGTCTGAAGGCGGAACTGGCAGCCCGTGGGGTCAAGGTCTCACACAACGCGGTCTGGCTGTTCCTGCGCCGGGAAGGGCTGCGGTTCAAAAAAAACACTGTTCGCCCTCGAACAGGCTCGCGCCGACGTCTCGCGTAGGCGCCAGCGTTGGCGATCCTGGCAGGCCGGACTTGATCCGGGCCGGCTCGTCTTCATCGATGAGACCTGGATCAAGACCAACATGGCCCCTTTGCGGGGCTGGGGCCCCAAAGGGGCACGCCTGCGCGGCTTCGCCCCACACGGTCACTGGCGTACCCTCACATTCCTCGGCGCGCTCCGCCATGACCAACTCACGGCACCCTGCGTCTTCGACGGCCCGATCAACGGCGAATGCTTCCGCGCTTATGTGAAGCACCTTCTCCTGCCAACCCTGCGCGAAGGCGACATCGTCATTCTCGACAATCTCGGAAGCCACAAGTCCAAAGCTGTCAGGCAGATGATCCAGGCTGCTGGCGCCAGGCTCTGGTACCTGCCGCCATACTCGCCCGACCTCAACCCGATCGAACAGGCCTTCTCCAAGATCAAACACTGGATGCGGCAAGCTCAGAAGCGCACCATCGAGGACACTTGGCGCCACATCGGTCACCTCGTCCACGACATCCAGCCTCGCGAATGCGCCAACTACTTCGCCAACGCCGGTTACGCTTCAGTCAAAATGTGAAACGCTCTAGACGAGGGGGAACCTATGGCGCGGCTGAAAAGCTGATATGGTGGACGTATCGAGGGGTTGATTGGGGGCGGGGGGAATGTCACGGAATCGTCGTACCTTGCCGATCGCGGCAGATCTAAACGTTGTCAGTCACGAACTCCGCGGGGGAAATCGCATAGTTGTGACGTCTTCCGCGGGACCGAAGCTTGCCGGCAAGCCTGGCGTAATTGTCACCAAGGGCTCAACGCGAAGCCAAGTCCGGGTTCTACTGGACGGCTCAAGGCAGTCAATCACCCTTCACGTGCGTTTCGTGAAACCGGCTGACCTGAATTGATCGTAAAATATTCGACTTGGCCAGCCACCTCATCCGCAACGATGGTTTGGCGTGTGCAACTGGCGCCTAGGCAACCTCTTCAACGCGGACGCGCGCTTGAGGCTTTAGCCGCTTTCGAGCGACGACGCCGACGGTAATCGTCTTCTTTCATTTTGGCCCGGCAAGCTACGGCTCATTATTCCGGACATACCAAACACAGCCGAGTCATGGACGGAACGGCCCCAAGCCCATCTCCGGGGCTGGTAGGGGACGAGCCGGGGCCGCCAGCGCACGCAAACTCAACGCATGCGCCAGCAGTAATCTCAGCCGGGAAACGCTCCTTGTATGTACTAAATGACGAATATCGCGGATTAATTTTTGTGGCTCATGGAGAAGACGGCTCCGGCTGACCGCGGGGGCTTGAGCCAGAGCCGTCCCACCGGCCCTTCCGGCCAGCCCGCCGTGAAGGGACGGCCATCAAGCAATCCCGTCCCGTTCGCGTCGTTCCTAGCTGTTGGTGCGCAGGTCTTGGCATCTCGTGAGCCGCACATAGGTGCCGCTCTCATGGAGCGCGAGCCAGCCGCTCCGCGGGTCGGTGACGTTGAGCTGGGGGCTGTATATCAGGACTTCTTCTGAGCGTGCTCCGCCTCGATGGCGCGGAGCAGGGCGGCAAGGCTGGGATATTCCATGCCTTTGCGGGCGTAGCAGTTGACGTGCTCGACATAGCGGGCCAGTCCGTCGGGCTTGCCGTGCCAGCTGAATAGCAGAACGGCGCTGTTGTGCTGGCGCAGAACGTGGCCGGCGCCATTACCGAAATACTTGCTCATGGCGTGGCGCTTCATGGCCGCGCCTCCAGCTTCACCAGCTCGACTCGTCCATTTCCGAAAAAGCATTCGGAACGCAGACGTTCCTATTTTGAGGCGAGGAGATCCTCGCCGGGACGAGGAGTTCACGTAAGTCCCGCTCTCGTGAAGCATCAGCCAGCCCTTCTCGACCGCGTAGCGATGCCGGCGCCGACCTCACTTCCGCTGCCCTTCAAGGTGTAGAGAAACGGCGCATTGATTCTCTCAATGTATATGTGACCGTCCTGGACCAACTCGATGGTCGCGGCGAGTTGGCTGGCGGGCCGCGGCTTCCGGATCTGCTTGGGGACGTTCGGCCGTGAATTTCGCCATGTCTATTGCTCTTCGGTCGGGTTAACCCATTTCTAGGGCGTAATCTGCCTTGTCTCGGTTAGCTTGATCATGCGGGCTGGCGGCGCGTAGCGGCTGGCGCGACAGGAGCGGCATTTCAGCGAAGTTTCGAGTTTCCAGAGCGGCGTATCCCCGGGCCGGCGCATGGCGTCCAGCGGGAGACTGGCGCGGGTTTTACAGCGGGCGCATTTGACCTCTAGCCAAGCAAGCCCGCCGTTGAGGCGCTGGCGATTGCCGGGGTTGGCTGGGCAGGGCCGCCGTACTGCGAAGGGACCAGGCTTCCGCCTCCGCCCGGTCGGCCTGTCGAACGGCCTTCTGGGCACGCTCACGGGCCCCCGGGCGTGGATCCTCGCGCCCATGATTTGGCCGCCCCAGATGACCTCTCTCGACTTAGTCCCCATGCCGAATTGATTCCGCGGGAAGTAGCAGGAGGCAAACCGCTAGGTTTTGAGGTGCAGTCGAGAGCGCACACCTCAATTCAGTCAAGCGCGATACTGAGCTCGTCCGCGCCAAGCACCGTGTCGACTAACAGCAGAGGCCCGCCGTCCAAGGAGCCAAGTCTGAGAAGAAGCCGAAGAAGGCCGCCAACGGTCAAAAAGAGATGCGGATGCCTATCGCGGCAAGAAGCCGGCGAAGGACGATCAGCCAAGAAGCTTGGGGCCAAACCGCGGCGGACATCGGCCTAGTCCGGACCTTACGGAACGTAGGAACCGGACAAAGCGAGACCTGTTGCTCCGTCACGACCCTAGGAGGACCCACATGGACATGAAGGATACTTCGGCAATGACGGAAGCTTCGACGAGCAGGGCGGTGTCGAGCAGACTTCCGGCCACAGGTCGGAGCCCGGGGCTGAGACGAGAGGACGCCATCAATCAGAGCGTTCGCCTTCGCTGGATTCTGCTATGCGCTGGGCGGATCAGCTGCGTGAGATGACCGTGAAGGCGCCTTTACGCTCGCTCGGTGTCGCGTTCCTACTCGGAGCGTGGCTTACACGCCGGCGATAGGGAGAGACAAATGAAGCTTCTCGCGATCGTTGTCACTATCTTGCTGAGCACCTCTTCGGTCGCCATGGCGCAAAGCTCTGGAGGCAGTTCAGGTAGTTCGTCATCCAGCGGCGGCGCTAGTTCAGCCGGTTCGAGCGGCGCAGGTGGCTCGACGCTGTCGAACGGGACCACACTAAGCGGCACAGGCGGTTCGCCCGGCCCTAACGCGTCCAGTGCGAAAAGGCACGGGACCACGGGAGAGAGATTCGGCGCAACGGTTCGTGACCAGAACGGCGGTGGATCCAGATCGACGTACAATACGCCAACTGCAGACGCGGCAGTCCGGCAACTGGGAGACACTAATCCTGGCATCTTGAAGAAGTAACGTCGGTAAAGGCGGCGGCTGCACGGCTAACCCAAGTGGCGCATTTTTCGCTGCTGGCCCGATGCCGACACGCGGCATCGGCTCTGATCAATGCCCGCTAGTGACCGCATTCGGAAGTGGTCCCATGCTCAAGGCCGTAGCTCGAAATGCCACCAGTTCATCATACGTGGCCGTAGGCGTCTCGCGATCGGATGACCGGAGTCCCATTTTGGCGAACGGTTGACGAGGGGCAATTTCCCTGGGTTCGACGCGCGCAAATGTTCCAAGCGCGCCGACAAGACTTCTTTGTATGATTGATCGTCGTGCGGCGCTCACCGTGGTTTCCTGGAAAAGCTGCTCTATTGACAGCGCTGATCACAGCACGGTGATTGGCTGAAACAGCGTGACGCCTGAGACGGGCGCTTGCAGTCGCGCTGGCGCAGGTGCTGGAGTGATATAATGACAAGTCCCGAAGAAGCGGATATTGCGATCTCGATCTATGAACGAAGGCGACGTGCCCCGTTGCATTTTGCGCAGCCCGAACCAGACGCCTGCCTCTAATTTTTAATAGCCGCGTCGCTTGAACCTTGGTGTCCGCATCGCAGACATAGCAACAACCGGGACTTTTGGGAGCGGCCCAAGGTAATCTCAAGTGCGGTCCACACATCCCGGCGGATTAACCTGATTGGGAAGTCGCAGTGCACATCTCTTCTTATGGAGATTGCAGTGACGAAGATATGTTTTATGGCCACCATTCGGGTGGTGATCGTGTTGCTGGTCTGGGACTTCGCGGCGCACGCGCACGATCATAGCCGTACCGAACTCAATAGCTGGTTCGAGAGCCTCAAAAGTGGCAAGGGGCCCTGCTGTTCCGATGCCGACGGCACGGCGCTGTCTGACGCCGACTGGGAGGTGAGAGACGGCCACTACCGCGTGCTCATCAACGGCCAATGGTGGGACGTACCGGACGAGGCCGTGATCAAGGAGCCGAACCGCGATGGTCGCACGATGGTCTGGCCATTCTACAACTGGACGCTCGGCAAGGCGCTGCAGATCGACATCCGGTGTTTCATTCCCGGAGCCATGATGTAACCGATATAGCGTTTTCGAACGAAAGCCTATTCCTGCAGCTGGTGGTCGGTTGTTAGCCCGATAGTGAAGTTCGGCTTGGCTCCGAAGCGGTCCGCTGATCGGGACAGATGGGAAGTGACAGGGCATTAGCCAAACCGACGCTCGTGACCCAAAGTAGGCCCGTCGTCCGCCCTTGGACTCTCTCCGCATCTACGCCCTGACGTCGGCTTGCCGGGGCTAACGGACCAAGGACGGATATGGCGCGATGCCCGCATATGACCCGAAGCCGTCATTCCCGCGCGGCCTTGGATTCACCTATCTTACCCCACATCCGAACCGGCTTCTCCTGCATGCCAACCCTTCTCTGTAGCCTGATAACGCTCTCCGTGTTTCACCAGCCAGCCGCCTTCAACCATCTTCTCTGCCAAAGCCTTCGAGCATGCCGGCTGGTTGCTGCCGGGGTAATACAGACCGTCTCTGCGCTCGACTATAAAACCGTAGACGCGCACCAGGCGAAGCGCTTTCAGCATGCCGGGAATGAGAACTACGGTCGTGCTCGTCATTGCTCTCCAAGCAACGCCGTCACCGAACGTTCCCGAAGCCACTCGGCAAAACCTGCGTCAAATTTATCGATTCCTAGCAGCTCGGAACGAGCGTGAGCCACTGCGGGTCGTGGGTGTGGAAAAGCTAAGGAGCGTCGATCACCCAGAGAGCGCGACAGGAAGAGGCCCGCGGCGGCCTCGGCGAGAACCGACCCATCGCCTAACGCGCGTCGGACGATGGGCCGTCCCGGGTGGATGTCGCGAAGCTGGAGGCTGGAGTGATCCAGGTATCGCGCCACAGACCGAAATCTTAATCCTCTACGCTGGAGAGTCGTTCCTTGCCAGATAGCTCCGATGGACGCGGATGCCGTCAACAGAGGCGGCTTACGGTTTCAAACATAAGCAAGTCGTGCGCATAATGCGCTATGGCAAATGCGTCGGAAATCCGCCTGGTTCGGGTCATGACCGATAATCGCGAGCATAAGCTCTGGGCGGTGGCGGCTCCTCGCGACCAAGCGGTTAATGCGGTCTTGGATGTCGTTCCGGAAGGATGGAGCGCGGCCTTGCTCGATAGCGAATTGAGCCATCAGGAGGCAGAGGCCCTGAACCTCCGGCCGGGTGACGTTCGCGAGATCACGTCGCGAGGAAATTAGACCTCTCTCTATTTTTCCTTTTCCGCCAGATTCACCACCCGCGCCGTTGGAGGCGACGACGGCCCTTTGCCGGAACGGCGGATGCGGCTGCGGCGCCGCCAATTCCTGGCAATAAGTCCGATCGATGTTGAGCTGCATGAGCCCATAACAATCGCACGCGACCCTCTCCAGCCGTGTCCGATCGATTTCGATAAACCCGCGCCGGTCGGACGGGACGGCGCCGACCTCGCGTAACTTGCTCATCGTCAGAGTCACTGTCGTCCGCCGCACCCCAACCAATTGCGCAAGCGCCTCATGCGTCACCGGAAGTAGGTCATTGGGTACGCGGTCGTGAAGCTGCAGGAGCCACCGCGCCAAGCGGCCGTCAACCCGGTGCAGCGCGTTGCAAGCGGCTACGTGCTGGAGCTGCAATAACACCGCGCGGGCGTGGACCTGCACGACGTTCCTGATGGCTGCGCTTTGCGCATAGGCAGCTCGAAATTTGGCGGCGGAAATCAGCGACGCTGTGCCGGCTATGCGAGCAATCGCGGTCACGGAGGAAAGCGAGGGGCCCAGCACGGAGAACGAGGCCAAGGCGCCCTCCCGTCCCATCAAGGTGGTTGCGACCGATTGCCCGTCCGGCATATCGAGCATGAAGGCGATCGCGCCGCTATGGGGAAAATAAACGGGATCGAGCTCATCGCCCGAGCGGACAAGGACGGCATCGGGTTCGAACGAGACCTTCTTGAAGTAAGGGGTGAGCAAGCCGAGATCCGCAGGCGGCAACGCCGCCAATAGCCGATTCCCGAGGCCAGCGCGGCGGGCGGTCACGACGCCTTCTCTGAACGAGCACTCAACGAACGAAGGTATCCGCTCATTTCATCCACGATGGTCATCCGAAATTCAAATTGCCGAAGGAAACTATCCAAACAGAGCGATCAATCGAGATCAAGCACGGATATTTGCGGGAGCTCTTGCATACATCATACTATTCACGATCTTTGCCACTCAGCGTGGTGCGCGCGGAGTGAACGAGCAGCGAGAGTTGCGGCAGCGCGCGAGTCTGCTTTTGGCCGATTTTGTTGCAAAAGTCGGCTGTAACCGACGAATATCTTTCGGCCATTCGGTAAGGCCGGCCGGCTTTGATCCGCCGACCCTGACGCTCTCAACACAACTCCTACGCTACGCAATGCACAGAGCATGAGCGGGTGGTGCTCGCGCAACGAGCGACGCGAGGCGCCTCAGATTTGAGCGATGGCAGCCAGAACAAACTCGTCCTGGGGCCTTGTGGGCCACGAAGCCGAAGCCGACCAAGCCTGAGGATGCGCTTCAAGTGCGCAAACCGCATTTCGATCTTCTTGCGCTGACGTCGCAAGGTCGCGAAGCTCTCGGTGCCAGCGAACGACTGGGCGACATCCCGGGCGTGCTCATGTATGTCGCGCGGGATCTTGCGCGATAGCTCTTTTGGACAGCACTGCGGTTTAAGCGGGCATGCGTCGCAGTCGAGCTTCCTCGCACGATACAGAAGCGTTTTGCCCTCGTGCACGGTGCCGCTCGTCCCGAGCCGCTTTCCGCCCGGGCAGTGATAGACGTCGCTGGTCGGATCATAGCGAAAGTCGCTGCGCGAGAAGGTACCGTCATCTCTTCGACTTGTCGAACACGGGGATATGTGGCGCGATGCCCTTCTCCTCGAAGCCAGTTCAGCATCGGCGCAGTCCCGTAAGCGGTATCCCCGACAAGCCGTTCCGGCTTGAGACCAAAGCGCTCCTCTGTTCGTTCGATCATTGTCCTCGCCGCTCCGACCTCGGCCTGGCGAATGGAGCGGGACGCCTCAACATCAACGATGATGCCGAACTTCACGTCGATGAGATAATTGTCGGAGTAAGCGAAGAACGCTGGTCCCTTGTGAGCTCCGGTCCACTGGGCCGCGGGATCGGACAGCGAGATGAACTTCGGGACAACGTCACTGGCCGCACCCACGCCGTATCGTCGAGGGTTGCCAGATACTGCTTCACCGCGCGGCTTGACCTCGCCGGATTGCGATCCTTGCGCCAATCCTGACCCGCGATCGAGCGCTGCTTGTTGGCATCTGCCTGGATCAGGCTCGCGTCTACCGCAAAACCTTCGCCACCAACCAGACCGGCCACAATGCACGCCTCGACGATATGTTCGCCAAGGGGGAGGGCGACAGCGTGGTCCAGGCCTATATCGCCGCCATGCCCGGCTGGAAGCAGGAGGTCGGGCGTTGGCTCGACCGGGTGATCGCGCGCGAGGCGCCGGGCGTACGCAAGGCGGTGAAGTGGAACACCCCCTTCTACGGCGCGCCCCATGGTGAGGGCTGGTTCCTGGGCTTTCACTGCATCACAAGTAGGTCAAAATCAGCTTCTTCCGCGGCGCCGCGCTGGATCCGCTGCCGCCGGTCGCTTCGAAGCAGGCCGAAGTCCGTTATTTCCATATCCACGAGGACGATCCGCGCGAGGAGGCGCTGTTCGCCAACTGGGTCCGACAGGCCAGCCGATTGCCGGGAGAGAAGATGTGAGTGAATTGACGCAAGCCGAGGAAATCGTCGCGACGCTGGCCGGGCTGGGCGATTGGCGCGGGGCCATGCTCACGCACTTGCGCGGTCTGATCCGAGGCCGATCTCGACCTCGTCGAGGCGGTGAAATGGAAGAAACCGTAAAACCCTTCGGTCGTGCCGACAGGGGAGCATACCGGCATCCTCTGCACGGGCGAAGTCTACAAGGCCTATGTCAAGATGACCTTCGCCAACGGCGCGGCGCTGGAGGATCCTGTCCTCGCCATCAAAGGCGATCGAGCCCAGCCACCGATGCAGTGCAAAGAGGGTAGGGGACCGATCACCCTATTTTCCGTTCGGCCTCGACTGCGTTCTCCAACAGCGGAGCATCTAGGCTGGGAATCTCCGGCATGGCCTTACCAGCAATTGCCTGCAGGTCGCCGACCATGCCCACGGTCGAATCGATGACGGCCAGGATTTGGGTTTCCCGTTTGGCCCATTGCCGGCCCATAAACTTGCGCTCCTTGTCGAGATCCTCGCGCATATCGTTGAATTTCTCAACGACAGCCTCGACCCGCTGCCGAAACTTCGTGCCTGTCAGGTAGTGATAGACCTGCTCCATCTTGGTCTGCTGGCCCTGCTGGACGAGGCGTGAGCTGCTGACGTCAATCAGACCCTGGCGGAGCGCCACGGCGACCGGCAATGCGCAACGCGGATGAGCCACCCATACGCCGTCGACGAGATCAAATTGCTCGATATGTTTCGGCAGCGCATGGGAGATGATCAGAGCGGCGTCGGCACCCGAACGGCGCTGGTCGTCACGTAATTTGGCGAGCCACCCGTCACTCCATGCCTTGGTGGTTTCCCAAAGGATGATGCCGGCAGATTGGCCAATAGCACCATTCACCTGTTGAATAACGTCCGCCCCGAGTTCACCTTTGCCAACCGGCTCAATCGAGTCGGTCGGAAAACGACCGCGCAGAAGCTCTTCGAGCTCGAGCTCAAGTACTTCCCCTTGGGATTGCTGTGATCCCTGCTCGGCCTTGCGCTTGAGCTCCTCGATCGTTCGGGACATCGACTCGATGGTCTGGTCCTTCTCGGCAACGCGTAAGCGCGCAGCCTCGTCGGCTTCCTGCCTGGCCTTGATCTGGATTTCGCTGATTGAGGCCTGGACGCGCTTCTCTATTGTCAGGTCGAGTTCGCGCTTTTCCTCTTCGAGCGCCCGCTGCTGCCGCATTAGTTCAGCCTGCTGCTTTTGGGCCTCGGCAAGCTTCGAGTTGTTGGAGAGTAGGGCGGCTCGCAGCTCCGCAGCTTCCGCTTCCTTCGCCAGCAGCTCGGCCGCGGCCGCCTCCCGCGCCTTCTTGCTTTCGGCCGCGACCAGCTGAGCGCGTTCGGCGGTCAATCGTTTCGCAACCTGGTCTTCGACTTGCTCGCGGTCCTTGGCCACCTGCTCGCGTTCCAGCCGCAGCGCCTCAATCTTGCGCTCCATCTCGGCATCTTTGCTGGCCAGCTGCTGTTGAAAGCGCTGACGGGTTTCAGCGAGGAGGGGAGCGGCCAACGACTCCGTCAGCCGGATCTCGTGATTGCAGTTGGGACAATGCAGGGTCGCCTCGTGCGAAGCGCCGGTTGCTTTGAAGCTCATGAATTTTCCATCATCGTTGCAACCGGATTCAACATGATCTGTGCGCGATTGCGATGTCGCTCGGGTTAATGTCCACATACGCGTTGTCGATTTCGACTTCGCTGGCAGGTTTTCCACCGACACATCGATCTACCCGAACGCCAGCGCGAGCAGCCTCGCAGGAGCCCAGCCTAGTATAGAACAAAAGAAGAACAAAGGCTTCAATTTTTGAAGCCCGAAGTGAGTTTGTGTGATGATGATTTTACTTAGTCTGGCTACGGAAAATGGATGTAACTTAAACCTTGAGCGAGGTTTGAAAAAATGCTAATTTACTTAGTATGGTTGAGCAAAAGGACAGAAAGCTAAACAAGCTCGAAAGGACTCTCCCGCAGGGACTTCTGGTCGATGCTGCCTGGATGGAACGGCACGGATATTCCACCAGCCTGCGCAGCCAATACGTATCGGCGGGCTGGCTGGTTCAGCCGGCGCGGGGAACCTTCAAACGCCCGCTCGGCGAACTCTCCTGGCAAAGTGTCGTCGTTTCACTCCAGCGACTGCTCGGCTCAGATCTCGTCGTCGGGGGACGTACCGCGATCGAGGCGCAAGGCTTCAGTCACTACATGAGCCAGACGGGTCCTTCGACCGTGCATCTATACGGAACGCGGCCTGCTCCCGGCTGGCTCGGCAAACTCCCGCTCAAACAGAAATTCCGCGTTCACCGCACGCAAAGCCTGTTCAAAACGCACGGGAGCACGCCCGGTTCAAAGTCGGGAACGACGCGGGAAATACCGGGACCATTCGACTGGACTTTGACGGTATCGACGCCCGAACGCGCGTTCCTCGAACTGCTCGACGAATTGCCCCGCCACGAAAGCTTCCATCAGGTCGATGCGTTGGCGGAAGGCTTAAGGAGCTTAGGTCCCCGGCGGCTGCAAGCGCTTCTGAACGACTGCAAAAGCGTCAAGGTCAAACGACTGTTCTTCTGGTTCGCGGAGCGGCATCAGCACGCTTGGCTCAAACAGATCGACAAGTCGACAGTCAATCTCGGCACGGGAAAGCGCATGCTCGTCAAGGGCGGCAAACTCGACACCAAATACCTCATAACCATCCCAGACGACCTCAATGCCCCTGTCTGAACAATATCGGCATCAAGTGGCCTTGTTGCTCGAGACGATTCCGTTCGTCGCGGCGGAGCCCGATTTTGCGCTCAAGGGCGGCACCGCCATCAATCTCTTCCACCGCGACATGCCGCGCCTGTCGGTCGATATTGACCTGACCTATCTGCCGGTAGCTCCGCGCCCCGAATCTCTTGCCGCGATCGATGCGGCGATGAAGCGCATGGCAGCGGCGATCAGGAAAGGATTGCCGGGCGCGCGGGTGACGGAAGTCGTCAACGCTCGTGAAAAGATCGTCACCAAGCTGACCGTCCAGAAAGGCGACGCGCAGATCAAGATCGAGGTCACCCCGGTGGTCAGGGGCTGCGTCTTCGAGCCGGAGCTGCGCGACGTGTCGCCGAGCGTCGAAGAAACCTTCGGCTTCGCACAGATGGAAGTCGTTTCATTCGCCGATCTATACGGCGGCAAGCTCGTCGCGGCGCTCGACCGGCAGCATCCGCGCGATCTCTTCGATGTCCGCGATCTGCTCGCCAACGAAGGCATCACGGACGATCTCCGCAAGGCGTTCATCGTCTACCTCATCAGCCATGACAGGCCGATTTCCGAGGTTGTGGTTCCTCGCCGCAAGGACATCCAGCACGAATTCACGCACGGCTTCGAGGGCATGACGGCCGATGAAGTGACCCTGGACGAATTGCTCGAAGCCCGGGAAACGCTGATCGCCGAAATCGCGGGAAAAATGCCGCAAGCTCACAGAGATTTTCTCATGGGGTTCAAGCGCGGCGAGCCCGATTGGAGCCTGCTAGGCGTCCTTCGCGCGGCGGACCTGCCGGCGGTGCGCTGGAAGCAGATCAATCTGGACAAGCTTCCTGCCGAGCAGAGGTCGAAGCTCGTTGCGCAGCTCGAGAAGGTCTTGCGCAATGCCTGATGCGGAGGAGGGGATCTCCGTCGAGTAAGCGCGCGTCAACTTGTTGGAGCTTGCGGCTTCAGCTTAACCGCCGCGAGCCTGACTGCGACTGTCTCATTACCCGGCATGGAATTTCTGAATCCTTGGTCCTGATTGATTCGTTTATTTAATTGGACGGTCGATTCGGGAATTGCGATTCTGGCGCATGTCCGAACTCACCGTGCAATATCTCGTGCTCGAGCGGCGCGATCCGGCCCGCAACATGGCGCGGTTTTACGTGCTCACGATCGAGCCGACGCTGTTTGGCGATACGGCGTTGGTCCGTGAATGGGGTCGTCTCGGTGGGCGCGGCCGACGGCGGCTCGATCTGTTCGATGGTCAGGTGCAGGCCGTCGAAGCCCTCGACTCCTGGCTCAGGCGCAAAACCCGTCGTGGTTACGTCCAGCGGCACGTTCCGTGCGCGGAGCCAGTGTGCAACACGCCGCAAGCTGGCTGATCTGGACAAAATGCCATTGCAAATATATCAAAGTAATTCGAAGTCATCTTCGGTCATATTCCAAGAATTGAAGAAATATTCCTTAATCTTCATTATTCGAATCCAAGTTGTAGACCGCTGTAAGAACCTATGGATGGATCAGGAACGCGCTCAATGCTGCGCGAAACCGGCGCGATCCGCGAGGATACGGCTGGATGCAAACGGCGGTCGACCGCACGCCCGCCGCGCGCTGTCAATTTTGCTCGTCAGCATCCGCCGGCCGTCATGTCCGCAGATGAAGTCCCTGAAAATCCGCGGCGTCCGTGCTGGAATCCAGCGTTGCGAGTTTAACGCTTGGCAGTGCTGCGCAACCGATCAGCGCCCTTACACTTTGAACGGCGGCCATGAGACCCCCAAGACGGACAATCACTCAGTCAACTTAGTGCTCAAAGAGCCGATCGATGTCTTCGACGTGGGGACACCGGAATAGTAGCCGACGGCCAGGCTCAGCACGCCCGTCGTTGAATAGGTCAGGAATCTTTGATCGCTCGTCAGGAGGTCGACGTCACTCACGCCGCGGATGTGGACGTTGAGCGGTACGGATCCTTGCAATCGAAAATCGGCGGCTATTCCGATGCTCGCGAGTCCCGTCTTAAGCTGGGCGCCTATCCGCCCACGTGGTCGTTGCCACGGTGCGCGGCGATGAACATGGCGACGGCCGACCGGCAATAGGATTCGATTTCGTTGTCGTCCTCTGCTTTCGCCTGATCGAAGCGTGCGATCATCAGGAGATCGGATCCTTTGAAAAGCGCGGCAAACAAGCGGGCAGACCGGAGAGGATCGGGCACGTTCAGAACCGCCTTCTCGTGCAACTGACACAACAGGGCCTCGATTTGGGCGATGACATGGACGGGGCCGGCTTCGAAATGGAGCTTGCTTAACGAGTTTTGACTCGTCTTGTCGGCCATGACCATGGCTTCGACACTGCGGACGTCTGATCTCAACAACGTGCGAAGCAGTAGTGATCCCACCGCCATGAGCTGGTCTTCGACCGAACCGTCGACGCCCTCAAGAAGGGCTTGTGGTGCAAACAACTGATGGCAGCCGGCCGCCATGGCCGCGCTGAACAGCGCCTCCTTGTTCTCGAAGTGCCGATAGATGCTGAGCTTGGATATCTTCGCCCGCTGGGCGACCTTGTCCAATGTCGTCGCTTGAAAACCCAACTCCACAAAGATTTCGCGCGCGGCGTCGACGATCGTTTGGCCAAGCGCCTCGTTTGCGGGCCGGCCGCGCCGGCCCTGGCTGTTTTCGGTCACGACAATTCCAGTACTTGACAGTATTCTAATTCTTGCATTACGATACCATGTAGTATCTGAAATATGCAAGCCAATGGGCAGGTTTCCACCTGTCCTCCCGCGGAGCCCATCACCATGGATGACGTCATCATCATCGGCGGCAGCTTTGCCGGTCTCGCCGGCGCCCTGCAGCTTGGCCGTGCCCGCCGCAAGGTCACCGTTCTCGATAGCGGTCTGCCGCGTAACCGCTTCGCCGGCCACTCGCATGGACTGCTCGGCCACGATCACAAGCCGCCGCTGGACATCCTGGCCGAGGCGCGGCGGCAGCTGGCGCGTTATCCCACGGTCGGGCTGGTCAATGCCCGGGCCGACAGCATCTCTGGCAACATTGACAAATTCTCCGTCCTCACTGGCGATGGCGAAAGCTATGGGGCGCGCCGCCTGATCCTGAGCTATGGCATCGTGGACCAGATGCCTAACGTTCCGGGCTTTGCCGAAAGCTGGGGGACGTCCATCGTGCCCTGCCCCTATTGCGACGGCTTTGAAGTCGCCGGCCAGCATTGGGGCCTCGTCTGGTCCGGCCCGCAGTCGCACAATCAGGCCAGGCTGTTCCTCGATTGGACCGACAAGTTGACGCTCTTCGCCGATGGTCACGACATTCCGCCCGATATCCGGGCCGATCTGGCGCGTCGAAGCATACCTGTCGTCGATGGCCGGATCGTCGAGATCGCCCATCACGGGGGCCATAACGCCACCGTCAAGCTCGATACCGGCCCCAATGTCGCGGTCGACATCCTGTTCGCGCATCCGCGCAACAAGCCATCCGCAAGCCTGCATGAATCACTGGGCCTCGCCACGGTGGATACGCCCGGCGGCATCGCCTTGAAGGTCGACGAGCGCCGTCAAACCAGCATGCCCGGCATCTACGCCGCCGGCGACCTCACCACGGTTTTCTTGCCCTCGGTCACCCAGGCATCATCGCAGGGCGCGATGGCGGGTATCTTCGCCCAGCAGTCGATGCTGAGTTGAGAGCACAGATTCCCTTCTCCGGTTGCCGCCGCGCGCGGTTGTCCTTTGAAGCCAGCGCCAAAGCATGATCCGGAAAAGTGCGTAACGGTTTTCCGAAAAGATCATGCTCAAACAACAACCTCAAGCGCGATGCCGATTCATCCTAATCGCATCGCGCTTCAGGCGGCACCGATCTCGACGCATGAGACGATCACACGCAGGTCTGGCGTCTTATCGCTGGTGGAGGCGGAATCGCTGGAGACGATGCGCGCTTTGGCATCGGACAGCTTCGTTAAGAACACATCAGAACAAAGGACATGGCATGGCAGAGCGAAATGCGGATCAGGTCGCCGACTGGAATGGTCAAAGCGGGGAGCGCTGGGTCGTCCACCAGGCCCGGCTCGACGCCAGGCTGGAGGTGTTCGGCCAGGCCGCGATCGAAGCCGCCGCGCCCGCGACGGGCGAGCGCGTGCTGGACGTCGGCTGCGGCGCGGGCACGTCAAGTCTAGCTCTCGCCGCCCGCGTCGGCGCGGGGGGCCAAGTGCTGGGCGTGGACATATCCGAACCGCTGATCAGCCGAGCGCGCGCGTGCGCCACAGGATAGGCCGGCCTGTTCCGGGTGGCCGACGCCAGCAGCGCCGAGCTGCCCGAGGGCGCGTTCGACATCCTGTTCTCGCGTTTCGGAGTGATGTTCTTCGACGATCCGACAAAGGCGTTCGCGCATATGCGCCGTGCGCTCAAGCCGGGCGGGCGGGTCGTTTTCGTCTGCTGGCGCGGCGTGGCCGAGAACGATTGGATGCGCCTGCCGATGGGCGCGATCAAGAGCATCGTCCCGCCGACGGCGCCGCCCGATCCCGAAGCGCCCGGTCCATTCTCGTTCGGCGACCCGGGGCGGGTGGCTCGGATCCTGACGGCGGCCGGCTTCACTGATATCGCTATCGCGCCCTTCGATGCTTCCGTCCCGCTTGGCGAGGGGGCGACGCGGGACGCGGCGATCGACGACGCGGTGAAGATGACGTTGGAGGTCGGCCCGCTGTCGCGCGCGCTCGCTGATCAGCCTGACGACATCCGCGCCCGCGCCTCGGCTGCGGTTCGTGCCGCCTTCGCGGGCCGCGCCGGCGAGCGGTCGGTGATAATCGACAGCGCGACGTGGATCGTCACGGCGCGCAATCCCGCAAGCTGACAGGGATTAGATCGGCGGCCATGAGAGCAAGCACGAGTTCGCTGAAGATTAGTCGACAGTCCTCTCAGTCGAGGCGCAGGAGTGTTCTCCCGCGTCGGCGCGGGGGCCAAGTGCTGGGCATGGACATATCCGAACCGCTGATCGGCCGAGCGCGGGCGCGTGCGCCACAAGATACGCCAGCCCTGTTCCGGGTGGCCGACACCACAGCGCCGAGCTGCCCGAGAGGGCGTTCGACATCCTGTTCTCGCGTTTCGGGGTGATGTTCTTCGACTATCCGACAGGGGACGTTCGCCCATATGCGCCGCGCGCTCCAGCCGGGCGGGCGGGTCGCTTTCGTCTGCTGGCGTGGCGCGGCCGAGAACGATTGGGTGCGCCTGCCGATGGGCGCGATCAAAGGCATCGTCCCGCCGACGGCGCCGCCCGATCCCGAAGCGCCCGGCCCATTCTCGTTAGTCGCGGCCCTCATTGGACGGCTTCGATCAGGCGGCGCCGATCTCGGCCTTATGCGATGCACTGCATAAGGCTGATTATGCGTAGCGCGGGATTTGCGGGGTCGTTGGCTGGCAGCCTTGGTTTTGAGGGCTTTTGCCGCTGCGCAAATTGCAGGGTGAGGAGAAGCCACCATCGCGCGAGCTTTATAGAACTCGATAGACAAGTCGCCGATTGCGCTCGTTAGAAATGTCACCGCAAGGCCCGGCGAGGGGCGCGCGGTCGCGAAGTTGGCCGGGATTGCGCAGCGGCTGGGCGCCCGGATGAGAGTCCCAATGCCAGAGACGGCGACTGGTCGATTCGGGAGTTTTAGCCCGCCTTAAACAAGCTCGGACCTTGGCCACGTCGCCGCGGAGCCTTCTGGCTGCGGCTGGTGTCGAGCAGCTTCTGCTGCTGGGCAATGTACGTCAGAACCGGTCCTAACCGCTTGTTCTCGACGATCGCCGCCTGGTCGACTTGTCGCACGTCCGGTAGGGCAGCGCACGGCCCCTGTGCTTGATCACAGGGGTGACTCGCTGGCGGGCGAGGGTGGTCGTAATCTCGTTCGGCTCGAGGATGAACAGCAATTTGTCCTATTGAAGCGTCAGACTCTGCGATACCGTGCGCTCTTCCTTCCAAAATGCAACCCATGCCGCTCCACAAGCATCTCGGCCGCCAACGTCGGCCGGAAGTCACCGAATTGGCCTTGATCAGCGCCATCGCTTCGGTCTGGACAACCGCCGGATACGCCCGATTGCTCGGCTTGCCGCGCTTCTTGGAAATCAGCGCTGCAGACCCGCCACCGTGATACGCCTTGAGCAATCGGAACACCTGTCGCGTCGTCACCGCTTCGCTCGGTCGGATCCGTTCGGCCAGAGCCCTCATGGCCGGGGAAAGTGACATCTTTAATGAGGACAGGGGTGACCTTTCTAACGGTGGTCTACAGTATAGATTCGCATAACCTTCATTATGGAATATCCGAAGTTGAGTTCGCATCAAAATCGTGCTTCCAAAGCCCGTCTAGTTAGTTGCTGAATCGTCATTTGGCTAGAGGGATTCGACGTGTGGCCTTAGCACGTCAACCGTCTCAATCAGTCCCGCAGCCTCCATCACGAGCAATAGCTCCGCTGGCGTCAGTCCCGGTTTCTTGAAGCGTTCGCGCATACGCCGAATGGCTGCAACGGCACGAGCTTCGTCGAGCGCAATAGTATCCGCAATGAAAGCGTCGGCGGATTTTGCCTCCATGTTCAGATCGGAAAGAACTGCCGCCGGAAAGTCGGTAAGGTTTTCCGTTACGATCATTGCGGCTTGCGTCTTGGCCGCCGCAGCAACAACGTGGTGATCGTTGGGATCGGGCAGATCCGCCGCAACCGGCAAGAAGTTATCGAAATCCGCAACCATGGCGTCTTCGAAGGCAGCCTCCATGCTGGCGCGCGCCCGCTCTGCGCGCGCCGTGGCATCGTCAAAGCCTTTGCCGCTCAAGATTTCTCTGATAGCTGCTTCGGTCTCATCCAGGACACGGACTCGACCAGCGGAGAAGCGGTTTGCAAACAAGCTTACAGATGCTCCGCGTCCCGCTCAGCGAGATTCGTAAGCGCGTTACCTCGCTTCTCATCACGCGTGCGCTTATAGGCGAATAGATCCTCCGCCCTAATCCTGCGATGACGTCCCACTGTCACGTGCTGAATTTCGTTCTTCTCGAGCAGCGAGACCAGATACGGACGCGAGACATTCAGGATGTCGGCAGCTTGCTGCGTGGTCAACATCTCATGAACAGGCACGAGCGTCACCGCATCGCCGCGACCGATATGCCGCAGCAATTCCATCAAGAGACTCGACAAGGCCGGTGACAAGGTGATCTCAGCAGCCTTTTGCGCATCGTCGAGCACGCGCAGTTTGGCATCTCCTGTCGCATGCGACGCGAGTATCTGACGGAGCTGGTTGGCTGCCGCCTTCTCGCTCGCGGAAGGCAGGCGCGTACCTCCCAGCTCTTCGGCGTAGGCTGGCATACCCATAACTTAGTAGTTCTCAGAGCCGGCCTTTGCGCAAGTTGCGGCGCGGATTCGTTCAACGGCGACTGCGGCACGAAATCGAAGCCGATCTCACGGTCGCACCAGGTCTACGGCTTCCTGACAACCGTGCCGAACTTCGTGGTCGAGCCGATCCATCCCAAAGCGATGCCGGTATCACCCTGACCACGGAAGATGAGCGCGACGTCAGTAAGCGATTATCGTGTCTCGCATCGCCCGTTACGTAAATTTCGGAATAGCGTTGCCGGAAGGCTGCAATTCCACGAACTTCTCACACAGCCGGGCGGGATGGCCCGATGCTCTGCCTGCGTACCCGCACGGTTAGGGGCCGACCATCGAGAGGTGGCGGCCCTGCCGATGTGAAGCGAGCTCGTTCGGGATCCCGCCTAACAAGCAATTGTGCACGGCGGTCTGCGACACCGCTGATATTCGGAGAGTGGGCCACGATCAGGCTCTTGTGTTTCCGGGCCCGACGGCGATTTCCGCTCGCTGGTCGAGGCCGTCCAGCGCCGCGGCGTACGCGTCACCGTGATCTCCACCATCGCCAGCCAGCCGCCGATGATCGCCGACGAGCTGCGCCGCCAGGCCGACGTCTTCACCGATCTCGTCGAGCTGCAGTCCAAGCTCGGCCGCGACCCGAACGCCCCGCCCGCCCGCCGAAGTTCTTGCAAGAGCCAAAAGCTAATGAACCGCCGGAGTGAAGCCGTGTCGCTGTGCCGAGTCTACTGGCTTCCTTATTGCGAGCTCGTTAAACGGCTCTCGCTGGTATAAAGGCGTACCGCGAACTTGTTGGCCCGGAAGGACGACTAACTGGTAGGCGCCAGCGGATTGGCCCCGGGAAGCTGTTGGCGATGCTCAAGGCGCTCTCCTCGTTGTTTCGAGAGCTATTTTCTGTGCAAGCATGACATCGCCCTCGACCAAGCCACCCAGCGGGACGAAGCACCACCCGGTTCCGAGGCGTCCGTGCTTGTCGATCTCGTTCGACATTACCGGACGTTCCCCGTCGAATGCGGTACCGCTTCTTGGTATCGTTTCCTGGCACGTCGAAGTACCCCCTGGTATCGAACTCGGCCCTTTGCTCGGCGAAAGCCAACAACGCGGAAGTCGCAACGCACGAGCCTGAACCGTTTTCTCGTCCTTAGCAGCTGCGTAAAGCCTACGAACAGCCAGGCTTCGAAGGTTCCAGCGGCCGACGAAGCCAACCTTTGTCCTCACTTGGTGATCACCCGCCGACAAGCCGAGGGAAGAACAATGTCTCTTCCGCGGTCGGATCGAAGGTGGTGATCCTGGTTGCCTCACCCGGCCCCGTCCTCACCGCCGCCGTGTAGCCTTTGTCGGTTAATTTCACGAAAAGCCTCTCTGCCTCCAACAGGGCATTTGCATTGGAGTTGTCGAAGAAGTGTCGACTATCACCGCTGTGATCCATCACGATTTGTATTGCCATGCTGAGCTCCCAATTGCATTTATTGAGAATGTGGAAGCCGAGATCTCGTTCCTACTTTCGCAGAACGCGACACGACCGGCAGCGACTGTAGTTAAATGATGACCGCAAAACAGAGTCCGCCTTCAATCTGAAGGATTTCAGCCGCCCCGCGAGGCCCGCTACGGCCACAAGCAGCAGCGTGAGCCGCAGGCGCCACATAGTTTGTACCTTCGGCCTTAAGTTCTTCGCATACGGACTGGAGGCGCGTTATGCGCAACCTTGTTGAGCCTCTCAGCCGCTGCGTCGGCCGTTGAATGCGACAAGCCGGTCAAAGGCTTTCCGTTCTGCCCCATTGCAGGCTGATCAGTTGCAAGATCCAGTACGCTGAAGCGGCCCGTCCGCGGGCGCTCGCACCAAACATAGTAGCGACGTTTTTGCTCCATCAGGTCGATCCCCCCGTGCGATTATACAGTGTCTCGCAGAAGGGCGCGCGCCTTGAATTGCGGCCGGTCAAAGAATCAATGGTCACAATCCTCCGGTCGCTGGGGCCTGCTTCTCTGGGCGTGATGCCGAGTAAAAGCGCGCAGAGACTAAGAACCGCGCTCTTTCACTAATGCCTCTGCAAATCTTTCCCGGATCAGCGCCGACCGGTGCGAACGAGCCTCGAGTCACATGCGGGCGTCGCGACCATGTTCGCTACCTGGTCCGTTAGCACACCGCAAGCCGATCTCAGGGCGCACAGACGGGAGCGCTGCTAACAGGCCATTAGCGGTTATCTCGGCCCTGTAGCCCCACGAGGCGCATGTGAGTGCGTCGCGCGGTCCCCGGCCAAAGTGCTTTGGAAATCCGCTACTTGATCAACCACGTGGCGGCCGTTGATCCTAGCAGGAAGTCACCTCAAGCCGCACGTCGCCTTCCTGATGGCGGTCGGGCATCCGACGCCGCCTGCGCCGGTGAGTCCAGCACGGCTACTCTGTGGCGATAAACCATTTCCCACCCCTTCCAGCCGGTAAACAAGAGGATGCCTACGACAACGAAGGAAAGTGCCACTCCCCACGGCTTTATGGCGGCTTCGGCACCTTGGCCGTAGCGAAGCGCAAAGTTGATCGCCGCAGCGACGACCGCTGTCAGATTCCCGATCATGTGATACCAAGCATCCGACAAGGCACGAATGCGGGGCTCGCTGAAGAAATCGACGAAACCGGCAAGCGCCGCCAACAACGCCATCACAATAGCCGCGCCAATCAACCACATCGATGCCCTCGCCCAGAAGCCGTCGCCCGTCCCCAAAAACGCTAGATCAGTAACAAGCGCCCCGACCAGGAAGGCGACCGGAAATGGGATGAGCATCGGGTGAAGAGGATGGTTGCCGATTTTTGCAGTGCTTCGGGGATTGGCCGACATGGTGACCTCACGAACAAGATTGGATCCTGTCGTTCGATGCCAGTAATCCGGATTGGTTCCTAAAAAAGAACTGATCAGCTTGCCTCCCATTCGCTGCCGCAATGCGAAAGCGGTTGTCAGTGAAGTCTCGAACGATCAGAGGTCGCCCCGCGCTCGCGAGCTCCTCTGCGAGGATAGGACGCGCACTTAACGAAGCGAGACAACTGGCGTATGTCCGCTGGACCGTGCCAGGTCAGCTAAGTCTAGATGTCTCCTCCCGGGCCGATAGTCGACATTAGCCAGGGCCACAACCGGGACGCCGAATAAGCAGCCGCTCTCCCGAGCCGCAGGGCGCAAGAAGTTAGCTCCCTTCAGATTACCAAAAAGGCCTGCGGAAGAGGGCTTTCATTTGCACAAGGCTACTTCTGATCGACGTTGCTGGTCCCGGAGCCTGGAGTGCCGATCGGCAAGCCGTTCGCGGCGTGACCGACGCCAACGCCTGGAGCACTAACGGCCCGGGAGCTTGGTCCTGAGGAAGCGTCTTAACCCCAGTTCTTGCTTGTTCGGCGGGGCTCATCTGCCGATTGTTGTTGGTGCTGTTAGCGCCGTTCGTTGCAGTGATGCCAGACCTGTCGCTTCCGTTTTGCGTACCCTTCTGTGTCGAACCAGTCGCGGTGTTGCCCGTCCCCGAGCTGGTCGGCGCCGCAGGGGTGCTTGCTGTATTCCCGTTTGGCGTCGGCGGTTGAACGTTCGGATTGGTCGGCGAGTTGTTCGTGTGGATGCCGGTCGTCGTGCTGTTGTTAGTGCCCATGCCGGATGGTGCCGAGGGGCCACCACTCGTGCCGCTGGAGGTCCCGGCACCTGCGCCTGAACTCGCGGATGAACCGGACCCTCCGCCGCTGGATGCCGCCCCACCGGAGCCTCCACCAGCACCACCACCACCGCCCCCGCCACCTTGGGCGAGGACAGGAGTAACAGCGAGGGACAACGCAGCCGTAAGAAGAAGACCTTCTCCCGATGAAAGAAGATCAATGGCGTGAAAGAGGCCATAGTTCCTGGCTGATCCACTCCGGCCGAACAGCTCGCTAATGTGCCGTCCGGTGAGGGCCGTCAGGGGACGTGTTCGTCAAGGGTGGGCTCGTCAGCAACGTTAGAGGAAACTGAATAAACAACTCATAAAGAATCGCACGGTCCCATCACCTTCGGCTGGCTGCCGCAAGCTGGCTCGCTCAATCGTTCCGGTGAAAGCGCCATGCGCCGGTTTGTAGCTGGTTAGATCATTCTGCCGCACCCTGCTCAGTCGGCTCATAGCACTGCCCGGGGCCTAAACCAACTTCAGCGCCGATCCGAGCGAGCATCCAGGTTGGTTGCCACGAGCTGATGACGGATTTGGTCATGGCTCCACAAGCGCCCGCCTTCATGAACGTTCCTGAGCGCAGCCTTGGGCGACGAGAACGGAGGCGGACCTTGCACTTGGGAAAAGCTAGACGCGTGGGACGGCAGGCTTGAAGCCGGGCCGCCTGCACAAGAACGAAAAGGCCCTAAGCCAAGAGGAAGGGTGCAGGGCTGGGTGGCTAACAATTAGCGGTGACAGTTCCTATCTGAGGAAGCCTCGGCTGTCAAAGCGCGTACTTGCCGGTGTTCTGAACTAAACGGCATTCCTGCTCACCTTCCACTGTCTCAAAGGATCGGGATGGGTGGTTGGCGATTGCGAAAATATTTTCAGGCCGAGCTCTCACGCACCAACCGGACAACCCTGCGGGGACCGGCCCATACCTCTACGGCAGGATGAGCTTGCATTTTCTGCTCGCTGTTTCGCTTCATCGTCGGTCGGACTGTCGATTTCATAAACCGCGCGAGCGACGCCGGATAGATCGACTGCATACGCAACGTATCGCATGGTATTTCCCCAGCCAGGGAAGATGCCAATAAAATTCTTCTGCGCACGTGCGGTTCCTGTCCCGGGTCGACCTGAGAAGCGGCTCCGCCCGTCATCTCAGATCGCTCTCACGACACAAGTGGTGACCGGCGCCTTCTGGCTGCCGGTGGTGTGGATGCAAATGCGAATGCGCGACCTTGCCGTTCGCGCGATCGATACCGACGTCAAGCTGCGTGCCGAATATTAATGTCTGCTCCGGTGGTGGTTCGCCTTCGGATTTCCGGCGTTCGCAGCCGTGATGCTCATCTTCTGATCGCCCGCCCAACTATACGCACCTTCCGCGCGATCGACCGCTCGTCACGCCCTCTCTCATCTGGTCTGCCCCGGAAGCGGCAAGCTGAGAATGCGCGGCTAGGAACAGAACCAGACTGACCGAGTTCGAACTGTCTAACCTTTCACGGAGTTTTAAACATGAGCCGCGGAATGCCGTCCATGACTGCACTTCTCGGACTGCTCGCAATCGCCGGGTATCAGAATCGGGACAAGCTCGCAGAGTTGCTCAGAGGTCCCGGCGCAGGATCTCTCGAGCCAGCCAATGCCCAACAGCCGCTGGGAGGCCTCCTTAGCAATCTGTTGGGCTTGCTGAGCGGGGCAGGTGTCGGAGGACTGCTTCAGGGAGGAATCGGCGAGCTACTGGAGAAATTCAGTCAGGACGGCTACGGGGACGCGGCTCGCTCTTGGGTCAGCTCGGGCCCCAACAAGGATATCTCGCCCTCGCAACTGCGGGAAGCAATCGGCCCCGACACGTTGGACAAACTTGAGAAGGAAACCCGGCTTTCTCAGGAGGAGATTCTTGCAAGGTTGTCACGCGAGCTCCCCCAGGCAATCGACAAGTACACACCTGAGGGGCGTGTCCCGACCTCATAGCCCTCGAACTTTCCCGTTGTTTATCAGGAGGAGCGGAACATGAGCATTATCTGGACGATCATTATCGGCTTCATCGCGGGGGTGATCGCAAAATTCATCATGCCAGGTGACAACGAACCCTCCGGGTTTATCCTTACGACCATCCTAGGCATCGTTGGCGCCTTCCTTGCCACCTACCTCGGCCAAGCCCTCGGCTGGTACCATCCGGGAGAGGCTGCCGGGCTGATCGGAGCCGTGGTCGGCGCCATCATCGTGCTCCTTGTGTACGGCCTCTTCGCAGGTCGACAAAGGCGCGCGATTTGAGGAAGCTTCCGCAGCGACCTGCGTGCGAAGCGATCCTGCTTGATCAAGCTTAAGCTACGGGGGCGCGGTGCGCTCCCCGCCTCTTTCGTCTAATCAAAGAGACTTCACCCCGGCACGGGCAGCTCCCGCGGCGTCCTTGCCGGCTTGCTTGACCCGGTCCACAACTTCCGCGCTGGTGTCGCTGATCTCTGCCACGACGGTATCCGAAGCCTCACGCAGGGCCTGCGAGACCGCACCGGCACGCCGATCGAGGTCGGCCTTCACATCGTCGCTGACCTCGCCGATATATTTGTTCTCGATCTCGGAGGCGCGAAACGCGCCTGCAACGGCCGCACCGATCGCGATGCCCACTACCCCAAGCACGAGAGGTTGCCGTTCAAGCATCACGGCGAGTGACGATTTCGCGCTGTTTATGGCTTCCTTGTCCGGAAACGAGTTGCCGACCGCACTGAATGTCTCCCGCGCGAAGGCGACACCCTCGTCGAAGCGGTCTCGGACGCTGTCGGCAGCTGCCGAGGCCGCATCGGCAGCTGCACCGGTCGCGCCTCGAAAAGTTTCTCCGACGCCAAGCGAACTGTCGTCGTCCATTTCAGGGGCGGTCGGAGGCGCCACGGTCCGCTTGACGGCGGATGCCGCCGACCTGAGACCACTCGTCCCAACGTCCGCGACAGGTGCGACGGCCTCCGCAGCCGAACGTGCCGTAGTTTTCAGCTTCTGGTCACCGGCTAACAGCCAGAACGCTCCGCCTCCGATCAGCGCGGCGGCAAGCGGGTTTTCCCGGGCGGCCGTCATCAAATTATCCATAAAGCTGGTTTTTATGCTGCTCATCGCACCATTCCCTTCACGGTGTCCTTATCCTTTTCGAGCTGGCCGATCGTTTCCCGCGGGGCCAGATGACGCGCTTCAAGCCGGTTGATGCCGATGGCAACCAGCACGGCGGCAATGGCCGCCGCGATGACTGCCGAGGTCAAATACGAGACCGGCTGCGACCATCCCGCAGAGATAAATGCGGCGGAAAGGGCAAACAGGGCCATGACAATCGCTGGGATCACCAGAACGGCGCCACCTACGATCAGGCCCAGCGCGCCGGCGATCTTCTGAAGCTTCTCGCTAACCTCTGCCTTTGCCAGATCAATCTCGTTCTGGAAGAGCTTGGCGAACTGCGACAGAGCATCGCCGACCAGCGTCGAGATCGCTTTGAACTCGTTCTGACTCGTCTTGATATCGCGTTCGATGCTCATGGTACTGTGCTGCTCTGTGTGGATGAGGTTTGCTGCGGATTAGGACCGGACCGCACGGACTCCTGATCCCAGCTTTGTTGTCCCGGCGAAAACGAGGTTCCGCCCGGCTTTTGACCGCTTCCCGGCGAGGGTCGGTCCGTCGTCTCGCGCCGTTGGGATGACGACTGTCCGCTCGATGCCTTCAGGAAGCGGACGGCCGCGAAACCTGCCAGCACCGATATGCCGAGGAAAGCCGCCGGCTGATGTTTGGCGAAATCGGTTGCGCCTTCTACGAGATCTCGGAAGCTCCCCTCCCGGATCTTCTGCGCGGCGTTCTCGACATAGTCGGCGGCGGAATCGATGCCACGTGCGGCGAACGGTACGTCGGTCTCAAAGGCTCTGCCGGCTTCGCGGATGTTGTCTGACAGGCGCGCGATGAAATCGGCGCCGGACTGCTGCTGTTCGCGGGCCTGGCTCTGGATCTGGTCCACGGCTCCTTCCGCGACCCCCTTAGCTGCATCCGCGGCCTCACTGAACTTTTCTCGCGTGAGATCGGCCGATGCCTGGAAAGCATCGCCAGCGCGCTGCTTCATCTCCGCGCCGGCATCACCAATCTGTTCCTTCATATCCTTCGCGGTGCCCTTTTCCTGCTTGCTTCCGGATCGGGTAACGTTGTGCGGGTCCAGATCGCTCATGATAAATTTCCTTCAAGTGTTGGTTTGAGAGGGGCTGAAGGCAGCTTTGACCACATCGTCAGCAACCTCTTTCAATGTTTCAGCCATGTTCTGGGTCATCCGACTGGCGTGGCTGCCAAGATTGGCCTCGGCGACCCTTTGCGCCGCAGCATCGGCTGCCGATGTGGTCGCCTCGAATCCGGTTTGCGTCGCGGCGGCCGCAGCCTGCTTCATTCCGTCGCTTGCCCGCCCCATCACCTTGGACTCAGCCTTCGTCTCGGGAAGAGCCGCAGCAATGATGGCGCCAATCGCGATGCCCAAGCCACCTATTAGCGCGGCATTGTCGCCAATGGTCTGACGGGCCTGGTCAGGCACGCTCGCAGCGGCATCCTTGGTTGCATCAATGCCGCTCTTGAGCTTTTCACCTGCGACACTGGCAGCCCGCGCCGCACTCGCGCGTAGATCAGCGGCGAGACCAGCGGCCTTATCCTGAGCGTCACCAGCCATCCCGCCCGCTCGGCTTTGAGAGGAGGATAGCGTCTCCTTGGCATCTCCCTGCATCGCCCGGGCGCTCTCTGTCAGCTCCTCAAGCATGCGCCCCGCTTTGTCCATGACCGGACCGGTGGCTTCAGCCGCGCGATCCCGCACTGTCTTCGACGTCAGGGCCAGGCCCGCACCGAGCATGAGAAGTGGCAACGGCGAACCCCGCATCAAACGCAGCAACGGAACGCCCACTGCGGCCCCGGCGGCCACGGCGCGCATCGGATTGTCCATGATCTGTTGCTTCAGCCCCTCGACCCAGCTCTGGGTCTTTTGGCTGACGTAGTCCCCAACTTCGGATTTGATGTGCTGCGGCGAGACTTTGTGACGAATGTCATCGGCGGTATCCAATATCGTCTCCTTCAATCGTCCTGCGGTAGCCGCCAGCTCCGCGCGGCTGCGCTCGGACTCACGTCTCAGTTCCTCCACCGATCGTGTCATCACATTATCCTTTTGCTTTGTTTCTTAGATTTGAGGACGAACTCACACTTTGTTGAATCGTTCCTCGCGCGGCCTGGACTGTTGCCGGCAACGAGGAATGCGACCGGTGCGATGAAGAGCGGCGATTGACGACCATAAATTGCGGCGGGCGACACTGCCGGGATGGCTCTGCTCGGGACGAGTTCAGGGCTTGAGTTCGCGGGCGAGCTTGGGATAATCGCGTTCCATCATCACGAAATGCAAAAGGCCGCTATTGGGCGACGTGGACCATTGACTTGAGTTCACCAGCGATGGTGGTGCTTAGCGCGAAACCGGCGATAGTCGGGGGCGTGCATTCGTGCTGCGCACCGGTCTTCTTGATCCAGTTGTTACCGCGGCCGTGGCATAAACGCTGCCTTTCCACCCGCCGATAGGCTTCAAGCTCCGCGTCCCGGTTGCCGACGCTTTTGGCATCCGTTACGGCGCGCGCGTGCGTCCATGAGCGCGTTCACCAAACGCACCCTCTCCAAGGCTGCTCCCAGCAGGACGCCGAAGGTCGGACTCTCCCGTTGTCGCAGGCGGGAACCGCGAGATGTTGTCCGCGTTCCATTGCCATCATTGCAAAGGAGAGTTCGATTATGGGTATCTTCACCAAGGACATCAAATCCATGGACGATCTGCTGATCCACGGTTTGCAGGACATCTACTACGCCGAGCAGCAGATCCTCAAAGCGCTGCCGAAGATGATTGGGAAGGCCACCAATCGTGACCTCGTCACCGGCCTAAAGAACCATCTCGAAGAAACCAACAAGCAGGTCGAGCGCCTAGAGAAGGCGTTTGCCAAGCTCGGCAAGGATCCCAGCGGCACCAAGTGTCCCGCCATCGACGGCATCATCAAGGAAGCCGACGAGACGGCCGGCGAGATCGAGGACAAGGCCGTTCTGGACGCCGCCATCGTGGCGAACGCGCAGGCCGTCGAGCACTACGAGATGTGCCGCTACGGCACGCTGATCGCCTGGGCAGAAGAGCTCGGCCACGACGAGATCGTGCGCTTCCTCACCACCAATCTGAACGAGGAAAAGGCGGCGAACACCAAGCTCAACACGGTGGCGCTGCGCAAGGGCGTCAACGCGAAAGCCACCAACGCGGCCTGACGGCTTTCCAATCGTCAAAAGGGCCGGCTTCGCGGCATCGAGGGCGGGCCCTTCTCGCGGGCAGCCGGCTACCGGCTCGACTTCATCTTGCGTCGCGCGAACCAGGCCGCGACCGATGCCCAGCCAGGAAAGCGGGGCGCCAACGAAAGCTCCGGCGGCCGTTCGTTCAACCAGAAGCCAGACACAACTGCGAACGCGAACATGGTGCCCGACCCATGCGCGGCGCCCACGGAGTCGAGCGCCGCCGCGGATCGCGACGTTTGCCGCGAAGTCCCACCGCGCTTGCCCCTGATCTCATGCTTCTCGATCCGGGTGGCGCTGGCGCAAAAGATGGGCGAAGCGCAAGGAAGAGGCCGCCTAGCGAGGCACGTACCGGCTGCTGATGAGGGCACGCGAAGACCGTCGCTGCGCCACCTACTGCGAAGCGGACGAGGTATTCGTCGCAAAACTTCCGACGGCATCTTGCGAAGCGTTGACCGCCCCTCCCGCGCGCATTCGATCAGATGAACGGCTTGCCGCCCGTGACTGCCAAGGTGGCTCCCGAAGTGTAGCTCGATAGCGGGTCGGCCAGCATCACGTAGGCTGTAGCGAGCTCGGCCGGCTGCCCAGCGCGCTGCATCGGCACCTGCTTGCCGAAATTCTTGACGGAGTCCTCCGGCATGGTCGAGGGAATGAGCGGTGTCCAGATCGGTCCCGGCGCGACCGCGTTGACCCGGACGCCCTTCCCGGCCAGCATCTGAGCGAGCCCGCCAGTGAAGTTCTGGATGGCGCCCTTGGTCGTGGCATAGGCGAGCAGGCTCGGGTTCGGCATGTCCGAGTTCACGGAGGCCGTATTCACGATCGCCCCGCCCGGCCGCATGTGTGGGACAGCGGCCTTGGCCAAATAGAACATGGCGTGGATGTTCACTTCGAACGTTCGTTGCCATTCCTCGTCGCTGATATCCTTGATGTCCTTGAACGTGGCCTGATGGGCCGCGTTGTTGACGAGGATGTCGATCCCGCCGAGTTCCTCGACCGCGCGACGTACGATGGATCGGCAATGATCGGGATTGCTGATGTCGCCGGGAATCAGGACAGCCTTGCGCCCTTCCCGCTCCACCAGCGCCTTGACCTCAGCCGCGTCATCATCCTCGTTCAGATAGGCGATGACGAGGTCCGCGCCCTCGCGGGCGTAGGCGATCGCGACGGCGCGGCCGATGCCGCTGTCGCCGCCCGTGATGATGGCCTTCTTGCCAGTGAGGCGCCCTGCGCCTCTGTAACTCTCCTCGCCATGATCCGGCCGCGGGTTCATCGCGCGGGTCGAACCGGGCATTGGTTGCTGCTGGGCCGGAAACGGCGGCTGGGGATATGCGATCATAGAAATGGCTCCGGAGTTTGCTCCGGTAACGGAGGCCGACCGCAAGCGTTCCTAGCAGCCGATCAGGCCTCTTGCCCCAATCGCAAAAATGATGCCGCTCGCTTCATCTCGCCGCGACCGCGACGGCGCGACCTTGTTGTCCTGCCGCGAGAACCGGGCCTCGTCCGTCCAGAGACTTCAGTTTCTCAATGAACTGTTTCACAAAGCGGACAGACTATCTCAGCTCTTCCACACGGATGAGATGGCAGTCTTACCGGGCGCTGTTAATTGGTCGCCAAATCATTGGCATACGCGCTGTGCACGGCGTTGAAATGTGGTTGGCAGACCTCGTTCATTGTTCAAATTGGAGACCGCGATGAAACAGCTCCGGCCGCCGCCGCGCTCTCGCTCGTGACAGCCTCGGTTCATCGCACCCCCGTCGCGTAGGATCGCGATTGCCTTCAAGACCGGCTCCGGGCTGCCCAGTGCAATGGTCAGTTCGCCAGCTAGGCGCAGTGTATGGCAAGCGATCGGGAACCCACGCCTATCGCGGCATCAATCCTCATTCCGCTTATGCCCGCCGGTACAGGGTTATCGATGACAACCCCAGGAACCGATCGCTGTTTGCTTAGGCTGGCTTGTGCTCGGTGAACGACGTAATGGCATTCGGACCGGTCCCTCGACGCTGTCGTTTTCTCCGGCGGTCTCGGCCTGGGGGCCTATCAGGGCGGGGCATTCGAGGCCCTCGTTTCTTGTGGGCCGTCCATCGATTGGGTGACCGGCTCGTCGGCACCCAGAACCGAATCGAATCCAGAACTTACGCAACTACTGGCATGGTGCGGGCGTATCCTCTCTACCGCCGAGCGCTAGCCGCCACCCATTCGCGTGGCTGAGCTCGATAAACACGCGCCTGTTGGGCCATGCTGGCTTCTTCCATCCGAGGCTTCCGATGCCGACGCCTCAGTTCGGCGGCCGTACGATCTCGGTCCACCGCGCGAACGCTTGCGGCACCTGATCGATTTCGAGCGTCTGAATACCGGTGATCCGCGCATCACCATCTGTGCCACGGACCTCGAAAGCGGAAACGCCGTGCTCTTCGACTCGTTATCGGAGCGGATCGACATGGATCACATCCAGTTGCGGTTTTCTTCCCGAGTTCGCACCGGTGCAAGTGACGGGCGGTGGCTCGGCGATGTCGGCTTCTCCCTGAACGCGCCATTTGAACCGGTCCTCGAAAGTCGATTACCGCTGCGGCTTTATGTCATCGATCTCTTTGCACGAGACGGCCGAGTCCCTGACGGCCTCGACGCTGCGGCTGAACGCAAGAGCGACCTGGACCTTTGGCAACGAGACATTCCAGCGACTCCACCACGCCCTGGAAGTTCGCCAGCTTCGCGCCGAGCTGCAAGGCTGGTCCACGAAGAGGAGATCTATCTCCTGAGCTACCGACCGGGTCTGGAAGAAGCAGGACCGGAAAAGTTCTTCGACCTGTCTGAAACTGCGATGGCCCAGAGATGGCGAGCAGCCTTCCTGGACATGCGGCCGCAGGACTGGCCACAGACGGAGACGGGGTCCGGCACGTGCGTCGGTAGTCTGGACATAGCCGCGCTCATCCGCTACGCAGCGCGGACGGCTTCCACTCCGCCAGCGCGGCCAAGCGGACGATAGCCGTCGCAGTTCGGCCCTGTGCGCCAGGCCCGCCGCCCTCTCGGCCGAGGCCCAGATCGCTTCGCGCTCTCCCTTCTCAGCCACCAGTGCTCCCGACCATGCACCGTTGGAAAGACGGCGACCTTCATGGTCTCCTTGCGTTCGCCTTTACGTCCCTATGCTTGAAGGCACCCAATGCGCGGCTTGCGATCGCGCCTCGTAGGCCTCGAGCGCGGCCATCCGGTGCGGCCTTGTCATTGAGCCTTCAGGACACTCCACTGCGCTTGCGCCTGGTCGGGATCAGCATCATGCGCAGCTCGGCATTTACAGCCGAAACGGCAACCGGCGAATTGCTCCTGCCTATCGGGTATCTGCAATGGGTGGAGGAACGAACGCCGCAGCCATGGTTCCTCTGGTGGCAGCGCCGCCCGCGCCGAGATGCGTCGACCACCTTTTTGAGGAAAGTTCGATCATTGCGCCATACGCGCTGGACGATCCGCGCAAAGACTAACCACGTGTGCACGGCGGGTCGCAGTCCGGCGCTATTGCCGAGATCAAGCGTACCAATGTGATCGGAAGCTGAAGCGTCCCCCGAACCGCAGTGACAGGCGCAATCGTGCGTAGCGCGTCGAGCACGTGCTCGGCACCGATATCGCCGGCATGAATGACACCGTTTAAGCAACGCTCCACGTCCGGCCGTAGGAGCCCATGCGTATCCGAGATCACCCCAATTCTGTTTCACAGCTTCTCTCCTGACGTCCGCCGATGCGTTCCTGAGATTAGGAACCACGGCAGCATGCTCGTATTGCCCGAATATCTGGCGGGAGCGCACAAATGGGCAATAGCGGCGCTGGCAGGCTTTTGGGAAACGTCTCCGCCACATTGCTGTGGCCTTTTGTTCATCGGTGCTTGCTTGTCCCGAACACCGAAGCGGCGCAATGCCGCGAGAATCCACAAAAGCTAATGGCAAGCTGATCGAACGAGGAGGATGATATATGTTCGAAGACCTTCGCGCGATCGCCCAGCCCGGAGCGATGATTGCCGTATTTCTTGTCTTGCTCCTGATGGCCGTGGCTGACGGGGCAATCTTCATCGCAGCCAGGGGATGGCCCTTCTGACTCGTGGGACCGGCCGCGCAATAGGAACCTTCAAAGGTTTGACCCGTTCGGCCTCCCACACGGGAGCACGGCGATCATCGATGCCTGTCCGGATGCGAACGGCTCTGGTGCCATCTGCGATGTTGCCGCTGGCCGCTTGTGCGGGCCGGCAGTCTGCGCTCGACCCGCAGGGACTCCAGTCGGACGAGATTCTTCGAACCTTCTTCATCTTTCTGGTGATTGCCGCCGTTGTCTGGGTCGCGGTGGTGATCGTTCTGATCATAGGGATGTTACGCCGCAAGCGTGCTGGGGATCAGCCGCTCGGGTTGCACATCCCCTTCGAGCGAGCCACAGGACGCGTGGTGCTCGGGCTGGGGCTGGCGACTCTCGTGATCGTGCTCGGACTTTCCATCGTCAGCTATGCCGGACAGCGCACCGTGTTCGCCAAGGACGAGCATGCCCTCACGCTGAAGGTCATCGGCCATCAATGGTGGTGGGAAGTCCGCTACGAGGACGATAGCCCCGATCGGAGCTTCGTGACCGCCAACGAAATCCGGATTCCTGCCGGCCAGCCGGTCAAAGTCGAGCTGGAATCCGCCGACGTGATTCACAGCTTCTGGGTGCCGAGCCTGACAGGCAAGATGGACCTCATCACCGGGCAGAAGAACGAACTTCAATTCACGGCGAGGAACGCCGGGGTTTATCGCGGCCAGTGCGCCGAATTCTGCGGTCTTCAGCATGCGCACATGGCCTTTGCCGTGCTCGCCTTGCCGCCGGATGAGTTCGGCCGCTGGCGCGACCACGAGAACCAGAACGCGAACATTCCGACTGACCAGCTCGGCAAGCAGGGCGAGCAACTGTTCCGCGCAAGAGGATGTGCGCTGTGCCACAATATTCGTGGCACGCTCGCCGGCGGGCAGCTGGGCCCCGACCTGACCCATGTCGGAAGCCGGACCACGATTGCCGCCGGCACGCTGCCGCTGACGCCGGCCACGCTCGGCGCCTGGATCGCCGATCCCCAGCACATCAAGCCCGGCAATTACATGCCGAAGATGCCGCTGCAATCGGGTGAGCTCATCGCGATCCTTCATTATCTGGAGCAGCTCAAGTGAGCGTCACCGCTGACAAGCGCGAGTTGCGCGACGATGCACTGAATGGCCTGCAGCTTTCGACCCGGCTCGAGAGCCTCTGGCGAACGCCATCCGGGTTTCTCGGCGCTCTGATGTCGGTCGACCACAAGGTGGTGGGACGGCGCTACATTGTCACCGCCTTCGTCTTCCTGCTGCTGGGCGGCGTCCTTGCGATCCTGATGCGGGTTCAGCTCGCCGGCCCCGAACAGACGTTCCTCTCGCCCGACAAGTACAACCAGATCTTCACGATGCACGGCTCGACGATGATGTTCCTGTTCGCCGTGCCGGTCATGGAGGCATTCGCCGTCTACCTGGTACCACTGATGGTCGGAACGCGAAATATCGCCTTTCCGCGCCTGAATGCGTTCAGCTATTGGATCTTTCTGTTCGGTGGCTGCTTCCTCTGGATTTCCTTCATGCTCAATGTCGGGCCCGATGTCGGCTGGTTTGCCTACGTCCCGCTGTCGTCGTTGCAGTACACGCCGACGAAGCGCCCAGACGTCTGGGCGCAGATGATCACCTTTACGGAAGTCGCTGCGCTCGCGGTCGCCGTGGAGATCGTCGTGACCGTGTTCAAGCTGCGCGCGCCCGGCATGACGCTTGACCGCATTCCCCTCTTCGTCTGGGCTATGCTGGTGACTGCCTTCCTGGTGATGTTCGCGATGCCGTCGATTATGGTCGCATCGACGTCGCTGATCCTGGACCGTCTCGTTAACACGCGCTTCTACGACTCTTCCTCGGGCGGCCATCCCCTGCTCTGGCAGCATCTGTTCTGGTTCTTCGGACATCCCGAGGTCTACATCATCTTCATCCCCGGCACGGGCATGGTCTCGGCGATCCTCGCTACATTCGCGCGCCGACCGGTGGTCGGCTACCCCGTCGTCATTCTCTCGCTGATCGCGACGGGCTTTTTGTCTTTCGGCCTATGGGTCCACCACATGTTCGTGACCGGTCTGCCGCAACTCGGCGCCGGCCTATTCACGGCGTCCAGTATGCTGATCGCCGTGCCCAGCGGGCTGCAGATTTTCTGCTGGCTGGCGACGCTCTGGGATGGCCGCCCTGTCTACCGCACGCCGCTCCTGTTCGTGATCGGCTTCATCGTCATCTTCGTGCTTGGCGGATTGTCCGGCGTGATGGTCGCGTCGGTCCCGATCGACACCCAGGTCCACGACACCTATTTCGTCGTCGCCCACTTCCACTACGTTCTGATCGGCGGCGCCGTATTCCCGCTCATCGGCGCGGTTTACTATTGGTTTCCCAAGATCACCGGCCGGATGCTGAGCGAGACGCTCGGTCGCTGGAACTTTTGGCTCGCCTTTGTCGGCTTCAATGTCGCGTTCTTCCCGATGCACATTCTCGGTCTGATCGGGATGCCGCGGCGCGTCTACACCTACACCGCCGAGATGGATTGGGCTCACCTGAACCTTCTGTCCAGCGGTGGCGCGGCGATTTTCGCGATAAGCTTCGCGCTCCTGCTTGCCAATGCGATTCTCAGCCTGCGAAGCGGCGCTCTCGCGGGCAACAATCCCTGGGATGCCTCGACGCTGGAATGGGCAACCACGTCGCCGCCCGCGCCGCAGAACTTCGATCGCATTCCAGTCGTCAAGCACCGTGATCCATTGTGGGCCGATAACGAGAGCCTGCCCGTCGTCGTAGGCCTCAGCCTGGAGCGACGCGAAGTCCTTTTGACCACGCTGGCGGAAGCTGATCCACAAGTCCGCGAAGCGTCTCCTGAACCCAGCATCTGGCCGCTGCTCACGGCGATCGCCACCACCGTGTTCTTCATTGGCTCGATCTTCACGCCCTGGGCTGTGCTCTGGGGCACGCCACCGATGGCAGTTGCCTTGATCGGCTGGTTCTGGCCCGGCGGCAGCAAGGAGAACGAGGAGTGAGACAGACCATCGTCCGCAACGTCGCCGACTTGCCGACCTACGGATACGGCCCGCGGAGCGGTCCGTGGTGGGGAGCGATGGGCTTCATTGCGCTTGAAGGCATGGGCTTCGCCATCGCGATCGGTGCCTATCTGTATCTCTATGCCGTCAACCCGAACTGGCCGATCGGAGCTGCGCCGCCCGATCTCTGGCCTGGGACCGCCGAGACCGTGATCTACCTTCTGAGCATCATCCCGAACGAGGTCACGAATCGCGCCGCACACCGGCAGGATCTTGCAAAGGTGCGAGTCGGCCTCATCGTGATGGCGCTGATCGGAATCGCCCTGCTCGTCTTGCGCGGTTTCGAGTTTGCCCATCTCAACACGCGCTGGGACAATTCCGCCTACGGATCGATTGTTTGGCTCATTCTGGGCCTGCACACGACCCATCTTGCCACCGATCTCGGCGACACGGTGGTGCTGACAGTGCTGATGTTCACACGCCATGCCAAGCCGCGCCGGTTCAGCGACGTCACCGACAACGTGTTCTACTGGAATTTCGTCGTGCTGGCCTGGCTACCGCTCTATGTCCTGCTCGACTGGGTACCGCGCCTGTGATTGCGACCGAGGGACAAACGAGACTGCTTTATTGGGCGGGCATCGCGCTCGGACCGATCGCGTGGGGCATTAACCTGCAAGGGGTCTATGCGATCGACCATTTCTCATGCGAGACGACAAGGCTGAGCGGCACGATTATGAGCGCCGTTTTGATCGTCGTCGCACTCGTGGGCACGGCAATATCGGCGCACGCGGTCCGTCGCGGCGCGGGGGCGGAATGGGCCGATGCGCAAGGGGGTGGCCCGCGGACCTTCATGGCATGGCTCGGCGTCGGCTCCGGCGTGCTGTTCGCGCTAGCGATCGCGAACCAGCTTGCGGCGTCGCTGATGATCAGCCCATGCCTGCGCTGAGCATAGCGATAATGGTGCTTGGCCTGCTTGCAGGGCCGGTGATGGCACATGGCATCTCGGACGTCGATCCCGGATCGCTCTGGAGCTTCGATCCCTGGCTTTTGGCGCCGCTTTATATCGTCGGAATCGGCTTCTACATCGGCACGCAGCGGCTCTGGCACCACGCCGGCGGCGGTCGGGGCGTCAGCTTCCACCAAGTCGGCGCGTTCTGGACAGGATGGCTGGTCGTCGCGCTTGCCCTCACCTCGCCGCTTCATTGGCTCGGCGAGCGCCTCTTCACCGCGCACATGATCGAGCACGGGCTGCTCATGGTTGTCGGGGCCCCGCTGATGGCCTTCGCCCGGATTAACGGGCCGTTGATGTGGAGCCTGCCCTCCTCGTTGCGTCCGGCTGCGGGCGGATGTCTCAATCTGCCTATCCTGGCGCGGCCATGGGCGCTCGTCAGCCATCCTCTCAGTGCAACGGCCCTGCACGGCCTGGCGCTCTGGGCCTGGCATGCGCCGCCTCTCTATATATGGGCGCTCCAGGACACCGCCATGCATCGCCTCCAGCATGTCAGCTTCTTTGCCACCGCGTTGTTGTTCTGGTGGGTGCTCCTGCATGGCCGCGGCGTAGGGCGCAGCGTGCGGCTTCGCGACGGCATCGCGATTGCGTGCCTGTTCGTCACTGGCCTTCATTCCGGTGTACTGGGGGCGCTGCTGACCTTGTCAACTCGCATATGGATCCCGGGTCAGGGCGCTCTCGCCGGCGAGTTCGATCTTTCGCCGCTCGAGGATCAACAGCTCGCCGGGATCCTGATGTGGGTGCCGATGGGCATGCTCTACACCGGTGCGGCGTTGTTCTTCGCTTATCGGTGGCTGACGGCGTTCGATGCGCACGCCCACCTCCCGGCGGTTCGGCACGCCAATTGACGAATCTACCCGCTCGCGAGGAACATAGGAACCGCCGGTTTGATGCAACGTTCGCCTGCTGAGTTCGACAATTTCGGTGGAGGCCATATGAGCAAACGAACCGCCATCGCGGCTGGCATCCTCGCGGCGGCTTTTGCGCCGCAAGGCGGGATCGCACAAGATCAACCGCGCGCGGGAATGTCGTGTCCGGTCGACCATGATCAACTCGCCGACATCCTCAAGAAAAGCGTCAAGCCCGGCGGTGGACCCAGCAACGGCGGACTGGACAACAACGAGTGGGCAGCGGTCGTGAATCGGCAGGGCGTCGTCTGCGCGGTTGCTTACAGCGGCAGCAAGGTCGATGACCAATGGCTCGGCAGCCGCGCGATCGCGGCCGAGAAGGCCAACACGGCAAATGCCTTCAGCCTGAAGAACAAGGCGATGGCGACGGCCAATCTTTACGCGGGCGCCCAGCCGGGTGGATTTCTGTTCGGGGCCGCACTGAGCAATCCCCCGTCCCCGGAAATCCTTTATGCGGGCACGCCGGATGAATTCGGAACTGCACATGATCCGATGGTCGGCAAGCCCGTCGGCGGCGTGATCGTATTCGGCGGCGGGCTGGCGCTCTATGACGGCAACGGCATCGCCGGTGCGCTCGGCGTCAGTGGCGACAGCTCCTGCGCGGATCACAACGTTGCCTGGCGCGTGCGCCACTTTCTCGGCCTCGATCACGTTCCCGCCGGCGTCAGCCCCAACATGAAGGACGCCATCATCTACGACATCGGGCCGGATGGCAAAAGTCCGTCAGGATTTGGCCATCCCAAATGCGACGGCAAGGAGGACCAGATTGCCGTCGATCTAGGTGCCGGCGTCTCGGGGAACGTCGTGAGATAGCGACCTGAGGCTCGGCAGAGCTTTGGAACCAAGCCAGAGCGCAACGCTTGTACGTTCGCAAACGGGCCTGCAACGCGGCGCGGCCTCACCAAATGCCGTGGAGATCTTCACTTATGTTAAGGCTCGGCCTCAAGCGGTTGCTGTGGGGAACGATGAGCGTGCTCTGCGGCAGCTGGGCATTGTTCTCGCCCGGTTTTGCGCAAACTGATCTCGCCAGCCGCATGAAAGATCCCAGCCAGTGGCCGATGGCTGCACGCGACTACGCCAACACGCGTTACAGCGATCTCGACCAGATCAACGCAAGCAACGCCTCGCGCCTCCAACTCGCCTGGACGTTTTCGGTTGGAGCCGATCGTGGTCAGGAGGCAGCTCCTCTCGTTGTCGACGGGACCATGTATGTGGTCGGTCCCTATGCCGGCCCCTATCCCAACCGTGTATTCGCGCTGGACGCCACCACCGGCGAATTGAAATGGTCGTATGCGCCGAAGCCAGAGCCCGCGGCTGCCGGCGTTGCCTGCTGCGACGTCGTCAATCGTGGGCTCGCCTTCGACAACGGCAAGGTGTTCCTCAACACGCTCGACAATCACTCGGTCGCACTCGACGCCAAGACGGGCAAGGAGCTCTGGCATACGAAGCTCGGCGAGATCAATAAGGGCGAGACCATCACGATGGCGCCGGTGGTCGTAAAGGGCAAGGTTCTCATCGGCAACAGCGGCGGCGAGATGGGCGTACGCGGCTGGGTCACCGCGCTCGATGAGAACACCGGTGCCATCGCTTGGCGCGCCTATGCTACCGGCCCCGACAAGGACGTGCTGATCGGAGACGACTTCAAGCCCTTTTACGACAACCTCAAGGGCACGGATCTCGGCGTCAAGAGCTGGCCTGCCGGCCGTTGGCAGGTCGGCGGCGGCACCATGTGGGGATGGATCTCCTACGATGCCGAGCTCAATCTAATTTATTACGGTACCGCAAATCCCAGTCCGTGGAATGCCAACCAGCGCAGCGGCGACAATCTTTGGAGCACTACCATCTTCGCCCGCAATCCCGACAATGGGCATGCGAAATGGGCCTATCAGGTCAACCCGCACGATCTGTTCGACCATGACGAGGTCAACGAGAACGTGCTGGTCGACCTCGAGCTGAATGGCCAGCCGCGCAAGGTGCTGATCCACCCCGGCCGCAACGGCTACATGTACGTCATGGACCGCGCCACCGGCGAAGTGATCTCGGCGGACGCCTATGAGTTCGTGAATGCCTATAAGGGTGTCGACCTCAAGACCGGCAAGATCATCCCCAATGAGGAAAAGACGCCCGTGGTCGGCAAGACCGTTGAGAACATCTGCCCCACCGCACCCGGAGCCAAGGATTGGCAGCCCTCCGCCTGGTCACCG
>NZ_JANADO010000001.1:8710000-8985519 GCF_024199845.1 Bradyrhizobium sp. CCGB12 | reverse complement strand
TAGAGCGTTTCACATTTTGACTGAAGCGTAACCGGCGTTGGCGAAGTAGTTGGCGCATTCGCGAGGCTGGATGTCGTGGACGAGGTGACCGATGTGGCGCCAAGTGTCCTCGATGGTGCGCTTCTGAGCTTGCCGCATCCAGTGTTTGATCTTGGAGAAGGCCTGTTCGATCGGGTTGAGGTCGGGCGAGTATGGCGGCAGGTACCAGAGCCTGGCGCCAGCAGCCTGGATCATCTGCCTGACAGCTTTGGACTTGTGGCTTCCGAGATTGTCGAGAATGACGATGTCGCCTTCGCGCAGGGTTGGCAGGAGAAGGTGCTTCACATAAGCGCGGAAGCATTCGCCGTTGATCGGGCCGTCGAAGACGCAGGGTGCCGTGAGTTGGTCATGGCGGAGCGCGCCGAGGAATGTGAGGGTACGCCAGTGACCGTGTGGGGCGAAGCCGCGCAGGCGTGCCCCTTTGGGGCCCCAGCCCCGCAAAGGGGCCATGTTGGTCTTGATCCAGGTCTCATCGATGAAGACGAGCCGGCCCGGATCAAGTCCGGCCTGCCAGGATCGCCAACGCTGGCGCCTACGCGAGACGTCGGCGCGAGCCTGTTCGAGGGCGAACAGTGTTTTTTTTGAACCGCAGCCCTTCCCGGCGCAGGAACAGCCAGACCGCGTTGTGTGAGACCTTGACCCCACGGGCTGCCAGTTCCGCCTTCAGACCATGCAGCGTCAGGTGCGGCGTTTGAGTGATCCGCTCGACGATGAAGGCGCGGTGCGGATCGAGCACAGGCTTGCGGTGACCGCCCATCTTGCCAGGCACAACCGAGCCGGTCGCCCGCTGCCGCTGTGACCACTTCACAACCGACGAGACCGCAACACCAAACCGTTCCGCCACAGACCGGCAGCTCTCGCCCGCCAAAACCGCAGCCACCACACGCTCGCGAAGATCCAGGGAAAGAGGTCGGGTCATGCGATGCTGGCCTCCAATCCAGTCAGCATCTTGAATCACAATCCGCCAAAAACCGGAATCCCCTCCGATTCAATTAAGCAATGAAAGGCTCTAGTGGATTGGTCTCCGGATAATAGGCCGCACAGCAGCCGGTCGGAAACGAATAGCCGACAACGCGGGTTTGAAACGCCGTTTGGACCGGCCATCTGGCGCTCCATCGACCATCAGACAGAGCACTCTCGGAACGTTCGTCGGCCGTACCACGGTCAAGGATGGCAAGCCCGTCATGGTGGACTGGAAATATCGGGACGGCGACACCATGCTCCCGCCGGATACCGAGATGCGCAAGCTACGCCGGACAACATGAGAGGCAGACTTTCAGCATCCCGGTGGCAGGATCGGCGATACGCCCGGCGTCGGCGCTGCCCCTGAAGCATTGGCCGGCAACATCGTCGCAGGCGACGCCAAAGTCATCGACACCCCTTCCGTGCAGGCAGAGCTGTTCGGGCTGGGCACGACGGCGTTTGGATCAATGCCGGTGCCGCCGGCACCGCTAACGTCCGCCGGAATCGTACCCGGTGCGGGGTTCGCCGGCACCTGCGGGATCGACAGCGGCAATGACGCAGCACCCGCCAGCTGCCCCCCCGGCGTTGAGCTGCATGCGACGGTCGCGCCCGTTCCTGCCGGCGCAGCTGCGGGAATGGTACCGGTGGAGCTGCCGGTCTGTCCTAAGACCGGCAATATCGGAGCGGCGCTGCCTGACGTCGACAAGCCCGGGCTCGTTACGATCGGGGTCGCCGGCACCGGCATCGGGGACGTCGATGGCGGAGCGCAGACGACCACCGTCCCCGGCGTCGTCGGATCGGAGGCGAGCGGAACGGGCGCGAGCGTCGTGTCGGGCGCGTTTGGCTCGGTCGTTGCGGAAAACGGACCAGGACTATTCAACGGCGAGATCACGATCGCACCGGGCACCGTCGGAAGGTCCATCGCCGTGCTGCCGGTCGTCGCCACCTGTGCCTGGATCGGGGTGCCGCCGAGCAGCAGCAGAGCGAGCACCGCTACGAAAACGATCCGTTTCATCGCCGCGTCCCTAGCTCACTTCGACCTTGCGAATGGTGACCTTGCTACCCTCCGCCAAGTTCACCGCCGGATTGAGTACGACCTGGTCGCCGGGCTGCACGCCTTCACGTACCTCAACCGTGGTGCCGAAATCCCGAGCGATCGAAACCTGCTGCAAATGAACGGTGCCGTTGCGCACGAGCGCGACATGAAGGCCGTTCTGGTCGAAGACGAGCGCATCCGACGGGATGACCATCGACGGCGTCTTGCGCGGGATCGATAATTCGACCGTGCAATAGATACCGGGACTGAGCAAACCGTCCGGATTTGGCACGTCGATCTCGGTCAGCAGCGTTCGGCTTCCCGGCTGCAACGCGGTCGCGATCCGCGTGACCTTGCCCGGAAATGTCCGGCCCGGAATCTCTGGGACGCGGATGTCGGCATCGACGCCCGGTGCGACTCCAAAGGCTTCGTCCTGCGGCACGAAGACCTGCGTTCGGATCACGTTGGGATGCATCAGCGTGAACATGAAGGTCGATCCGGCCTGCACCAGGCTGCCATTGTCCACGTTGCGTTGCGTAATCACGCCGTCGAACGGCGCCACCACACGCTGATAGGACTTCTCCTGCTGGAGAACCTTGATCTGGGCCTGCTGCGCCGTGATGTTGGATTGGGCGACGCCTACGGCCGCCTGCTGCGCACGCAGGGTGAGACGGTCGTTGTCGCCCTGCTGCGCCGTCAACCAGCCTCGCTTGACGAGATTGCTGTCGCGCGCATTGGTGACGTCGGCGAGCTCCCGGCTTGCTTGCGCCTGCTGAAGCGCCGCCTGGTTCTGGGCAAGCGTCGCTTGCGCCTGCGCGATCTGCTGGTCGAGCTCCGGGGCGGTGATGTCGGCGAGGAGATCGCCCTTCTTCACATGATCGCCGATATCCGCGTAGCGCTTCTCGATATAGCCGCTGGTCCGCGCGAAGATGTTCGCCGCCTCGAAGGCAGTCGTCGTCGCCGGCAAGCTGACCTTCATGATGTCGCCGCTGGGGCGGACCGTCGCCACTCGAACATCGGGAACGGCGGTTCTGACCTGTTCTGCCACTGCGGCGACCTCGCGCGCGGCCTGATAGTGCCGCCAGCCGCCGATGCCGAGCCCGCCTACAAGCAACAGAAATGCGCCTCCTCCGAGCAGCCAACCACCGTAACGGCGTCCCGATCGCGCCTCCTTGCCGGGCAGCTCCACGATCCGCAAGCTCTCCGCATCCGGCCGGCCTCCCGTCTTCTCATCATTGGTCCGTACGCGAACGTCACTCATTCCGGTTGCTCCTCGAATACGCCGTGATGAGGCCTGCCATCGTTACGGCTGCGCAGCATGGCGAACAGATACGGCACGATCAGCAATGTCGTCGGGGTCGCGAACAGCAGCCCGCCGATGACGGCCCGTGCGAGCGCCGCGTTCTGCTCCCCGCCCGGGGCTCCGATCGCCATCGGGATCATGCCGACGATCATCGCGGCGGCGGTCATCAGGACGGGACGGATCCTGGTGCGGCCCGCGCTCAGCGCCGCCTGGAATGCGGAGTGCCCCTTCAACTGCTCATCGCGCGCGAACGTCACCAGCAGGATGGAATTCGCGGAGGCGACGCCGACCGCCATGATCGCCCCCATCAAGGACGGCACGTTCAGCGTCGTTCCCGTGATGAACAGCATCGTCACGATGCCGCAGAACGTTGCCGGCAGCGCCAGGATGACGACGAAGGGATCACCGAAGTTCTGGTAGTTCACGACCATCAGCAGGTACACCAAAATGGCCGCGAACAGCAGTCCGATTCCGAGATCGCGGAACGACTGATGCATGCTCTGGATCTGGCCCAGAACCTCGATCGAATTGCCGGGCTGGAGCTGCTTCTGCAGCGTGGAGGTGACCTTGTTGATATCGGCCGCGACGCTGCCGAGATCGCGTCCCTGCACGCTCGCATAGACGTCGAACACCGGCTGGACATTGGCCTGGTTCGAATTGGTGGGAACGGTCCCGCGCTTGAAGGTCGCGACATTGCTGAGAAGGCCCGGCACCGTCTGCCCGCTTGCCGCGAGCGACGCCGACACCGGTGTGTTCCCCAGCGCGTTCAGCGAATTCGCCTTGTACTCCGGTGTCTGCACAGCGAGGTAATAAGGAATACCCGAGGTCGGATCGGTCCAGAAATTCGGCGAGACCTGCGCGGACGAGCTGAGGCTCACATTGATATTGGTCGCAACCGTGCTGGCATTGAGGCCGAGTTGCGCGGCCCTTGTACGGTCGATGTCGGCGTAGAACGCGGGAGCATCGACTTCCTGCTGGAGATGGGCATCGACGACGCCCGGGATCACCGCCAGCCTCTTCTGAAGCTCTTTCGCCACGGCCAGATTGTTGGTACCGTAGCCGACCGTGCGAACATCGATCTGCGCCGGAAGACCGAAGTTCAGGATCTGCGTGACGATATCGGCCGCCTGGAAATAGAAGGTGTCCTCGGGGAATGCCGATGGCAGCACCTGGCGCAGCTTCCTGACATAGTCCGCGGTCGGCTTGTGCCCGTCCTTCAACGACACGAGGATGGTGCCGTCATTCCCTCCTATCGTCGAGCCGTCCGTGAATGCGAGATTGTAGGCGCGTGCCGGAAGCCCGATATTGTCGACGATCAGCGCCCGGTCGCTTTCCGGAATGACCTCGCGAATTTTGTCCTCGACCGCCTGGAAGATCGCTTCCGTCTTCTCGATGCGGGTACCCGCGGGTGCGCGAACGTGGAGCTGGATCTGGCCGCCGTCGATCAGAGGATAGAAATCGCGGCCGACATAGACGAACATGGTGGCCCCGAGCGCCAGCACCAGCACCGCGACGACGGGCACGACGGCGCGGCGCCGGAGCAACGTCAACAGGAGATCGGAATAGCCGTTGCGCAGCCGTTCGAAACCGCGCTCGAACGCAGCCGAGGCGCGCGCAAAGAGACCCGAAGGGCTTTCGCCCCCGCCGTGACGCCGCTCGCCTTTCAGCAGCAGGCCGATGGTGATCGGCGTGAGCGTCCGCGACAACCCGTATGACGCCAGCATCGCGAACACCACCGCGAGGCCGAGCGGCGTGAAGAGGTATTTGGCCGGTCCCTCCAGGAATACGACCGAGGTGAACACGCAACTGATGGCGAGAGTGGAGACCAGCGTCGGCACCGCGATCTCGGCTGCCCCATGCAACGTCGCGTCCGGCAACGGCATGCCCTCTTCGGTCCAGAGCCGGTACGTGTTCTCGATCGTCACCGTGGAATCGTCGACCAGGATACCGACCGCGAGCGCGAGCCCGCCGAGCGTCATCGTGTTCAGGGTCTCGCCGAGGAAATACAGGACGACCAGCGAGGACAGCATCGCGAGCGGGATCGAGATCAGGACGACGAGTGTGGAGCGCCACGATCCCAGAAACATCAGGATCATCAGCGCCGTGAGCCCGGCCGCGATCGCACCCTCGCGCAGCACGCCATTGACGGAATGGGTGACGAAGACCGATTGATCGAACAGCTCGTTGATCTTGAGCCCCGCAGGCGCCGACGCACGAATCGATTTGAGGGCCTTCTTCACGCCATTGACGACGGCGAGCGTGGAGGCATCGCCGTTCTTGATCACGCTGAGCAGGACGGCGCGGTGGCCGTCCTCGCGCACGATGTTCTGCTGCACCTGGGAGCCGTCCCGGACCTGAGCCACGTCTTTCAGGAAGATCGTGGCACCATTTGCGAACTTGACCGGGATCATGTTGAGGTCCTTGACCGACGCCGGCGTCGCGTTGGTCCGTACGGTATACTGGGTGTCGCCTATCTTCGTCGTGCCGGTCGGCAGCGTCAGATTCTGGGTGTTCACAGCATTGACGATGTCGAGCGGCGTCAGCCCGCGCGACAAGAGCTTGTTCGGATCGATGTCGACCATGATCTGACGGTACTTGCCGCCGGCGGGCGTCGGCAGCGTCACGCCGGGAACGGGAGCCAATTGCTGGCGAACCCGATAGATGCCGAAATCATAAAGTTGCTGCTCGTTGAGGCTGTTGGATTCGAGGCTGAGCTGGAGCACCGGCACGCTCGAGGCGTTGAACTGCACGATGATCGGCGGCTGAATGCCGGGCGGCATCAGGGCGCGGATGGCGTTGGTCGCCGAGACGATTTGCGAGATCGCCAGATCGAGATTGACGTCGGGCTGGAAGTAGATCTTCTGAACCGACAGGCCGTTGAGCGTCTGCGCCTCGATGTTCTTGATGCCGCTGACATTGGCGCTGATCGAGTATTGGCTGTAGGTGCTGACACGCTGCTCCATCTCCGGCGTCGAGAGGCCGGTGTAGCTCCAGATTACCGTGACGACGGGGATACGGATCTGCGGGAAGACGTCCGTTGGCATCGACCAGATCGCGATGCCGCCGAGAAACAGGATCAGCGCCGCAAGCACGTAGAATGTGTGCGGAAACCGCAGCGCGAATCGAACAATTCCCATGATGGTCTGCCTGGAGCGAGTTGTGCCGGATCGGGGGACAGATGAGGGCGGGCGGACATCCGTTCAAATGAAAACGAGTTCATGGGATCGATGCCGGGATATTCGCCGCGACTGCGCGGGCACCTCGCGCCGGAGGCGACAATGCTTCGCCTCGCCGTTCATCGCCGCGTGCCGCGTCCCGCGCGGCGAGGATGACGGCGCGCCTGACCTTGGCAAAAGCGCGGATCTCGATCTGCCTGACGCGCTCACTGGAGATCGACAGCTCGAATCCGAGCTGATCGAGCGTGACGGGGTGGTCCGCCAGCCGCCTCGCTTCCAGAATGTGGCGTTCGCGCGCCGTGAGCCCGCCCAGCGCAGCACGCAGGGCGCTGGTTCGGCGCTCCGTCTGCTCGCGATCGGCCAGAACCGTCTCCGCGTCGACGGTCTCATCGACCAGCAGCGTTTCCCACTCGGCGCCGTGCTCATCGCCACCGACCCGCGCATTCAGCGACATGTCGCCGTTGAGGCGCGAATCCATCTCGATCACCTCGCGCACGGTGACGTCGAGCTTCTCCGCGATCACTGTGGCAACGTCCGGCGTGAGCTGCGCCATCGCGCCGCCCATGGCTTTCCTCATCTCGCCGCGAAGCCTGAAAAACAGCTTCTTTTGCGCCGCTGTCGTGCCGATCTTGACCAGCGACCAGGACCGCAGGATGTAGGCGTGAATGGAGGCCTTGATCCACGGCACTGCATAGGTGGAGAACCGCGCGCCGCGGTCGGGTTCGAAGCGTGAGGCGGCGATCACCAGACCGAGATTGGCTTCGGCGATCAGATCGACCAGCGAAAGTCCGTATCCCTTGTAGCCTCGTGCCACCTTGGCCGCGATCCGCAAATGACTGGTGACGAGCGCATTCGCTGCGCTCCGGTCCCGCGTCTCCTGCCAGCGGCGTGCGAGCTGCTGCTCCTGTCCGGGCTCGAGAAATTCGTAGCGCTTGATGGCCATCGCATACGCGCTGAGAAACGGCGCCGGCGCGGACAGGTCCGGCGCAGCTACGGCATCATTCCTCGCGATCTCGTGACTGATCTGCATCTATTGCTCCCTCATTGCGAAACGGCTGGCCGGTTTTAGGAGGCTTACGGGCGTGCAGGCCACTAAACTGGGCGTCACAAACTTGAATTCAGTTTCAGACATCCGACATGTCCAGGCATCGAGTGCGTCGCGCGTCATGCTGGTCATCACATCCGGTTCGCGCTTGCGTGACCCAAGCTCCGAGACCGGCACGCGGCGGCCTTTGCCCTCCCTTGCGGTCCAGGCCAGAATCTCGATCCGCCCTCCGGGAGCCGGACCGATGATCAGCCGAAAGCCATGCAGCTTAACGATGGCGGCCACCAGGCTCAGCCCGAGCCCAACTCCCGGCGTGTTGCGGATCTTGTCGGAGCGGTAGAACCGCCGCAGCACCGCTTCGCGCTCCTGCTCGCTGATACCGGGCCCGCTGTCGCTCACGCGCACGAGCGCCGTCCTGTCGTCCGATTCGAGCTCGAGCTTCACCCGTCCGCCCGATGGTGCGAACTTGACGGCGTTGTCCACGAGGTTGGCGATCGCCTCGAACAGCAGGTCCCGATCGCCCCACACCTGCACGCGGCGACCGATGAGGACGCCAAGCGCAATGCCCTTGTCCTCGGCGATCGGCTCGTAGACGTCGCACACCTCGCGCAGGATCTCGTCCAGCGCGACGTTGCCGAAGCCGGCCGTGCGACGGTTGTTCTCGATCTCGGTCAGGCGCAGCAACGCGGTGATGATCGCCAGCGACTGGTCGATGCCGGCGATTGCCTTGTCCGTGACCTCCTGGAGCTGCTCCAGCGTGGCCGCGTGCGTTCGCCCGCGCTCCAGCGCCAGCCTTGCCCGCGTCAGCGGGGTCCTGAGATCGTGAGCGATGTCGTTGCCGACGCCGGCAAGCGCGTTGATCATCGTCTCCATCTCGTCGAGCATGCCATTGACGATCCTGGCCAGCCGCGCGAACGGATCGTCCGCATTGTCCTCCGGAAGCCGCTCGCGCAGCTCCCCGGCCACGATCCGCTGCACGCGCTGGTTCACCTCCTCGACGCGCTTCTGGGCGCGGACGCTCAGCCACGCGCCGGCCAGCACGCAGAGGCAGAGGGCCGGCAGCAGGCCCAGCGCAAGCGCCTGCCCCACCACGCTCGATATCTCGCGCGTCTCATCGACGTTCCGTCCCAGCACCAGGACATCGCCGTCGTCGAGGCGCCGGCCGATCGCCCTGACGATCGGGCCGCGGACGGCCGTCGTCCCCAGGGGATCGATCCGCATGCCCCGCACCGTTCCGTCGAGATTGAGCTCGCTCGGCACGCGGTCGATGTTGCCGGCCAGGCGCGCGCCGCTGGCGCTGAACAGCCCGGCATAGTGCACGTGCCTGGAATCCTGCTCGAGATGATCAGCAATCGCGCGATCGCGGCGATCCGGCGGCAGATCGACCATGAAGTTGATCTGCGTGGTGATCATGCGGTCGGATCGCGCGATCAGATAGTCGTCGAGCTTCCGGTACACGAACGCGAATAATCCGACGACGAACAGCGCAAGGGTGGCCGCGACCGCCAGGGCCCACAGGAACGTGTTCGAACGGATGAATTGAATCTGACGCATCGGCCCCGCGCTCGTTGTTCCTACGATCTTTGCCCCGCAGTTTCTGCGATGTCCGCCTTGCTATTGGCGCGCGCGCAGAATGAAGCCGGAACCACGGACGTTGTGGATGAGCTGCACCTCGCCGGGAGCATCGACCTTGTGACGGAGCCGGCCCATGTGCACGTCGATCAGGTTGGTGGTCGCCGGAACGAACTTGTAGTTCCAGACCTCTTCGAGCAGCATCGCGCGCGTCAGCAACTGATCGCTCCGGCGCATCATGTACTCGAGCAGACGGAATTCGCGCGGCAGCAGGTCGATCTCGCGGTCACCGCGCCTGGCGGTCCGCTCGATCAGATCGAGCTCCAGCGGCCCGGCGATCAGGATGGTTTCGCGACTCTCCGCCGGACGGCGCAGCAAGGCCTCGATCCGCGCGACCAGTTCGACGATCGCGAACGGCTTTGTAAGATAATCGTCGCCTCCCATGCGCAACCCGCGCACGCGGTCGTCGACCGCGCCGAGCGCGCTCAGGACCAGCACGGGGGTCCTGATCTGGTCGTTACGCAGCGCCTCGACGACAGTCAGCCCGTCCATTCCCGGCAGCATGCGGTCGACGATCATGGCATCGGGATGCGAGGTACGAGCCCGATCGAGACCATCGACGCCGCTCGACGCCCATTGCACCTCGAAACTGCGTTCGGCGAGTTCAGCGACGATCGCCTCGGCGGTCTCAGTGTCGTCCTCGATCAGGAGAATCCGTGTCATCAGCCTGGTCCCACCTTCTGCGCGGCGTGTCGGCCTGCGGCGGAGCGGCGTGGGCCCGGCGGTCTGCGACGTCATGGTCAACGCCCGCCCGTTCCGAGCGCACGGTGCCGCGTCCGCCTGCCATCGGCCACGCGCTGCATAATGAGATGGTGCTGCGGAGGCTCCGGCATCACTGAATTGATTTTCAGAAAGCCGGCCGCCTTAGCCGCAAACGGCGTGAGCAGGACGACAACGCGTCTTGCCATTGTCGTGATCAACTGTGTGGCGATCATATTCCGCCTCCATTTCGAGCTGCGCTGTAATGGAAATATGCCAGCGATGCGTTCGCCGTTACTCTCGAAGGCAACGAAGGTTGCCGTTTCGCACGATCGTGGTCGCGATGCTGCAGCGGCTCACAAGCCGTTGAACCAGGGTGAGCAATTCGTGCATTTGGATCGGGCGTGATCGCGCACATCTCCTGGGGGAGCCGGCTTGATCGGCCTGCTGTCATCAAAGGAGAAGCCGAATGACCACTTTCAAGCTCTTGCCGATGGGTCTGGTTGCAGCCGCCCTGCTCGGAGGACCCGTCATGGCGCGCGAACACCATGCCGTTGTGCGGCAGCCCGCGATGCAATCCGATACGTATGCATCGAACGCCCCGATCTATCAGGACGGCCGCGCCTGCGTGCCGGCACCGCGCGTCGGCGCGTTTGCGACGGCGCCGTGGACCGGCAACAACGTGCCGTGCGAGCCCGGCACAGGCGCGTTCTGACCGCCGCAACATCGCGGCCGGCCCGGCGCCTGGACCGGCCGCTTTACATCGGACGATCGCGAGCGGGCTGACTGTTCAGTCCGCTCGCTTGGCGCGCCGCGGCGGCGCGCGCGGATCACCTTCCCGAGCGAGCTCCCTCATTCCTGAAGCCGAATTTAGTAGGATTGCCGCGCGCCGTTCCTACCTCTGGTGCATCACGAGCTTGGTCATCAGGAGCCATCTCATCGAGAGCATTGGCGAAGCACGATGCGGGACGCGCGGTGCAATGATGGCCGGCGGCTCGCCACGAAAGGAATCTCCCATGAAACGAGCAATCATGATTTTGGCAACGGCGGCGCTTGCTTCCACCCTGGCCATCGGCACCGCCTCGGCGCATGGCGGCGGTGGTGGTGGCGGCGGCGGTCACGGCGGGTTTGGCGGTGGCGGCCACGGCTTTGGCGGCGGCTTTGGCGGCGGCCATATGGGCTTTGGCGGCGGCGCGCATTTCGGCGGCATCGGGCATGCAGGCGGCTTTGGCGGGCCCCGGCTCGGCGGCGAGCATTTTGGGCTCGGCGGCCATGTCGCCTCCGGCGGCAGAGGTCTCCGCCAGCACGCGTTTCATCACTATGGCCGCTATCGTCCCGGCTATGGCTTCTACGGCTACTATCCGGATTGCTATGATTGGTACGAGCTGCACCCCTATGCACCGTTGCCGCTGAGCTGCAGCTAGTCTGCCTGCACAGTGCGCGGCCTTCGGCCCGGACGGTACGTCACGATCCGGGCCAACCACGCCGACGTCAGCACGAATCCGGATGTGACTTGCAGTTGGCCGTTCGGTCATGGAAGACAGAGGCCAAGCCGAACGGATTAACGATCGCAAATAGCGCACCAAAGCCGAAGAGAAAATCACTCAGCCAACGGGATGCGAAAAAGTCGGTCACGAAGGCGGAGAAGAAACCGTTGCCTGAGCGCCGGCGAGGGCGGCCTGAAGTGCAGCCTCCTTGGTATGATCAAGCGACGTTTTCAGAACGGTGCCGCCCTCACCCTTAAGTCCTTCGAGAACTTTATCTGCGGTGACCTTCCGTACCAGGACAAAAAGGGCGGCAGTCCCAGGTTGAATGGCCGCGGCAGTTTCCTTCATCCACTTGTCGTCGATCCCAAGGTCTGTGAGATATCCGCCGAGGGTTCCAGATGCTGCCCCCAATGCTGCGCCCACTAACGGCATCAAGAAGATCAACCCGATCAAAGCTCCCCAGAACGTGCCCGAAACCGCACCTGTAGCAGTCGTATTGATGAGCTGGTTCAGCTTGATGCGGCCCTGAGCATCCTTGACCGCGATCACAGCGTCACCAAGCTCGATCAGATACTCCTTTTGCATCGCCAGCAGTTTCTGGCGAACTTCTTCCGCCTTTGCTTCCGTCGGGAACGCGATCACAACGAGGTCACTCATCACGGCTCTCCTGATTCCTCATTGGAGTACAAAGCAATGGACCCCACGCGCCACTTGATTTAGATCAACCCCCGCGATGACCAAAGATCGCGCCGCCCCAGAACTTCGTCTGACTTGTCCTGTGCAGACCACGATGAGTGGAACGCGCGGCGAGGACAAGAACGGATTTGTTATGACTTGCAGGCGCAAGACGTTCTTCCGTTCGCGGCCGCCGCTGCCTAGGCGGCACAGGTGTGCCGCTCTCCGGCTTTCGACCCGAGCGATTCCCCCTGGCACAACCTTCCGCGGCCCCAGAGCCAGAGCTTGATTTAGATCAACAAAGCCAAGAGAGGGCAGGACGGGCTGCCCGCAGGCCACCTATCGGCGTTTGCCGATTGCGCCGAACATATCAACCCACGCCCGTTGCCACTGCTCCGCGAACTTCAGCCACACCTCGATTGGGTTCACCGCCGAAGCTGGAGTTGCCGTAAAACTCGGCAAGGAGGTTAGTTTTGACAACATCTCCGAGGGTGACGCCATCGGGTTCGGAGATTTGAGCTGCTCTTCCCAAGCCTCCATCATCATGTCCATCGTTTTGACTTGGACTTCGGCGACACTTTTTAGCTGTGTGCGGGCGGTATCGACGACCTGCGCTGGCCACCCGAGTGTCTTCGCGGCCACCGCCATCTGGTCGAGGACACGCTCGCCGTTTTTCTGGTTGGTGTCGGCAATGTCGTTTCGCCAAGTAGCCAGTGCCTTCAAGGCTGCGTTCGCGCCTTCAAGGGCCTCTTTTGTGAGCCCGGACGCGGCCACAGGATTGAACGCTCGAGGTTTAGTCTCAAAGAAGGCGACAGACATGCACTGTTCTCCTCGATTGCTTCCTACCCCGTCGAGTGCTCGCACGAGGCACGGCGAATGCGGTTGATGCAGATCAAGCCCTCGTCCGACTGCGCCGGGTCGAATACGGGATGGAACCGCGTGCGCGAAGCAGGCAATGCGCAGGCCGACGATGGCCGCCGAAGAGACATATCCACACGGTGGGTTCGCCAGCGTTCATGCTTGGGGGCGTTGCGTAAGGCGTGGTGCGTGCCGCGCGAATGGTTTCCGAGATGCGCAAACCGTTTGTTATGGATCAACTCCAAGATGCCCAGACAGTCCTATGCTGCGCCGAAAACAAGGGAGGTTCCAAATGGCATCAATCTACTCGACGCCCCATTCAGAGAAATGCCCTCAATGTGGTTCGGGGTCAGTCCACCTTGAGTGGCGTGAGCGCGTCAATGCCAAGGAAATCCAAGATCTTTGGTGCTGCTTTAATTGTAAAAGCGAGTTCGTCACCGCCGCCACTTCTGACGAGAGGGAGCCCTCAGTGGTCGAGATCACCAGCCCCTTTTTTACGAGCCTCGTGGTTTGATCGAGTGGCGTCGCGCGCGTTCAACCTGACGGCTTGCTTATGAACACGCGCTCGAACTCAAAGCGATATCGCCATCGCCGGAGGGAGTTCAAATTGCAGAATGTGCCGGCGCGAAAAGTGCCGGCATTCGGCTTGCGCGGCCGCCATCGATTGCCATACATCGCTTCCTGTTCGTCCAGCGGTCACCTTGGCGGCGTCCGCGCGTCCCCGCGGCACTCCACAGGCGGCCTCCCATCATCTATCCACTGTGTGATTCAAGTCACAGCAGAATCGTGCGCCTTCGCCTACAACAACCAAGCATGGCCGCAAACAAGGTAACGGCGGTACGCACGAGGCTGGGAAGGCGATCAACAGCTACGGACTTTTTGAAGCCGCTTGGGTGAAGAACCCGGCGGCTTTTTTCTATCGCGAGGAGATCGGCGGCGAAGCTGGCGACTTGGCTTATTGCCGATGTAGGGATCACCAGCGGCGGCGACGATATCACTACGACCCGCCTGAAACCTTACGCTGTTCGCGTTCTGCTTCGATCTGCCGCTCCGCTTCGAGCCAGAATTCCAGGTCACGGTTGGCCGGACGGCCAGCCTGCTCCCATAGTTCATAGGCGCGTGCCCGCACCTTGCCGCGCCGCATCATGCGCAGAAGGTTCTGCTTCAACTCCTCGGCAAAGCTGCTGAATCGACGGACAGTGCTTTCATCCTTGACGAGCGCGGCCGCGCGCGTTGCGAGCTCGATCTGGTGCTCAATCTTCTGCTGCTCGTCCACTGCGACCACCGCGCCTTGCGAACGGGCCTGCGGCACGGCCCGTGCTGTTCAGAGCCTCAATTCACTGTTGAAGGTCCCGTTCCGCGTCCAGTCCAGACGCGGCTACGGGTCACAGCGTATCCGGCGTCCGCGTGGGGTTGGACTTGTCCTCGTTGCGCAGCTCCTGCTCCGCCGCGCGCCAGAACTCGTCCTCACGGCCTTCGGGCTTGCCTGCTTGCTCCCACAATCGGTGCGCGCGTTCTCTTATCTCTTGCTCGGTCGGCTCAGGCATTTCATCTCCTGCTCATGAAGCACGACCCCACCTGGGGGGTATGGGAGGCTTGGAGGCGGGGCCGTGCAGGCCAGCGATCGGCGGTGGCTGGCCCGCGAAGTCAAGCTCGATCGGGTCCGGCGGTTCCTATTCTCGGGCCAGGCGCACCAATACCGCCTGACAGGTATCGGAGTGGGGATGCCCGCAATATCTCGCGGGCCGTCTGCGGTCACTGCCGCGAACCCGCTCGCTGACTTGAGACAGACCATTCCCGCATGGAGTGCGCAGGGCAGCGGGCTGTTCGGCCCGCCGGTTACGGCTCGGCAAGCCAGCCTTCAGGAAGCACGCCGGCGGAGCCGGAGCAAAGCGAAGCGCAGACGAACTGCGTGCCGCAGAGGCGCAGCCCGCTATTTCGGAAACAGCTTGTTCCTGATGTAGCGCGAGGTTGGCGTCAGCTTGAGTCCGCGCGGCTTTCGCCATTCAGCCCTGTCGATTTCCCTCTTGTCACCGATCTTCAATGGGCCCGAAACCTTCTTGGTCAGGAAGATCGCGTCGCTCATCCTCCGGCCGGACTGGCGGTTCTTGCCGCTGACTTCCTTCCACAGCCTCAACTCACCAAGCCTGAGCTTGGGCAGCTCCTCCGTGATCTCGCGATGGAGACACTTTCTCTCGCTCTCGCCCGCCTGCCTGCGGCCGCCCGGAAACATCCAGCGCTTGTCGCGCCGCCGTCTGACCAGGAGGACCCTGCCCTTCCTTGCGACGACAAGCTTTGATGACTTCGCCATTCTCTATTCCGCCAGTTCGATCGCAATGGGTTGATGGTCGGACGCATCGGTCGCTGCGTTGACGTCGATGCTGCGAACGTGACTGAACAGATCCTCGGTCACGAAAATGAAGTCGCGACAGTCCGGGCCGTCGGCCCATTGCGCACGGTCGTAAATTCCGCAAGTCGGGGCGCGCGGGCGGCCGGGACGATTGGCGGTCCATGCATCCCGATAGTTCAGACCGGGCCGGCCGGACCGATCGATCAACGCATGCTGGGAATCGGCGACGTCGAAATTGAAATCGCCACACATCAGGCTCGACGCAGCGACAGTCTGACTTGCATACGGCTCATCGTGGCGGGAACCGGCCTGCGTGGGGCTCACCGACGCATCCTCCTGCAAATCCAGCAGCCGCGCGATCTGCGCCTCGCGCTGGTCGGCCGAATGAAACTCGAGATGCGTGTTGACGATGCGAATCGCGCCGAACGCGGCCTGAACCGTCACCTCCAGGGCATGACGGCGCATGCTGCGCACCGTGGCAGCGCCTGGCCACGGCAGCAGGTGATTGGCGATCTGCAACACCGGCAACCGCGACAGCGTCATGTTGCCGAAGCGGTGGAGGTTGCCGTCCCGATCCATCGTTTCGATCGCCGGTCGGAATATGGCGGAGTAGCCGGGCAGTAGTGCCGCGAGTTGCGCGCTCTGGTCCGCTCCATCGCTGAATCTCGAGAAATTCGCGCTCACCTCCTGGAAGCAGAACACGTCCGCATCGAGCGTCTGCCTGGCGACGGCAACGATCCGTGCAAGATCGGTGACGCCGTCGCAGCCCTTTCCGCACTGTATGTTCCAGGTGAGAAGCCGCATTACCGGATCCCTGCACGCATGAATGACTGAACGAACTGGCGCTGGAACAGCAGAAACGCGATCAGCAGCGGCGCCATCGTCATCACGGTTGCCGCCGTGATCACCGACCAATCCACGCCGGTTTCAGGTGCGCCGAACACGGCAAGACCCACCGTGAGCGGCCGTGCTTCCACCGAATTCGTGACGATCAGCGGCCACAGGAAGTTGTTCCAGTGATAGCTGACGGAGACCAGGCCAAAGGCGACGTAGGTCGGGCGAGCCAGCGGGACATAGACCCGCCAGAGGATTCCGAGTGGCCCCGCTCCCTCGACCCGGGCGGCTTCGACCAGCTCCTGAGGCACGCCCTTGAAGGTCTGCCTCAGCAGGAAGATGCCGAAGGCGCTCGCAAGATAGGGCAGCGCGATGGCAGGGATCGTATCGAGCAATCCCAGCTTGGCGATCGCCCGGTAGTTCTCGACGATCAGGACGTCGGGCATGATCATCAGCTGGAGCAGAACGAGGGCGAAGGCAATGCCGCTACCTCTGAACTTGAAGCGCGCAAAGGCATAGGCCGCCAGCGTCGACAGGATGAGCTGGCCGACCAGGATCAGCGTCACCAGGACGACCGTGTTGAGATAGTACCGGGCGAACGGCGCCTGCCTCCAGGCCCGGGCGAAATTCTCCAGCGTCCAGGGCGCGGACAGGCTGAACGACGTGGCGTAGGCGGCCGGATGCAGCGCGCTCCAGAAGGCATAGGCCAATGGGGCAAGCCAGATCAGAGCCAGAAGCCATGCTGCGACGGCCTCGACTGGGTGTGTCCGGCCTCTCATTGGTAGTGGATCCTGCGATCGAGATAACCGAACTTGATCAGCGCAATCGCGCTCAGGAGCATCAGAAGCACCACCGTCAGCGTTGCCGCGTAGGAGGAATCCTGGAAGGTGAAGGCGACTTCATAGATGTAATAGAGCAGCAGCGTGCTTGCGTTGTTCGGACCGCCCTTGGTCATGATGACCAGATGGTCCACCAGCTTGAACGAGTTAATGACCGCATTGATCGCCACGAACAACGTGGTCGGCATCAGCAGTGGAAACGTGACCCGGCGGAACGTGTACCATCGGCTCGCACCTTCGATGGAAGCGGCTTCATCGAGGTCCGGCGAGAGTTGCTGCAGCGCCGCCAGGTAGAAAATCATGAAGAAGCCGGCTTCCTTCCAGATCACCATGACGATCAGGCAGCCCATCACCGTCGAGGGATCGCCAAGCCAGTTCCAGCCGGCGAGGCCGAAGAGGCCACGCAACTGATCCAACAGTCCGTAATCCGGCGTGTAGAAGAACAACCAGATGTTGGCGACTGCGATCATCGGCAGCACGGTCGGCGTGAAGTAGGCGAGCCGCAGAAAGCCGCGGCCGCGTATGTTGCGATTGACCCAGACCGCCATCACCAGGGCCAGGGCAATCGAGGTCGGGATCGTGCCGAGCGCAAACCAGAAATTGTTGACCAGTGCCTTCCAGAAGATCGGATCGGCCGCCATTGAACGATAGCTGTCGAGGCCGACGAAGGCTTCCGTGCCGTTCCGGCGCGTGATGAACAGCGAATGCCGGATCGTCGCCAGGATCGGAAAATGCGTGAACGCGATCAGCAGGACCGCCCCTGGCAACAGCAGCAGCCAGGCATTCACGGCATTCCACCACGCCTGCGATCCGGCGCGGCGCGGGACAATCAGCGATGAGGCGGTGGCGTCGGACATCCGTGAGCCGGCGGGATGACGGTTGCCTGCCATCCCGCCATGTCCCCTATTTGTAGGCGCGCAAGACGCGGTCGGACTGCGCTTGCGCGGCGGCCAGCGCCTCTTGCGGCTTCTGCGCGCCGGTGATCGCGGCCTGGACGGCATCTCCGACGAACTTGTAGATACGGCCGTTCTCGTGGACGGAGAGCTCCGGCACCGCGTGCTCCAGCTGATCGCGCGCGACGGTGGCCTGCGGGAAGTCCTTTGCGTAGGCCTCCATCGCCGGCGTCTTGTAGGCGGCCGGCGACACCGCCACGTAACCTGTCTTCATGCTCCATTCCGCCGCGCGTTCCGGAGCCGTCATCCATTGAATGAATTTGACGGCCGCCTTCTGCTGCTCGGGAGATGCATTCTTGAAGATGTAGAAATTGCCGCCGCCGGTCGGCGATCCGCGCCGCTCCTTGGCCGGCAGCATGGCCACGCCGAACTGGAATTTCGCGGCGTCCTTGACCGCCGTCAGATTGCCGGTGGTGTGCCACATCATCGCCGTCTTGCCTTCGAGGAAATCGGTGCGCAGCGTCGCCCAATCGATGCTGCCGGCCGGGGCGACGTTGTGCTTGCGCGATAGGTCAACCCAGTACTCGAGGGCGGCGACCGTCTTCGGAGCGGTCAGATAGATCTCGTTGCCGGGCTCGTTCATCATTTTCTGGCCGTTCTCGATCGCCAGCGCCTGCAGCATCCAGTAGGCGTAACCGGTCGAGGGAATTTCGACGCCCCAGCGGGTCGTGTTGCCGCCATCCTTCTTGACCAGCTTCTTCGACATCTCGACCATTTCGTCCCAGGACGCCGGCGCCTTCTCGGGATCGAGGCCCGCCTCCTTGAAGGCGTCCTTGTTCCAGTACAGCACGATTGTCGAGCGCTGGAACGGCACGCTCCAGGTCTTGCCGTCGATCTGCCCATTCGCCATGAACGCCGGATAGAACTCCTTGAACCAGGCCTTGTCGCTGACGAGGCCGTCAAACGGCACGATGGCGTTCTCGTCCATCAGAGTGAAGACGTCGGTCGACAGTAGCACCGACAGTTGCGGCGGCTGCCCGCCCTTCATGGCGGTCATCGCCTTGGTCATCGTATCCGTGTAGTTGCCGGCATAGACCGCCGTCACCTTGATGTCCGGATTGTCCTTCTCGAAGCGGGAGACCATGTCGTCGATGATCTTGGTGACGGGACCGCCGACCGCGACCGGATAGTACATCGTCAGATCCACCGCGGACGCGGGACGTGCCCCCATCGAGAACACGGCAAGTGCGGCTGCCATCAACATCGTTCGTCGCGCAAACATTCTCTCTCTCCCTTGTTATCCGCCGACCGCCTGAAACCGCCGCTGCTATCCGACAGATGTCGTCAGCCGGCCCTCCTTGACCGATGTCTCCAATCGGCGTTCCGAAGCCGGATCGAACCGATGCTCGTGGCCCGCCTCCCACGCCAGCCGGACATCCTCGCCGGGCTGAACCTTGCTGAAACCATCTGATCGCACCGAGATCGACTGACCATCGATCTCGCACAGCACGATGCTGTCGGCGCCGAGATGCTCGACGGCCTTGACCCGCGCACCATGATCCCCATCCCGCACGATGCGGATGTGCTCGGGCCGGATGCCGATGAGATATTCGCCCTGACGCACCAGATTCATCGGCGGGGTACCGATGAACCGCGCCGTGAACGCCGTCGCCGGCCGGTTGTAGAGCTCTTCCGGTGAGCCGTTCTGCTCGATACGGCCATCGCGCATCAAAACGACGCGGTCCGCCATCGTCATGGCTTCCGTCTGATCGTGAGTCACGTAGACCATCGTCATGCCGAGACGCTGCTGCAACGCGCGGATTTCCGTCCGCATCTCGTGTCGCAGCTTGGCGTCCAGGTTCGATAGCGGCTCGTCCATGAGACAGACCCGCGCCTCCGCGATGATGGCGCGTCCCAGCGCGACGCGCTGGCGCTGCCCCCCGGACAATTGCGCCGGCTTGCGTTCGAGCAGATACCCAAGACCGACGATGTCGGCCACGCGACGGAGCCGGGCGTCGCGCTCGGCGCGCGACACGCGCCGCACGCGTAGACCAAATACGATGTTCTCGGCCACGCTCAGATGCGGAAACAGCGCATAGGATTGGAAGACCATGGAGATCTTCCGTTGCGCCGGCGTCAGGTGAGTCACGTCGACGCCGCCGATGGCGATCGCGCCGGTGTCGGCGTCCTCGAGGCCGGCGATCAGTCTGAGCGTGGTCGACTTGCCGCAGCCGGACGGTCCCAGCAGCACCAGCAGCGAGCCCTCCTCCGCCGTCAGACTGACGTCATCGACGGCGCGCATCGCGCCCCAGGACTTGGAGACATGACTCAGCGTGATCGCCGACATGACCGGTTCGCTCTCTGCATGATGCAGCTACGCGCGCTGGCTGCGTCTCGCTCCAACGGAGCAAGGCAAGGCCGGTCGCCGCAGGAAGACCGGTCCATGCATCCCTCCCTCGAGCCACGCGATTTCGATCGGCGTAGCGACTATCATGTTCATATGAACATACCATGGCGCCATATGAAACAGAAAATTGCGTTTTCGACGTTCGAATGATACTTTCGTTGGGAACGGAGAGCCCATGCTCAAGACCGCCACGACACGTCAGGCCCACATATTGGAGATCGTGCGCGAGCAGGGCTCCGCCTCCATCGAGCAGCTCGCGGCGCGCTTCGACGTCACGCAGCAGACCATCCGCCGCCTTGCGAATGCGCTTTGCGACCAGGGACTGCTCCGGCGGGTGCATGGCGGGGTCAGCCTGCCCGTCCAGAACCAAAACCTCGCCTATGGCAGCAGGCATAGGTTGAACGCCAACGCCAAGCGGCGCATCGCGCACGCGACCGCCAACCTTATCCCCGACGGGACGTCGCTGATGATCGGGCTCGGCACGACGCCCGAATATGTCGCGCAGGCACTCTCCCGCCGGCGGGATCTGCGGGTGATCACCAACAGCCTGAACGTGGCCGCAGCGTTCGCACACAATCCCGACGTGGAGATCACCATTGCGGGCGGCACGCTGCGGCCACTCGACCGCGATATCATTGGCGAGGCCGCCGCGCGTTTCTTCTCGGGTTTCCGCGCCGATTTCGGGATATTCGGCGTCGGCGGCGTTGATCAGGACGGCACGCTGCTCGATTTCCATGTCGATGAGGTCAAGGCACGGCAATCCATCGCCGCCAATTCGAGAACGTCCGTGCTCGTGGCCGACATCACCAAGTTCGGGCGTAATGCGACGGTTCGGGGCGGCCATCTCGACGACTGCCACCATCTCGTCATTGATGATCAGTTACCTCCGGCGTTCCAGCCGATCGCGCTCAAATATAGCGATCGAATTCACACCGCAGGCAATGCTGGCCACCGAGCGACTTGATCGTGCTGTTGAGCCCTGCGGACGACCCTTCGACCGCATCATCCGATATCGGCGATGCGTGCGTCGAGCGCGAATATGCTTTGGTAGATCTCAGGATCATCAAGGATGCCAACGACATCGGGCGCCACCTCGACGGCATTGCGCCAGGCAGTCCGCACCGCCGCTTCGTCGAGTGCTTCGATCATCAGCAGTCCGGCAAAAAAGCCTTCGCTGTTCCGCATGCCCTTTTCAATGGTAGGCACGGACGTCCGGGCTTGATCCGTCGCACCGATCTGGACGGCGACCACGCCGTCGCAACGAGCTATGGCATTCGCAAGCCCTCCCGGATCGCGCGGCGATCGTTCGATCCGCACGACCCCGGCGATGGCCCTCACCGCGACCGCCCCGGGCAGTCACATTGCCACCTCCGCGCATGAAATTGCCCAGGCGCGGCATGATGCGCTGTGACCACGGCGTCGGCGAGTTGAGACGAGCCAGATACGCCTCTCCGTCGAGGACTTCCGCGGCTTCCAGCTCGTATAATATGAAATAGCGGTTTCTGTCCGCCTGCATCGCGTGAAAGACGCGACAAGCGAGGAAGCCTTTGGTCATCACCCGTTCGGTGGTGTGCTCACGCGTCAGCCAGTGCCGGTAGTCCGTCAGATCCGCCAGCTCGATGTCGCCCCAGATCGCCAGAAAACCTTCGCCTCGCACTCTGCACTCCCTGCTCTATGCGCCGCCCGTCGGCGTGAGGCCGTGCAAGGCGGAGGGAACGGCACCGGGCAAGCGCCCGAGCCGTTGAACCACGGCCAGAATGGCCGCGATATAGCCGTAAGGTCCAAGCCCGCAGATCACGGCGGTCGAAGCGCTTGATGTGATGGAATGCCTGTGAAGCTCGTCCCTGGCATGGATGTTCGAGATGTGGACTTCGATCTTCGGACCATCGAAGATCTTCAGGGCATCGATCAGAGCAATCGACGTGAATGAGAATGCCGCCGGGTTCATGATGATCGCGTCCGCATTGCCATGCGCCGATTGGATTAAACCTACGAGCTCGCCCTCGATATTCGATTGATGGAACGAGAGCGAGACGTCCAAAAGTCTCGCGGCCTCCTCGCAGTTCGCCTCGATTTCACCAAGCGTCGTCGAGCCGTAAATGTGCGGCTCCCTGATGCCGAGGAAATTGAGATTGGGGCCGTTCAAGACCATGATCCTCGTGGTCATCGGCTGCTCCTTCTCCATGGGGTAATCAACCACCGAACCACTTCGCGGGTCCCGTGACGAGTTGCGGGAAGAGCACCATCAGAAACAGCACGACGAGCTGGGCGACCATGAACGGCCAGACGCCCTTGATGACCTCCTCCATGCTGATCCGCGAGACGCCGCATACGACGTTCAGGACAACCCCAACAGGCGGCGTGATCAGCCCGATCGCATTGTTGATGATAAAGAGCACGCCGAAATAGACCGGATCGATACCGGCCTGCTTGATGATCGGCATCAGGATCGGCGTGAGGATCAGGATCGTCGGCGCCATGTCGAGCGCCGTACCGACGATGACGACAAGGATCATGATCGCAACCATCAGCAGCGTCGGGCTACCCATGAGCGGGCGCACCAGGTCCGCCACCTGCGTTGCGATTTCCGCGACCGTGATCAGCCAGGACGAGACCAGCGCCGCCGCGACCAGGAACATCACGATGCTGGTGCTGAGCGCCGCCGAGACCACGACCTCATAAAGCTGCGACAGCTTCAGCTCCCGATAGATGCAGGTCGCCACGAACAGCGCATACACGGCGACGACCACCGCAGCCTCGGTCGGCGTGAAGATCCCGAACCGCAGGCCGACGACGATGATGACCGGCAGCATCAGCGCCCAGAACCCGTCGACCACTGCCCGGCCAATCTCGACCAACGACTTCCGCGGTGGGCTTTCGATGTTCTCGTTGCGAGCCACCCACCACCAGGCGAAGCAAAGTCCGACGCCCAGAAGCAGCCCGGGCACGATGCCAGCCAGGAACAGCTTCGAGATCGAGACGCCGCCGGCAACCCCAAACAAGACAAAGCTGATGCTCGGCGGAATGACGGGAGCGATGATCCCTCCCGCCGCGACAAGGCCTGCCGCATACATCTTCTTGTGGCCCGCGGCGACCATCATCGGGACCAGCAGGGCAGCGAGCGCAGCGGCATCCGCGGCGGCCGATCCGGACAGCGAGGCCAAGGCGCAGGATGCCAGGATCGCCACGTAGCCTAGTCCGCCGCGCACATGTCCGACGAGCGCCAGCGCGATGTCCACGATGCGCTTCGCCAACCCGCCTTTGTTCATGATTTCGCCAGCAAGCATGAAGAACGGAACCGCCATCAGCGGGAAACTGTCGGCCCCGTTGATGATGTTCTGCGCGACGATCTGCGAATCGAAGATATCGAGATAGTGCATCAGCGCAACGCCGCAGACGATCAGCGCGAACGCGATCGGCATGCCGAGCGCCATGGCGCCGAGGAGGGAGAATGTGAAGACGGCGATCGTCATGCTGCAATCGGACGGGCAACCAGAGCCTTTGCGCTCAAGCGTGCTCGTCGCTTTCCTTTACTGCGATGAGCTCTTCTTCGCTTGCCGCGCCGGTGACCACGCGAAATAGGTCATAGGCGAGGATCACGGCTGCCGAAACGCCGAATACGAGCCCAGACGAATAAAAGAATAGACCGACCGACATACCCGACGCCGGCGCCGCATCGCCGAATGTGAGAACCGCCTGCTTCCAGCTCCCGAGCGTCAGCAGCCAATCGGCATACAGCATCAGTAAATAGCTGATGACGAAGCAGATGAATCTGCCGCGGGGCGGGAGCGCACGCACCAGTGTATCGACACCCAGATGGGCATGCTGGCGCAAGCCAACGATTGCCCCGAGGAAGGTCAGCCAGACAAGCAGCCAGCGGGACAGTTCCTCCGACACTGCGATGCCGGAGTTGAAGGCATAGCGGAGGACGACGTTGCTGAATACCAGGACGACCATCGCTGCAAGGCAAACGGCGATCGCCGCCTTCAAGACCTCGCAGTAGACATCGAGGATCTTTGCCATCGAGGACCCGTCACTTGACCGTGCTGCGAATACGAGCGAGCTCGGCATTGAACAGCTTCACCTTGTCGGGGTCATATTCACCGGAGAACTTCTCGATGACCGGCTTCACGGCCTCCTGCATGCGCGCGTATTCCGAAGGCGCAATCTCGTTGAATTGCATACCCTTGGCCTTCAGCTCGCCGAGCGCCTGATCGGCGGCCCGCCTGGTCTGGTCACGCTGGTACTGAATCGTCTCTGCGTAAGTATCGCGGAACATCTTCTGCTCCTCGGGCGAGAGCTTGTCCCAGAACTTCTTGCTGACGATGATGATGTTCTGGGTGAAGGTGTGGTTCGTCGCCGAAACGTATTTCTGCACTTCATTGAACTTGTTCGACAGGATGACGCTGTAAGGGTTTTCCTGGCCATCGACCGTCTTGTTCTCAAGTGCAGTATAGAGTTCGCCAAACGCCATCGGCACCGGGTTGGCCTTGAACGCCTTGAAGGTCTCCAGATAGACCGGGTTCGGAATGACGCGCAGCTTCAGGCCGGCCAGGTCTTCGACCTTCGAAACCGGCCCTCTGCTGTTGGTGACGTTACGGAATCCCAGCCCCCAGTAACCGAGCGGAATGAGATCCTTCTCAGGCAGGAGATCCATCATTGCCTTGCCGAATGCGCCATCGGCGAGCGCCGTCGCCTGGTCGAAGGTGGCGACGATGAAGGGGAAATCGAACAGGCCGAGGTCCTTGACGACGCCCGCCAGCGACGTCGTCGAGGCCGAGAACACCTCTTGGGTGCCGCCGCGAACGGCCGACTGCTGCTGCATTTCGTTTCCGAGCTGGGACGCGGGAAACTCGCGGATCTTCAGCTTGCCGCCGCTCTTGGCGGCCAGCACCTCCGCGAATTTCTGCACGCCGAGACTGACCGGGTGATCCGTATTGTTGAGGTGCCCCCAGCGGATCGTCCGCTCCTGCACCTGTGCCGCGGCGGGCAAAGCCGTGAGCACAGCGCTCACCGCGACCGCCAAGCCAAGCATCGTCCTGCGCATGCCGACCCTCCCAGTGATGATGCCGCGGTCTGGCGCCGCGGCTTTGACCCCAGGAAGAAAGCATATGAGAATACGAGAGTCAAAATAGGAAATGGATTTTATCATATGATTTTGGTATCATATGAGCCTGGAATCGAGGGCTGTGCGCCCCCGCCCCGTTCAGCAAGGTCGACGCGATGTCTTTGATCGAGAAAGAAGAATCAGCCGTCGGCGAGGACGGTTATCGCCGGATCCGGACGGACATCATTTTTGGCCGGCTTGCGCCGAGCCATAAGCTCAAGCTCGAGGCGCTGCGCGAAACCTACGCTGTGAGCGTCAGCACGCTGCGCGAGGTTCTGAGCCGCTTGGCTGCCGAGGGCTTCGTCAGGGCGGAAGGCAAGCGCGGTTTTGAGGTCGCCGCAGTTTCCGCCGACAATCTGCGCGAGCTCGCCGGCTTACGTCTGCTGCTCGAGTCCCACGCGATGGCCGTCTCGTTCGCCAACGCCGATGTCGAATGGGAGGGACGCATCGTCTCGGCGCATCACAAGCTCGCCTCGACGGAGCGACTCATGGACTCCGGGATCGGGGAGCCGGAACAGTGGAAGCGCTACGACGGCGAATTCCATCAGGCGCTGATCTCGAATTGCGGATCGCACCTTCTCATGGAGACGCATAGCCTCGTCTTCGACAAGTACTTCCGCTACCAGATGGTTGCTTTCCACTATCGCGGCGCCGAGCCGGCCGCGCAGCACAGGGCGCTGCTCGAATGCGCGCTGAAGCGAGACGCCGAGACGGCAAAGCAGGTGCTCTCTTCGCACGTCAACAATTGCGTCGCGCATGCGCTCGCGAACAGCTCGCTGCGCTGAAGGGGCGCGAGGTGACGGCGACGATCATCGCGACCCGGAAGGTGGAAACCGCGGTGCCTGCAGGCGACCTCTTGGGCGAGACGCCGCTCTGGTGCGACCGGTCAGCCAAGCTTTGGTGGGTCGATATCGACCGGCAGCTTCATCAATCGTTCGATCCGTCGACCGGCGTCCACACGTCATCTCGTTATGACTGCAGCTTTCTCGGAAGCCAGGCCTTGACGTCCGACGGCCCGCACATCCTGGCGCAGGATCTATGCTTGCGGCGCCGGGATCCGACAAGTGATCAGTTGCACCAGTTCTGCGATGTCGAACGCGGCTTGGATAACCGGCTCAATGACGGGCGCGTCGATGCACGCGGCCGTCTCTGGATCGGAACCATGGACAACGAGCTGCATCGGCCCAACGGCTCGCTCTATCGGATTGACGGCGATGGCACGACGACGCGCATGTTTGGGGGTGTCATCGTGACGAATGGAATCGCGTTTTCGCCGGACAATCGCACCATGTATTTCACCGATACCCGGCGATACCGCACTTGGTGTTTCGATTTCGATCTCGACGACGGCGTGATCGGCAACAAGCGGCTCTTTGCAGACTATGCGGCGTACAGGGAGCGGCCTGACGGAGCTTGCGTCGATGTTGATGGCGGGCTTTGGACGGCGTTCTTCTCAGGTAGCCGGATCGTGCGTTATCGACCCGACGGCCGGATCGACACCATCATTCCCCTGCCCGTGACGAATCCGACATGTGTGTGCTTCGGCGGCAGCGATCTGAGGACGATGTTCGTCACAAGCGCGCGCAGGTTTCTCGACGCCGGACAATTGAGTGCAGAGCCTGAAGCGGGCCATCTCCTCGCCATTCAGTGCATCGCGCAGGGCCTCCCGGAACACCGGTTCGCAGCCAATCCACGAACCCGAAACGTCGCCCGTTAAAAACACGTTGGCCGGCCGCACCTTGATTTAATTTGCAGATCACAATAATAATTTAAATATTGACACTGCATTAACTAGTTACAGGGGTCTGAGAGCGCGACGGGCAGGTCCAAATCATTGCGATGCGACCTTCTGGACCACTAGCTGCTTCCGTCAATGTTGTCCGGTCCGCAGGTCATCGGCCAGGGAGACTTATGCAAGAGGGAGCAAGCGCCGCCAATCGGCTACCAGTCACCGTGCTCAGCGGATTTCTGGGTTCGGGGAAGACGACACTGCTTAACCACGTGCTGAGGAATCGTGAGGGCCTCCGGGTTGCCGTCATCGTCAATGACATGAGTCAGTTGAACATAGACGCGGATCTGGTTCGCAACGGTGGCGCAAACCTATCGCATACGACCGAAACACTCGTGGAGCTCAGCAATGGTTGCATATGCTGCACGCTACGCGACGATCTCTTGCTCGAGGTCAGGCGATTGGCCGAAGAACGGCGCTTTGACTATCTTCTGATTGAAGGGACCGGGATTTCTGAACCTCTCCCTGTCGCGGCAACTTTCTCCTTTCGCGACGAAGCCGGTGTCTCGCTCTCTGATCTTGCGAAACTCGACACGATGGTGACGGTCGTGGACGCCACGGACCTGCTCGCCAAGTATAGCAGTCGCGATCTTTTACGCGACCACGGCGAGCTGCGCGATGCGGCCGATGGGCGTACGATCATCGATCTCCTGGTTGAGCAGATCGAATTTGCTGATGTGGTCGTGATCAACAAGGTGTCGGAAGTGACAGAGGCAACGTGTGCGGATGTGCGCAAGGTCGTTGCCGCACTCAATCCCCGGGCGCGCACAATCGAGACCGACTTTGGCGACGTTCCTCTCCACACAATTCTCAACACCGGCCTCTTCGATGAAGCGAAGGCTGCGACACATCCTCTCTGGGACAAGGAGCTATACAATCCCGCGTCCCATGTGCCGGAGACCGAGGAGTACGGCATATCCAGTTTCGTCTACTTGGAAAGACGTCCGTTCGATCCCGTCAGCCTCTTGTCCTTTCTCAATAGGCCCTGGCCAGGTGTGTTACGCGCCAAAGGACATTTCTGGCTTGCGACCCGTCCGGATTGGGTGGGTGTCCTCTCAGTTGCAGGGATGCAACGTCGGTGCGAGCCTATGGGATATTGGTGGGCAACAATCCCGAAGTCGACGTGGCCAGGCCATCCTCACGTCCAACAACAACTCAATGATCAATGGGACAGCACTTGGGGCGATCGTCGTCAGGAGCTTGTGTTCATCGGTTCAGGCATGGACGAAACATACATCCGAGCCTCGCTGGATGCCTGCCTTGCCAATTCGGAGAATGGGTTCGATCCCCAGAGCTGGCGCAATCTCAGCGATCCCTTTCCGCCTTGGGCATTATCCTGATCACGTAAACTGGGCAGCGTAACGCTGGGCATTAAAGTGCAATGCGACCATGTGCCACGGAAAATCTTGACATTAAATATTTAATGTAATTAATATCACTGCTTTAATTCGGCATGATTGAATTTTTGCCGGCGACGCCATGGTTATAGCAACCATTACGAATAGCAGCGCAATCGCAGCCGAACGGCAGATCGAACAGCGCGGCTTCGCGCTCGCCTCCTGGTTCAGAGCCCCGCCTGCAAGTCCAGAATTGGCTCGTTCACGAACATTGGAGATGTCGATCCACGCCGTCGTCACGGTGACGGCCATCAGAAATCTGTCATGCGAATTCCCCCATCTCTCGCGAGGATGTCATGAGGTCCTTGTACGAAAAGTCTGGCATGAGCCAGATCGCTCTCGGATTGCGGACTTGGCCACGGACGCTGCACCGGAGAAATATCTGGGCGTCTGATTCAGAGGCCGAGGACGAGCGGCCGTCATCGCACGCCGCGCGAAATCCGCTGGAAACGGGCCTGCACGCCTCAGCTACCGCTGCGCTGTCTTCAACCAGCCTGACTTCGAGCGCCGAATTCGCAGGCGTGACCGCAGGATTGCGAACGCCAACCTCTGCGGCAGCCGACCAAGCGACGTCAAGTCCCGTCGTCCTCCTTGGTCGGATTCCCTCGGCGACCTTGGCCCCGACTATCGTCGGATCGTCTATGACTCCAGCAGTCGCGCAGGTTTGTGGTTGCGGCTACTTCATTGCTCCAACACGATTGCTCGATCAAATGGCAGCCCACAGCGGGCAATTGCAGGGTAGCCGACTGTCTGGCGGGGCAGATTTCGTGCTGACCGGCCAGACCGGCATCATGGGAGCCTCCACCAGCGCTGCCATGTCATTGCAGCACGTTGCGCCGCTTATCAACTGGAACGCGCTGCCCGGCGGAGGAGAGACCGGTATCGGGACGCCGACCGCCCCAATCGGAATTCTGTCCGGCTCGGTGACAATCGCAAAGGCAACGGCTCCTCCAGCCAGCCGGCAGGCCGCCACAACGGAATCGACCGGCCTTCTCGCGGCCGCAGCGGCCTCTACAAATCCAGTCGTTCTCGAGAATCAGAAGCCGGGAAATCCCCAAAGCGAATGGGATATCGTTGGCGCGGGCAGCTCGAATATCGAAGGTTTTGCCACCGACATCAGCGTCAATCGGGGCAACCGGGTCGACTTCAAGATCAATACGAATTCATCGAACTACCGAATCGACATCTACCGCCTTGGCTACTATGGCGGCATGGGAGCGCGAAAGGTCGACACCATCCAGCACACGGGCGTGCAGAATCAGCCTACGCCGCTGCGCGACGCGGCGACCGGCCTGGTCGATGCGGGCAATTGGTCCGTCTCAGCCTCCTGGAATATTCCGGCCGATGCCGTGTCCGGCGTTTATATCGCAAAGCTCGTGCGCCAGGACGGAACTGCCGGCGCCAATCACATCCCCTTCATCGTTAGAGACGACAGCAGCACCAGCGATGTGGTGTTCCAGACCTCGGATACAACTTGGCAAGCCTATAACGGCTGGGGCGGCGCCAATTTCTATGGCGGCAACGGTCCCGCGACCGGTCAAGGCGCAGGACGCGCCTACGCGGTGAGCTACAACCGGCCGATCGCCACCCGCGGCAACGTCGGAACCTATGCCGGTCCGCAGGACTATTTGTTCGGCGCCGAATATTCAGCGATCTACTGGCTGGAGCAGAATGGTTACGACGTCTCCTACATGTCGGGAGTCGATGCAGACCGTTACGGCAATCTCCTCCTCAACCACCAGCTCTACCTCGACGTTGGTCACGACGAATATTGGTCAGGGCAGCAACGCGCCAATGTCCAGGCGGCCCGCGATGCCGGCGTGAATCTCGCGTTCTGGAGCGGCAACGAGATGTATTGGCGCACGCGCTGGGGCAACAGCATCAGCAGCGGCGCCACGCCCTATCGCACCTTGATCTCCTATAAGGAGACCTGGTCACCAGGAGCCTCGATCGATCCAAGCGACCAGTGGACCGGAACGTTCCGCGATCCGCGCCTCAGCCCGCCGGCGGTCGGCGGGGGAATCCCGGAAAATGCCCTGATCGGGCAGATGTTCCAGGTCGATGATGTCGGCCAAGGCAGCGGCCTTGAGTCCATTAAAATCCCCTATGACGACGCCAATCTGCGCTTCTGGCGCAACACCAGCGTTGCCAATCTTCAGCCCGGGCAAACAGCATCGCTGACCAAGAACTATCTCGGCTATGAGTGGGATGAGGCGCCCGACAACGGATTCGATCCAGCTGGCTTGGTTCGGCTCTCGTCGACAACACTTCCGGTCAACACATATTTGCTCGACTATGGCAACACGACCGGAAGCGGCGTCTCAACCCATAACCTGACGCTCTATCGCGCTCCGAGCGGCGCGTTGGTCTTCGGCGCCGGTACGGTCTACTGGGCATGGGGCCTGAGCGACAATCACGATTTGGCGCCGACACCCACCGATCCGCGCGTGCAACAGGCGATGATCAACCTGCTCGCCGACATGGGGATTCAGCCAGGAACGCTCCAGCCAGGGATGATCGCGGGTACCGCCTCGACGGACTCGACGGCCCCGACCTCCACCATCAACGCACTGGCAAATTTCGTTGCCGGGAGTTCGGTCACGATTTCCGGCACGGCGGCGGATCTCGGCGGCGGCGTGATCGCTGGCGTGGAAGTCTCGACCGATGGCGGACTGAGCTGGCAGAACGCGATCGGCGACGAGACGTGGACCTATACCTGGTCGCCGCAGGTCGCCGGGACTTACACCATCAAATCACGTGCGGTGGACGACAGCATCAATCTGGAAACGCCCTCGGCGGGTCGTACGGTGACTGTGAGCGCGCCGTCCTACATCTCGCTCTTTCCGGGCTCGGCAACCCCCGCCACGATCAACACCACCGATGCAAGCGCCGTCGAGCTCGGTGTGAGGTTTCAATCCTCGACTGCCGGCACCGTAAGCGGGATCCGCTTCTACAAGAGCAGCCAGGATACAGGCACCCATACCGGTGAGCTCTGGAGCAGCACCGGCACCTTGCTGGCAACCGCCACCTTCACAAACGAAACGGCAAGCGGTTGGCAGAGTGTGACGTTCTCCAACCCGGTCTCGCTGACGGCAGGCACCACCTATGTCGCGTCTTATCACACGAACGTGGGCCACTACTCCTCCAGCGTGAATTACTTCACGAGCAATGTGACAAGTGGTCCGCTGACCGCTCTCGCCAATGGTAACGGCGTCTATACTTACAGCAGCAACAGGGCATTCCCGACCACCACGTTCCAATCGACAAATTTCTGGGTTGACGTCATGTTCAACCCGTCCACCACCAATTCCGCGCCGGTGGCTGCGAACGATACCGGGCCGACCGTAACACAGAATACGCCCATGACGATCACGGCGGCGTCGCTGATCGCCAACGACAGCGACCCCAATGGGGATACGCTGACCATAACCGCAGTGAGCGCAGCGACAAACGGCACCGTCGCCCTCAACACGCAGCCCAATCCGCAGAACAACACCATCACATTCACGCCCAATGCCGGCTATACCGGTCCGGCCAGCTTCAGCTACACGATCTCGGACGGGCGCGGCGGTACGGCCACGGCCAATGTCAACCTCACGGTGGCACCGCTCGGAGCGGGTCCTGTCAGCCTGTTCAGCGCGTCAAATACACCGGCGCAGACCAACCTCAATGACGGATCCCAACTTGGGGTCGGGATGAAGTTCACATCCTCAGTCGCCGGCCAGATCACGGCTCTCAAATTCTACCGCAGCGCCAGCGACACCGGTCCCAACGTCCTCGATCTCTGGACGTCGACGGGCACCCGCCTTGCTACGGCCACCTTCACCAATACGTCAGTCAGCGGCTGGCAGACCGTTACTCTGCCCTCCGCGGTTTCGATCGCCGCCAACACGACCTATGTTGCTTCCTATCACACCACCGGCGCCTATGTGGTGACCAACAACTACTTCACCGCGGCTGTCACAAACGGCCCATTGACGGCGCTTTCGGCCACGACACCGGGCGGCAACGGCGTCTATTCCTATGGCGGCACCAGCACGTCCAGCATCTTCCCGACCAGCACCTATAACGGCTCGAACTACTGGGTCGATGTTTCGTTTGTGCCGTCCGGCGGCAGCAACCAACCGCCGGTTGCCAACGCAGACAGCGGCTACACCACCAGCCAGAACACCGCACTGACGATTGCGGCAGGCACGCTGCTCGCCAACGATTCCGATCCCAATGGCGGTACTCTCTCAATCACGGGCGTGAGCGGCGCCGTCAACGGCTCGGTCAGCTTCAACAGCCAGACCAATACGGTGACCTTCACGCCGACCACCGGCTATACCGGCGCGGCTTCATTCAGCTATACCATCTCCGACGGACAGGGCGGCACCGCAACGGCGACGGTCAGTCTGACGGTAAATACCGCACCCAACCAGCCGCCGGTGGCCAACAACGACAGCGGCTACACCACCACCCAGAACACCGCACTGACGGTTGCGGCAAGCGCGCTGCTCGCCAACGATTCCGATCCCAATGGCGGCACTCTCTCAATCACGGGCGTGAGCGGCGCCGTCAACGGCTCGGTCAGTTTCAACAGCCAGACCAATACCGTCACCTTCACGCCGACCACCGGCTATACCGGTGCGGCTTCCTTCAGCTATGCCATCTCCGACGGCCAGGGCGGCACCGCAACTGCAACGGTCAGTCTGACGGTAAATACCGTAACCAACCAGCAGCCGGTTGCTAACAACGACAGCGGTTACAGCACCACGCAGAATACAGCCTTGACGATTGGCGCATCGTCCCTGCTTGCCAATGATACCGATCCAAATGGCGATCCGCTAACCATCACGGGCGTGAGCGGCGCCGTCAACGGCACCGTCAGCTTCAATGTCCAGACCAATGTCGTTACCTTCACGCCGACCACCGGCTACACCGGCGCCGCATCCTTCAGCTATGCCATCTCGGATGGCCGCGGCGGCACCGCGACTGCAACAGCTAACCTGACAGTGACCACGCCGACGGTCAGCTTGTTCTCAGCTTCGAACACGCCGGCGGTTCTCTCGGATCCTGACGCGGCCCAGGTCAATCTCGGCGTACGGTTCACGTCATCTGCAGGCGGTACCATCAGCGGCATCAAATACTACAAGGGCACGGGCGACACCGGCACCCATACGGGTTCGTTATGGAGCAGCACCGGCTCGCTGCTGGCAACCGCTACATTCACGAACGAAACCAGCAGTGGATGGCAGACTGTCGTCTTCAACAATCCGGTTTCGATCACCGCCGGAACGACTTATGTGGCAAGCTACCATAGCAACGGCCACTACGCGACCACGGGCAACTACTTCACCACGGCTCGCGTGAATGGCCCGCTCACAGCCCCCGCCAGCAACAACGGCGTCTACACCTACGGCACCGGCAATCTATTCCCGACCAGCACTTATGGTGCTACCAACTACTGGGTGGACGTGCTGTTCAACCCTGCAAGCGGCGCCAACCAAGCACCGGTGGCCACGAACGACTCCGGCTTTAGCGCGACCCAGAACTCCCCGCTCACGATCCCGGCGTCGGCTCTGCTCGCCAACGACACCGATGCGAACGGCGATGCCCTGACGATCACGGGTGCAAGCAACGGCGTCAACGGCACGGCGAGTTTCAATGCGCAGACCAACGCCTTCACTTTCACACCCAACTCCGGGTATACGGGACCCGCGTCTTTCGCTTATGCCATCTCCGACGGCCGGGGTGGGACGGCAAGCGCGGTCGCCTCACTGAACGTCAATGCACCGGGGACCATCGTCAGCCTGTTCAGCAACAATCCGACGCCGAGCGTGGTAACGGTCAATGATCCGAACTCGGTGGAGCTCGGGTTCAAGTTCCAGGCGTCCAGCGCCGGCGATGTCACCGGGCTGCGCTTCTACAAGGGCCCGTCGAACACCGGCACTCATACCGCGCATCTCTGGAGCAGCACCGGCACCCTGCTGGCCACCGCCACCTTCGCCAACGAGACGGCGAGCGGTTGGCAGCAAGTCAACTTCGCCACGCCGGTAACGATCACGCAAGGGCAGACGTATGTTGCATCCTATCACACGTCGGGAAACTACTCCGTCGATCCCAACCTGTTTGGCTCGGCGATTAGCAACGGACCGCTGACTGCGCCATCCTCGGCTTCGAGCGGAGGCAATGGCGTGTATGCATATGGATCAAACAGCCTCTTCCCGACCAACACCTACAACTCAACGAGTTACGGCGTCGATGTGCTGTTCCGTCCGCAACTGAGTGCGTAGCGGGGCGGCGGCCGACTGTGCCGCTGCTCTATCGCCTCCACAAATCGCGCGATCGCGTCGACGGCTCAGACGAAGCTTTCGGCGTAAGATTACGGGTTTATGACGGCAGTGGGGCGGGCGCGTCTCATGAAAGAAGCGCGGCCGGGCTCGAAATACAGGTCCCGGCAGCGCTGGATTTTCCAACTGAGCACTAAAATCCCAGTTGATTTCAATGTGCACGGGACATGCCACAGGCATGTGACACCCCCTGCATTTCGCCAGGTCACGCTTTCACCGGCCAATCAGCGCGCGGGAATGTCGAGCTCCTCTCAGCATTCAAACTCGAGGCCACCCACATTCTGGAGCTGACAACACCTTAAGATGAAACGCTATCTGCCGGCCGGGTATGGCTCTGGCACCGGGCGGCCGGGTACCCAGCTCAATGCAACTGCTGGCCGGCGGCGATTTCGTTGCGTGACAGCTTCGATGCGACGGCGTCCCGGAACCTGAGATAGGCCTCTCGCTGCCGCCCCCCTGCCCGGGCCGCCGCCAGGTTGAGCCATTTGTAGGCAAGCACGAAGTCCTGGGGAACGCCGTGCCCCTTGTCATACATCAGTGCAAGCATCGCTTGCGCGAACGGGTCTCCCTGCTCGGCCCCGCGGCAGTAGAGATCCGCAGCGGCGTAATAATTCTGCGGAACGCCGAAGCCATGTTCATACCGGAAACCGAGCCGGCCGAGGGCTCTCGCGTTGCCGCGCTCGGCGGTCGGTGAAAGCATCCGGGCAGCGTGGGTATGACCGGTGCGATGGAAGGCGACCGATCCAGGCGAGATACCATCGGCGCTCGCGACGGACGTCGCCGCCACAAGAAGCACAAGCGCAAGCAGGACACAGAACGGCGTCCGCGGCCCAAACATCGGGATCGTCGGCCGGTCCGACTCAGTGGAAGCTGGTGGTAATAGGCGCATTGGTCGATGTCGTGGCAATGCCGCCGCGCAGTTTCGATCGAAGCTCCTCGGCAACGACATGGGCGTCGGAACCGTCACGGATGATCTGCGGGCGGATAAAGATGATCAGCTCTGTGCGCTGGGTGGCATTGCTCTGATGCCCGAAGGCATCGCCAAGGCCAGGGATCTGGTCCAGCACGGGAATCGCATTGCGGGAGCCGCTCTGCTGCTCGCTGATCAGGCCGGCCAGCAGCACGGTCTGACCGTTGACGACCGCGATCTGGCTCTTGACGCGCCGCTCCGACACCGTCGGTGTCAGGCTGTTGGTGCTGGTCGCGGGCACGTTGCTGATCTCCTGCTCGATATCGAGCCGCACCGTGCCGTTGACGCTGACGCGCGGCGAAACCTTCAGGATGATGCCGGTGTTACGATAGTCGATGGTGTTGACCACAGTGTTGCTCGTGGTCAGCACCGTCGCGCTGCCGGTCGACACCGGAACAACATCGCCGACCTGTAAGGTGGCGACCTGGTTGTTGATCACGACGAGCGACGGATTGGAGAGTACCTTGACGCTGGTGACAGCGTGGAGCGCATCCAGGATGAGGCTCGGCTGCGTTTCGGAGCCGATCAGGAAATTGAAGCCCGGAAAGGCCCGGTTGATGAAAGCATTGGTGACCGAGCCTGCGACAGAGGCGGCTCCGGTCGTAGCGTCCGTGACAGTCGCGGGAGCCGTGCTGGCATTGGTATTGAGGACCGAACCGGTGTTCGGCTTCAGCCCGAGGTTCCTGCTGGTGAGATAGGTCTGCACGCCATAGGACAGCGTGTTGTTCAGCGTGACCTCGGCGATCGTCGCGTCGATGGCGACCTGGAGTTGCGGCACATCGATCTGGAGCAGCGTCGCCTCGATGATGCGGTAATTGGCCTGGTCGGCATAGACCAGGAGGCTGTTGTTCACGGTGTCGGGCGTGATCCGCACGTCCTGCATCACGGGCTGGCCGTTGCTGCCGGCGGAGCCGCGTCCGCTATCGAGCGCGGCATTGTTGCCCTGACTTTGGTTCGGATTGCCTGCTTGCGCGCCAGCCGCGATATTTTGGCCGGTCACTCCCGTCCCCGAATTGCCGCGAGACGCAAAGCCGCCCATGGTCGAACTTGAATTGCCGTTGAGCGACAGACGGTCGGCGACGCTCGACGACGCCACGGTTCCGGAACCCGGCGCCACCTGGCTGTCGGCACTGTCGAGCAAATTGCCGGACGATCCGCCAAGGAACATGTCGGTCAGAACCCGCGCGATCTGGCGCGCATCGCCGTACTTGACGCGGTAGACATGGACCGTGGTTCGCGCGGTGTCGTTACGGTCGAGACGCTTGATCCATGTCGCGGCCGTGCGCAGCATCTCCGGCTTCTTGGTCACCACCATCACCGCGTTGAGGCGGGTAATCGGCATGAACTTGATGACATTCTGGCTGAGACCATTTTCGCCGGAATCGACGATCTTCTCGAGCTCGGCGATAACAGGCGCGGGCGAGCCGCTCGATATCGGGAAGATTCCGACAGATTGACCACGCATCCAGTCGACGTCGAAGCTCAGCACCGTGTCGACGGCGGTGCGGCGCTCCGCGCCAGTGCCCTGGATCAAAAGCAGGTTTCGCGTCGTGTCGGCGCGGATCGCGCCGGCCCGCGTGGCAAAACTATCCGTCAGCTTCAGCAGTGTCTGCGCCGAGACATATTGCAAGGGAACGACAGAGATTCCAAACCCGGCCTCGGGATTGGCCGCGGCCTCGTCGACGCGGCCGCCGCCGACCGCGTCGCCGAGCGGCGTCAAGCGATAGCCCGCCGTGTCATGCAGCAGCACCACACCACTGAGGCGGAGTGCATTCTCAAGCACGAAGACCATGTCGGATTTCGGCACCGGGCGAACCGATACCAGACTCACCGTGCCCTGCACGCGCGGATCGATGGTGTATCCGACATGCAGGATATCGCCCAGCACGACCTTGGCGACGGTCGCCACGGGCGTGCTCTCGAAATTCAAATCGAAGCCATTGCCGTTCGGCGTCGGCCTCAGCCGATCGTCCGCCACGGCCGTGACTTCACTTCCCTCATACACCGCCGCGCGAACGTTGCCGCCGCCCTGGCCGGCGGTCGTTGTCGCCAATGCGTTCACCGGCTGGGTCTGGCGCGGCAGCAGGTCCAGCGAACGCACCTTGTCCGAGACGTCGAGCTGCGCCGCGTCGACGCCTGCGTCGCCGACTGTCGCAGAGTTACAGGACGCCAACAACACCAGCGATGACAAAACAAACATGGCTCCAAGGCCGCCACGAATGATCGGGCGGCGGCCCATTATGCCTACGCGTTGCATGAAGGCCCTTCGCTCTGGCTGGCTGCTGTTCGATTGCTTTGACGATCGGTCCTGCCTTGGCGGACTCTTAGCGACCGATCATGACAGAAATAAATTGTTTACATGATTGTCGTTCGCGACCTTGCCGCTCGTGACCTACACTTCGCATCGCACCACTCGTGAAATTGCCCGTACCTGCGATGGCGTCTCAAAGTTTGTTGAGCAGGACGGACGGTGCGGCTTCGCACAGCTGTCACACTTCAGATCGATAAGCATGCAGTTGACGGGGGCCCAACGCTACGGCGCGCGCTGATCCAGGATAGAGTGGCGGGACAACGGAATGGCCAACGATCTGTCCGCTCGGTTCTTGGACTATCTCCGTCAGAACAACCAGCTTATGGCGTTCGATGGGCCGGACGACCGCGCCGGACAGAGGCCCGACCATCGCCAATTGAAGCTGTGGGAGGTCACCAGCCTCTCGCCGGCCGAATTTGCCGAGACAGCCGCGCGCTTCTTCGCACTCGATCGGATCACGCTCCAGGACATGACGGCGGCTGAGCCGCTGGTCGGATCGTTCTCGCCCCGTTTCCTGCGCGAGACCATGGTCTATCCATGCCGGGCGACGGATGGAACCACCACACTCGCTGTCGCCGACCCGACCGACCAGGCAACCCAGCGGGCGGCGGAGATCGTGCTCGGTGCCGGCATCACGTTGAAGGTGGCGTCATCGGAAGATCTCGCCATCGTCCTGAACAGGAGCTTCAGCGCCGAAGACGCTCAGGCCGCCGAAGCGGCCACGACGCTGCCGCGCGAAGATGATATCGAAAGCCTGCGCGATCTCGCCAGCGGCGCGCCGGTGGTGCGTGCGGTCAACGACCTGATCGAGAAAGCGGTCGAACTTCGCGCCAGCGACATCCATATCGAGCCGTTTGCCGGCGGGCTCACGGTCCGCCTGCGGATCGACGGCCTGCTGCGGCCGGTCGCGGCGCTGTCGGGCGTGCTGCCACAGGCCGTGGTCTCCCGTATCAAGATCATTGCCAATCTCAATATTGCCGAGCGCCGCCTGCCGCAGGACGGCGCAGCGCGATTGCGCGCCGGGCGCACCGAGATCGATATCCGCGTTGCGATCATGCCGACCCAGCACGGCGAATCCGCCGTCATCCGTATCTTGCCGAAAGATCGCGGCCTGCTGGTGGTCGAGAAGCTCGGCTTCTCGGAGCCCGACGAAGGCAAGCTGCGGCGGCTCTTGAAGCTGCCGCACGGCATGATCGTGATCACGGGGCCTACCGGCAGCGGCAAGACCACGACGCTCGCGACGATCCTGTCGATCCTCAACGAGCCCAGCCGCAAGATTCTCACGATCGAGGATCCGGTCGAATACGAGATCCCCGGCGTCAACCAGTCCCAGATCAAGCCGGCGATCGGCCTGACCTTTGCCACCGCCCTCCGGTCTTTCGTTCGTCAGGACCCCGACGTCATCATGGTCGGCGAAGTCCGCGATTCCGAGACCGCACATGTCGCGGTGCATGCGGCGCTGACCGGGCATCTGGTACTGACGACGCTGCACACCGAGACAGCCGCAGCCGCCGTGCCGCGCCTGCTCGACCTCGGCGTCGAGGGCTATCTGCTTCGTTCGGTGTTGCGCGGCGTGATCGCGCAGCGTCTGGTCCGGCAATTGTGCGAGCGATGCAAGACGGCGCGACCGCTTGCAGCAGCCGACCTCACCGAGGATCCGAGGCTCGCCGCGCTCGGGTTCCGTGCCGGCGAGACTATTCAGGAGCCATGCGGTTGCGAGCGCTGCAGCGGAACCGGCTATCGCGGCCGTCTTGGCATCTTCGAACTGCTCGAATTGTCCAACGAACTGCGTGAACTGATCGGAGAACGAACCGACGGGCTGAAGATCGACGCCATGGCGATCCGCGAGGGCATGACCACGATGCTCGACGACGGGATCGCCAAATGCCGCGCCGGATCGACCTCGCCGGCCGAAATCCTCCGCGTTGCGACCGTCCGGTGACGCCGTGCCGAATTTTCGCTACCGAGCCCTGACCCAAGCCGGCGAGATCGTGAACGGCACGATCTCCGCACCGACCATGGCCGAAGTTGCGCGCCGGATCGAATATCTCAAGCTGCTGCCGATCGAGACCATCGAGGACAAGCGCGCGTCCGTTGCGGGAGGCCACAGCCTGTTCGGCGGGCCGAGTTCTGCCGAGGTCACGACGTTTACCCACGATCTCGCGCTGCTGCTCAAGGCCGGCGCACGCCTCGACGATGCGCTCGAGCTTCTGTCCGGCGACGCCGATGTTGGGCGGATGCGTCCGGTGGTCGCCAAGATTCGCGCGGCTCTGCTCACGGGCGAGAGCTTTGCCGACGCAGTCGCCGATCACCCGGCCCTGTTTCAGCCGATGTACGTTGCGCTGGTACGCGTCGGCGAGATCTCCGGCACCCTCGATTCCGTGCTGGAGATGCTCGGGACCGAGCGCGCCCGCTCCGAGCAGATGCGGCGGAAGCTGACCGATGCGATGCAATACCCTGCGTTCGTGCTGGTCGCCGCATCCGGTGTGATGCTGTTCTTCCTGCTGTTCGTGCTGCCGCAATTCTCCAGCGTGCTCGGCGATTTCGGCGGCAAGTCGGATACGGCGCTCGCCAGCTTCATCGCGGTGTCGGATTTCCTCCGTGCCAACGCCACGGCCGCGAGCCTGATCGCCGCGACGGCGATCGCCTTTACATGGTGGCTGCTCCGGCAGGCGCGCGTGCGCGCCGCACTGGTCAGCACCATTGCGCAGGTTCCAGGCATTCGCAGCGCCTTCCAGTTTTATCGCGCCAGCCTGTTCTGCCGCAATCTCGGCGTCCTGCTCGGCAGCGGCGTCAACCTCACCGCCGCGCTGCGCATTCTCGTCGACATCATGGCGGTGACGGGAAGCGAGGCGAACTGGACCGCGGCCGCCGACCGCGTCCGTCACGGCGGAAAGCTGTCGGAAGCGCTCGCCGTGGCGGACAGCCTGCCGCCGATGGCGGTCCGCATGCTGCGGCTCGGCGAAGAGACCGGGCAACTTCCGGTGCTGGCCGGCCGGGTCGCGGAGTTCTACGAAGCAAAATTGCAGCGCAGCCTGGACCGCGTCGTCGGTATCGTCGGGCCACTGGCGATCATCACCATCAGCACCGTCGTCGGCGGACTGATCGTCTCGGTGATGACGGCGCTGCTCTCGGTCACGCAGCTCGTCGGTTAAGGCAGGGACATCGATCATGATATCGCGCAACACCATCTTTGGCGCATTTTCCATGCATGCGGGACGCGGCCGCGCGCGGTCGCGATCACCGAGGCGTCCCGGGCAAGAGGGCTTCACGCTCGTCGAGATGCTGGTGGTGATTGCGATCATCGGCCTCATCATGGGGCTGATCGGGCCACGTGTTCTCAACTATCTGAGCGAGTCCAAGGTCAAGACGGCGCGCATTCAGTTGCAGAGTTTCTCCAGCGCGCTCGACCTGTTCTATCTCGATGCCGGTCGGTTCCCGTCCACGGCGGAGGGCCTTGCCGCGCTGGTCCGGCGCACGCCGGGGGTCGCGGCCTGGAACGGCCCGTATCTGAAGGGCGGCAACGTCCCGAGCGATCCCTGGAACCACACCTATCTCTATCGCGCGCCCGGCGAGCACGGACCTTATGACATCGTCTCCTACGGCGCCGACGGACAGGAGGGCGGCAGCGGCACTTCGGCCGACATCTCGCTCGAGAAGACGACCGCCGCCAGGGATGAATGACTGAAATGACCGACGCCACGCAGCACGGCTTCTCCCTGCTCGAGATGGTGTGCGTGCTCGCCATCATCGCGCTGATGGCCGCCGTGCTGCTGCCGTTCATTCCACATCAGACGTCGCGATCGCGGTTGCAGGCCTATGCGTTGCAGGCCGCGACGCTGCTGAAGGCGGATCGCAACGCCGCCATTGAGCGCAGCACCAGCGTTGCGACGCTGGTCGACGCGGCGAGCCGCGTGATCCACTCGGGCTCCTCGCGCACGACGCTGCGGATTCCCGACGACGTCCGGTTCGATGCCGTCCTGCCGCAAAGCTGCCAGCGCCAGGCTGCGCACTCGACCATTCGTTTCTTCGCCAATGGCGGTTCCTGCGGCGGCTCCATCGCGCTGACGCGGCTCGAGGCGGGGTACGAGGTCCGCGTCAACTGGCTCACCGGAAGGGTTGAAATCATTGCGCGCGACATCGCCGCCAACTAGCCACGCTGAAGCGGGCTTCACGATCATCGAGGTGCTGGTCGCGCTCGCGCTGGTGGCTGTCTCGATCGTCGCGATCGGCGCCGTCATGGGCGGCAAGACGCGCGGGGTGCGGACCCTGGAGCAGCACGTCGCGCTGATGCAGGCGGCGCGCACCTTGATGACGGTCGGCATTCCGCCGCGCGCGCAATTGCGGTCGGGTACGTCGACGGGACAGGCCGAAGGCTATCGCTGGACCATCGACGTCAGTGCGCTCGGCGGTGACTGGACCGTGCCCGAGGGTAACGCGCCCTGGGCCCCCGAGCTGGTCAGGATTCGCGTCAAATCGCCGGGCGGCGCGTTGTCCGACATCCGCACCGTGCGCCTGATGCCGAGGTCTCCTGAATGATCCAGGCAAGGACAGACTTGCGAGCGCACGAACGCGGCTTCACGCTGATCGAGACCATCGTCGCGCTGGTGCTGATGGGACTCTTGCTGTCGGCGCTCGCCAGCATCACGGCGCAATGGTTGCCGAGCTGGAACAGAGGCCTCGACCGGATCCAGCGCAGCGAGCTGATCGGGATTGCGCTGGAGCGGATCGGCGCCGATCTCGCGGCGGCGGAATTCGTCGCCCCCAATCGCGACACCCGCCGGCCGCTGTTCGATGGATCCGAGCTGTCCGTGATGTTCGTGCGAACCTCGGTGGGACCGAACGCCGGGCCCGGGCTCGACGTGGTGCGCCTCGGCGAAACCAGAGATGGCGGCGAATTCGTCACGGTTCGCACGCAGACGCGTTTCACGCCGCTCGCCGACGGCCTGTCGCTGACCGAGCAGGTGCATCTCGGCAGCCCGGTCGTGCTGCTGCGTGCGCCCTATCGCTTGTCCTTCGCCTATGCCGGGCCTGACAGGATCTGGAAGAGCGCCTGGAAGGATGCCGACAAATTGCCGGCGATGATCCGCCTGACGGTGCGCGACGCTGCGAGCCAGCGCGTCCTGTCGGTCTCGACCATCGCGCCTGTCCATGTCCAGATTCCCGGTGACTGTACCAAGCCGGACGGCAATTGCAGCGACAAGCGCAATTCCGAAGGCGCCACCGACCAGGGCAAGACGTGATGGACGCCACCGGCAACATCGGCCGATCGCCGAACAACCGCGGCTTCGTCATCGTCGCGGTGCTCTGGATCCTGATGGCACTGGCGTCATTGGCGATCATCTTTTCGGCCTATCTCGCCGCCTCGGCGCGGGCGCTGGCGGCGAGCGACATGTCCTTGCAGACCGAGGCGCTGGTATCGGCCGGCGTCGAACTCGCGGCCTACCGGCTGACGCTGACCGACGAGAAGACAAGGCCGCCCCGCGGCGCGTTTCATTTCGGCCTCGACGAGGCCAATGTCGCCGTGACGTTCACCTCGGAGGCCGGCCGCCTCGACCTGAACTACGCGTCAAAGGAGATGCTGACCGGCCTCTTCGCCGTGCTCGGCGCCAACAAGGGCGCAGCCGCCGAATACGCAGATCGGATCATCGGCTGGCGAACCCGGCCGACGCCAGGCAGCGAGAACGTGGAAGCAGCGCGCTACAATCCGCTCGGCTACTCGCCAAGGCAGGGCCTGTTCACCCACGTCAATGAGCTGGGGCTGGTCGCGGGCATTCCTGCTGCCCTGTTCGATCGCGCCCTGCTCTTCGTTACGGTGTTCAACGGCACGCCCGACATCGATCCGGCCATCGCTTCGCCGGAACTCTTGGCGGCAATGGGCAAGACACCGGGGACCGCGCAGGGCGGATTAGCGGCGCTGTCGGCGTCGCCAAACGGCGCCGCTGGCGCGCCCAGCCCGCAAAGCGCGGCATCGACAGCGCAAAGTCCCTGTTACCGGATCGCGATATCGATCCAATTCCGTAACGGCCGCCGTACCACGTCCGAGGCCGTGATCGCACTCGGAGACAAGGTCGAACCCTATCGCGTGTTGTCCTGGCAAGACGATGTCGAGCCGCGCAATACGGTGCTGCTTCGCGGGAGGGGTTGATGGCACTACTTGCCGAGGCACGACAATGGTTCGAGCAATGGATCGGCGCGGTCGCGACCGCCATTGATGGCGTTGCGGGCCGGTTCATGCAGCGGCGCAGCATCACGCTTGACGAGAATGCGGACGGCTCATTCACTGCACACCTTGAAGCGTCGCGGGCCGGATCGCACCCGGCTCCGCTGTCGTTTCGAGCCGAGCGCGATGCGCCGCCGCCAATGCTGCCGGCGGATTGGAAAGCAGCCTTGGACGGAAGCCGCATCGAGATGCGGCTGCAGCCGGATCACGTGGTCAGTCGCCTGCTCGATTTCCCCGGCCAGGCTGCCGATTTCCTCGACGGCATGATCCGCGCACAGGTCGACCGATTGACGCCGTGGAGCGCTGCTGACGCCGTCTTCGGCTGGGCTTCGCCGCAGTCTGTCGCCAATGATCGCATCGAGGTTGCGTTCAGTGCGACCTCGGCGGCCAAGGTGGATCCCCTGATCCGACTGGCGAAGACGTTCGGCTGCGCCTCCGTCGTCGTCTCGGTGCCAGCCATCGGCAGTGACGGCACCCCGCTACGCGTGACATTGCTCGATCGAAAGCTGCGCGGCCTTGCCGGTTCAAATGTTTCCCGTCTCCTGCGCATTGGCCTCGCCGCGACGGCGGCCGCGGCCGCGGCATGCCTGCTGCTGAACATCTATCTCGGCGGCGAGCTGCAATCGGAACAGGATGATTTACAGAATCGCATCGCGCAGCGCCGCGCGGCGCTGCGCCTCGACGCCAACAGTGATTCATCCGGGCTCGGCCTGCTGGCCAAGCGCAAGCAAACGACGCCTTCGAGCGTCATGGTTCTGGAAGCCCTCTCGCGCGTCCTGCCCGATACGACCTATGTGACGGAACTCCGCATCGAGGGACCCAAGGTGCAGGTGGTTGGATTGACCCAGGACGCGCCATCGCTCATCCGGCTGATGGAGCAGTCACCGCAATTCACCCGCGCCACTTTCTTCGCGCCGACGACGCGCGCGGCGAACGAAACCGCGGAGCGGTTCCACGTCGAGGCCAATATCACCGCCTATTTTGGATCCGGCTCATGAGCGCAGCATCCCGGTCGCTGGCTGCGGTCAGCACATCGCCATTGGTTGCAACCGCGAGCTATCTCGGTCTTGTCGTGTTGCTGCTGCTTGTCGTGATATCGTCGCTGTCCGATCTTGCCGGGCAGCGCAGCGATGTTGCGGCATCGGCCGCCATGCTCGCGCAATTGGAGGGGCGAACGAAGGCCAATACGGCGCCCGGCAAGCCGGTCATGCCGACCGGCTCGGCCTATCTCGAGGGCGCAACTGTCACCGTTGCCGGCGCCACCTTGCTCCAGCGTGTATCGGGCGCGGTCGCCAAATCGGGCGGCAAGGTGCTGTCGACCCAGCTTGACGTCCCCACCATCCCGGCCAAGGCCGGCTTCATCAGCATGGTCGCGAGCTGCGAGATCGAGCAGACACAATTGCAACAGGTGCTTTACGATCTCGAGGCCGGCATGCCGTTCTTGTTCATTGACCAATTGGTCGTGCAGCCTGTCGCCGACGATACCGCCAGGCAGGTCGATCCAGGCAAGCTGCGCGTGCTACTCGGTGTCTCCGGACAATGGCGAGGGACCAAGTGATGTGGCGCTTTGCAGCGATCATTGTCTGCGCGGTCTCGGCTCAAGCCGCATGGGCTGCCGTTCCCGACGGTGCCGCGGATGCACTCGATGCCGGGACGCTCGACGATACCCGGCTCGGCGGGCCGGTACTGTCGTCGCCGCCACCATCTGAGCCCGTGACATCGGTTCGGGTGGCGCCGTCGCCGGCGCCAGCGCCAAGGCCGCTCAGCGCAAATCCGCTATGGGGCATTCCGCTCAAAGCGCTGTCCAACACGCGCGATCGTCCCGTGTTCTCGCCATCGCGCCGACCTCCGCCGGCCGTCGTCGCGGAACCCGCGGAGAGCAAGCCACCGCCACCGCGCAAGGCCGAGCTCGAACCGCCACCGCTGTCGCTCGTCGGCACGATCGCGGGCGGCGATGAAAGCTTCGGAATCTTTCTCGATCAATCAACCAAAGCCGCACTGCGATTGAAGATCGGCGACGATTTTCAAGGGTGGAAACTCCGCACCATCAGCGGACGCGAAGTGACGATGGAGAAGGACGAGCAAGGGGCACTGCTCACGCTGCCACGCCCCGGGAGCGAGGATAGCGGCGATATTCGCCTCATTCCGATCAGCGCAGAGAAGAAGCCCTTGGCTGCGCGGCACGAGAAGTGATTGCGATTCCGGTCGAAATGCCGATTTTAGGTCAGGCCAAGCCAGTTCTGAAGGGCCGGCGTCGCGAGAAGGCCGAGCGCGAGGAAGGGGCCGAACGGGATCGACGTCTGACGCTTCATCTCGTGGCCTGCGAGTTGCAGGCCGCCCGCGACGCCAAGTGCCGCGACCGCAGCAATCAGCAGCAGCGTTGGCACGCCGGCGACGCCAACCCAGATCGTGGCCGCGGCAAGAAACTTGACGTCGCCAAGTCCCAACCCGTCCACATGTCGTAACCTGAAGTAAAGACGCTGCAATAGCCGGAACAGGACACCAACGAGAAAGGCGGTCGCCACCGCGCTAGGAGCGGCAGCTGCGCCGTCTGTGACGACTATATTGGCAAGACCGAGGGCTGCGATCGCAAGATTGAGCCAATCGGGAATGATGCCGTGGCGAAGATCGATCAGGGCGACAGCGCAGCAGAGCACGCAAAGCGCGCCGTAAGACCCGAGAAAATAAAGAGCTTCGTAGCCTATCTGCATCGTGACGTGACGGGAGTGACGCGTGTGGACGCCGTGTCGCAAATAATCCGCGCTGGGGAGCAGATTTGAATCGATCAATCGTAGCGGAGTAAGTTTGCAGGATTGTGATCGTCGACGATGGTGTCGAAATAGAAAGATGCGACAAAACGTCCGTGCTGTCACAAATCCGCATAGGATACCGACAATAGTTCGCCGCACTACGCGCCATGAGCCCTTCATGGCGGATGAGTGGGTTGGACAATGTACAAGATGCGAGTGGCGACGTGCCTTCTGTTGGCGGCGTTGGCCGGAGCGCGTGACGCGCATGCCGGCGCTCTCGAGGACGGAGCCGAAAGCTATCGGCCGTATCTGATCGAGGGCGTCGCCAGTGCGCTGGCGGGCGCGCGCGCCTTGCGGGAGCGCGCCGCAGCTGCAGATTTGCCCGGCGCCAAGAAGGCCTGGTTGTCGGCGCGTGCGGGCTGGGAACGCTCCGAAGTGTTCACCGCCGGCTTCGTCCCCGAACTCGATGCGCAGATCGACGCCTGGCCGAACGCGGACAGCGGGTTCCACGCGATCGAGGCAAAATTGTTCGGAGCAGGCAACACGGATGTCGCCGCCGATGCGGCAGGTCTCGTACAGCATCTGGACGATCTGCACGGCAAGCTCAAGGACATCAAGCTCACGTCCCAAGGCCTGCTGGATGGCACGGTGCGGCTCGCCTACGAAGTCGGGGAGAGCAAGGCCGATGGCGGCGAGTCACGCATCAGCGGAACCTCGCTCGACGATATGCGCAACAACATCGCTGGCATCGATTTCGCGTATCACACGATTTTCTCCGCCGCGCTCAATACGGTGGACGGCAAGCTCGACGAGATGGTGTCGAACCGGATCGAGCAGCTCGAGGCAATCGTCGCAACGCCAGATCTGCCACACGTCGATATTGCGGACCTGCGCCAGACCAGTGAGGAGCTGGTCGTGGCATTGCAGGGGGCTTCGGCCAAGCTCGGCCTGCAGCGCCCGACGCTGGAGGCCCAGGCACGATGACATCGCTTTACCTGCGTCCAGTCGCGCTGTTTTCGGGGCTTGCGGTCCTTGCGCTGTTCGGCCAGGCGGTGGCCTTCCCCGTCGACGGCGACAAGACCGTTCTGCCTGTTTCAACCGAACTGAACGAGGATGCACTCGACAAGCCACGCGAGGTGTTCCAATCCGAGCGCACCGGCAGCAAGTCGTACCTCGTGAATCTTGGCGATCTCGCTTTCAATTCACCGGGACTGCTCGGCCCGGTGGCACGGCAGGGCGGGGTGAGCTGCGGCACTTGTCACGTCAACGGAGCCAACAACTCGAAATTCTTCATGCCGAAGATGTCGAGCCGGCCCGGCACGTTCGACACCACCGGCCCGCTGTTCAATCCGAAGGCCAACAATCTGGCGTTCGACCCCGTCAGGATTCCGAGCCTGCGCGGCGCGCGCTATCTTGCGCCCTATGGCGCCGATGGACGGTTCGCCTCGCTGCGCGACTTCGTCCACAACGTCATCACCAACGAGTTCGCCGGACCGGAGCCCTCCCCGGCAACGCTCAACGCGATCGTCGCCTATATCCAGGACATCGACTTCCTGCCCAATCCGAGCCTCGGTCCTGCGGGACGTCTGGCAGGCAAGATCAGCGAAGCGGAGCGCCGCGGCGAAGCGCTGTTCTCCAAGCCGTTCCCGCACGATCCGTCGCTGAGCTGCGCGGGCTGTCATGTTCCATCGTCAGGCTTCGTCGATCATCAGCAGCACGACATCGGCTCCGGCGGCCTGTTCAAGACCCCGACCCTGCGCAATGCGGACTTCAACGCGCCGTATTTTCACGACGGCCGCTTCGACGATTTCAATCAGGTCGTCGATTATTTCGACCGGAATTTCCAGCTCGGCCTCTCCGCACAGGACAAGGGCGACCTCGTCGCCTATCTGACTGCGGTCGGCGACGGCACACAGCCCTATGAGCGCGACGGCGCCGGCGCGACTCTGAAAGAGATCAACGACTTCTCTTCCGTGCTCGCGATTGCCGTTCCCGCCGGCGACAAGGACACGGTCGCCCTCGCGGTCGACACGATCGGCCGCGAGCTGCGCGAGTTGACCGAGCAATATCCCGACCGGAAGAACACCAGCGTGTCGGGTGGCGAACAGCAGCGGGTGCTCGCGCGCAACAGCCTCAAGGAACTCGTTCTCACGCTACGGCGAATCGATATGGCCGTTGCAGCAGGACGCAACGCCGACGCGGCCACCGAACTCAGGAACTATCGCTATCTGATGGCCGCCGCAGTGCCCGCGCTGCTCGCCAGCGCCGAACCGTGGTCGCTCTTCAACCAGGACGTCCACGATCAGCACTATGCCGCACTTCGACAGGTGATGCAGTCAAAGCACGTTTCGCATTGATTATGCTGCGCGGAACCGCGTTTGCGATTCTCGTGGTCGCTTGAAATTGCTGAAGACCCTTTGCCGTCGCTCGCGGATTCATTGAATCGCGGAGATGCGATTCTCGTTGCGTGTGTCTCCACAGAAATTCTCGGAACGTTTCGAAATTTCTTTCGGGCATTCATCGCAACGAAAAGCATGCGTCATATTGTCTCACTAAGCAGGTCTGTGTTGCTAACCGCAAACATCCTGAGGTCGACAATGACTTTCAATTACAAGAAGCACTGGCGAACCAGCACCGCGATCTGCCTCGCATCCACGGTGCTCGTCGCAACTGCTGCCTACGCCGCTCACTATCCGGGCGGTCACAGCCCGTGGGACAAGCGCTCACACCACAACAACAAATCGCACGACGAAGGCCGGAACGAACATCACGGCGATCATGGTGACAAGGATCACGGCGACAAGGTGAAGACCGCCTCGCCGATCAAGCACGTCATCATCCTGATCGGTGAAAACCGCGGCCTCGATCACACCTTCGGTATCTACAAGCCGAAGGGCAAGGGACAGACGATCTCCAACTTGCTGTCGAAGGGCATCGTCAACGAGGACGGAACGCCGGGCCCGAACTTCGCCCAGGCGCAGCAATATTCGGTCGCGGGCCAGCCGTCGTTCTATATCGGCGCGCCGACGATCGGAAAGTCGCCCTACAACGCGACCAACAAGATGCCGCAGCCGAACACCAACGGCACGCCGACCGCGCAGAGCGACACCGGCGCCCCGTTCAAGACGATCGCCGAAGCCAGTGTCGAAAAGGATATGGATCCGAGCGATCTCGACATCCTCACGACCGGCTTCAGCGGCTTGCCGACCGGTGTGCTCGACACCCGCGTTCCCGGCGCCGGCAGCCTGACCGGCCCCTTCCAGCTGCAGGGTGAGCAGATCAGCGACGACGACTACACCGGCGACTCGACCCATCGCTTCTATCAGGATTGGCAGCAGGACGACTGCAGCGCCGCCAATGCCACGAAGAAGAACAATTCGGGCTGCCTGAACGACCTGTTCCCGTTCGTGATGGCGACCTACTCGGCGTCCAACAAGAGCGCGGCCAACTCGATGGGCTTTTATAATGCCCAGCAGGGTCAGGCCCCGGTCCTCAAGATGCTCGCCGACCGCTTCACGCTGAGCGACAACTTCCACCAGTCGTTCCACGGCGGCACCGGCGCGAACCACTTCATGCTCGGTACCGGCGACGCAGCTTTCTGGAGCGACGGCAAGGGCAACACGGCCACGCCGCCGGCCAGCGCGATCGCCAACCCGAACCCGGTCGCGGGTACGGTCAACCGCTACACCGTCGATGGCAATTGGAGCAACTGCTCCGATGTGTTCCAGCCCGGCGTGAAGCCGATCGTGACCTATCTCAACAATCTGCCGTACGCGGCCGAGCCGAACTGCAAGCCCAACCACTATTACATGCTCAACAACGTCAATCCGGGCTATCTCCCGAACGGCGCGTTGTCGGGCGGCAGCAACGTTCCTCCGTCGTCGGTCCGCACGATCGGCGATGCGCTCATGGAGAAGAACATCTCCTGGGCGTTCTATGGTGGTGCGTATAACGACGCCGTGACGCTCTCGAACGCTGCGGTTGCGGCCAATCCGACCAACCCGAACCTCACCGCTGCCGCGGTTGCCGATCCGGCACACGCGCTCGGTATCGCCTACTGCCAGATCTGCAATCCGTTCCAGTATGCGACCTCGATTATGGCGAACCCGACCGTGCGTCAGGCTCACATGAAGGACACGTCCGATCTGATCACGGCGATCGAGAACAACACCCTGCCCGCGGTGTCGCTCGGCAAGCCGGACGGTCTGCTCGACGGTCATCCGCAGAGCTCGAAGGTTGACCTGTTCGAGGCCTATACCCTGAACGTGCTCAACGCGCTGGACAACAATCCGGAACTGAAGGCCGAGACCGCGGTGTTCATCACCTGGGACGAGGCCGGCGGTTACTGGGACTCGGGCTACATCCAGTCGATCGACTTCTTCGGCGACGGACCGCGCATCCCGACCCTGATCCTCTCGCCCTACTCGACGGGCGGCAAGGTCAACCACAACTACGCCGACCACGTTTCGCTGCTGAAGTTCATCGAACGCAACTGGGCTCTCCAGCCGCTCACGAACCGCAGCCGCGACAACCTGCCGAACCCGACCTACTCGAAGAACAACGAGTACGTCCCGACCAACAGCCCCGCATTGTCTGACATGTTCGACGCGTTTGACTTCAGCAAGGCGGTCACGCTGTCCTACACCGAGTGATCGATCTCTCGTCCAGCACGAGACATTGATCGCCCTGATGCCGGCGCCGGCCGAACCCATAGTTCGGTCGGCGTTGTCCTGTCCGCCATGAAGCAACCCGGGAATATGTCCATGAAGATCGATGCACAGGTCTCGCCGGTTAGCAGGCTCCTCAAAGCCTCCCTGCTCGCCGCCACGCTCCTGGCAGCGACGGCGGGATCGCTCGAGGCGCAGCAATTTTCTGCTGATCTTGTTGCCAGAAAGGACGAGACGACGACTGCACTGGGACGCTTGCGTGTCTCGGACGGAAAGGAGCGGTTAGAGGCAGCCGCGCTGCCCGATGGCTTCTTCCTGATCGACATGGCGGGGCCTGCGGCCTATTTCGTCCGCCCCGGCGCGCGCGTTTTCATGGACGCGAAGCAATCGAGCCCCCTGACGGGGATGCTCGTTCCGGTCGATCCGAACGATCCCTGCCGGCAATGGCTGGCGATGGCGCAGCTATCCGCACCGACTGATCTTCCGACATGGCACTGCCAGCGCGAGAGCGAGGAGACGATCGCGGGGCGAGCAATGTACGTTTACCGGGTCGCGACACCATCCGGCTCCACCTTTCTCGCTTGGGTCGACCGCGAGCGCAGATTCCCGGTCCGGATCAAGACGGAGGACGGCACGATAATCACCGCCGATCGCATCCGCGACGAACCCCAGCCGGCGCAAGCGTTCGAGATTCCCGCCGGCATCGGCAAATTCGATCCGCAAGCGCTGATCCGCCGGATCAAGCAGAGCGACGTGTGGGTCGCGCAGCCGGACTCGGAGTGAGCCCGGCGCAAGCGTTCCGCGTCACTGCGGCTGCTGGCCTGCCGCCGGCAGCAACCGGACTTCCACTCCATCGTCGATGCGAACGGCATGCCGACCAGCACGCCGCTCTATACGCCGACCACCACCGTGAAGGATGCGCAGCTCACCGCCAAGTGCAACCAGACCGGCCTGCCGACGGGCCTTGCCTGCGGCGACTATGCGGTCAACACGACGCAGCCGTTCTATCAGCCTTATTCTCCAGGCACCGCTGATATCAAGCGCCTGCCGCCACTGCACACGCCGAACATCGGCGATCGTCTGTCGGCCAAGCGCGTTGATTGGGCGTGGTATTCGGGCGGCTGGTCGAACGTCAATGGCGATGTCGGCGCATCCGGCTGGACCAACGGCAACGGCACCACCTGCACCGATCCGAACCATCTCACTACGGCGGTCTTCCCGAACTGCCCCGACGTGGACTTCCAGTTCCATCACCAGGCGCTCAACTACTTTGCGACCTACGCACCGGGAACGCAGGCCCGCAAGGACCATCTGAAGGATGAGGCTGAGTTCATCCAGGCCGCCAGGAACGGCCGGCTGAAGCAGGTCAGCTTCATCAAGCCGGTCGGCGAGGAGAACGAGCATCCCGGCTACACCAGCGAATCCGAGGGCAGCCAGCACCTCGTCGATCTCATCAAGGCGATCGTCGAAGGACCTGATGGCAAGGATACGCTGATCGTCATCACCTATGACGAGTTCGGCGGTCAGTGGGATCACGTTCCTCCGCCGCCGCACAACCGTCACGGTGCCGAAGCCCTTGCTGCGGATCAGTGGGGTCCGGGCACCCGGGTCCCGGCGCTGCTGATCTCCAGGCGTTTCGACAAATCGGGTGTCGCCCATGAGGATTTCGACACGACGTCGATTCTCAGGCTGCTCGAAAAGCGGTTCGATCTCGATCCGCTGGTGACGCGCCGGGTTCGCAGCCTCTCTGCCGCGCTCAAGGCCGGCGAAGGCGGCTGGCACTGACAAGAAAGGGCTCTGGCCCGCGTCAACACCTGATGCGGGCCAGATGGCCGCTTGCGTGCCGCAATTTTCATGGTTGTTACGTGCTAGCGAGACAGCAGGCATGGCTTCTCCTCCCCGCGGCGCATTTCGCCCGAGCTTTGCTTGATCTCTCCACCCTCGAAGCCAAGAGGGCGCAGGGAAAGCCGGGTGCCGGCTGGCACCCACGGTCCGCTGCGCGAAGATGTAGCGCAAAAAGACCGCACAGCAGCATACAGGTGTAGCCAATCACTCGGCCTTCCCTGCGCGATGGTCGGACGGCGTATGCCGTGCTCTCCCGGGAGCCGAATTCCTTCTGGCCTCCCTCGCCCCGGCGGAAGTCGCCAGCACCGCGCCGGTTGACGCGATTGCCGCATCCGCAAGAGCTTGACCGTAGCAACGACGGCCAGGACCACACGGTTTTGCCGTACGCACGGCTCGCCATTTCGCCGCAGTCTTCCCGGCCCTGTCGACGGAGCCGGAAACTTACAGACGAGACGAACCTGACAGCGCCGTTCGTCCGCGCGAAGCCATGGGGCTCACGGAGAGCAATCCGCCCCGCCCTTGGCTGCTCGCGCCCGACGCTGCTGCGTCCACCGCAAGCCCGGCCCTGCGATCACCACGACAATGACCGCCCCTCAAGGGTGAGCCGGGATGAAGCGACAGATACGCCATTTCCGAATTTCGGTAAAGTGGAATATTTTTGTGGGGAGGGGTTGACGGGGTGGCGGGGTGTGTTGCCCGACGGGCGACAGTGATCGGCTGCTCGCACCAGAGCGTGCCGTCGTTGTCGAACATGGCGATGCGCCCGGCGGGCGGGAACGAAGTCCGTCCCACCATCGCAGGTAACGCGCGCGACAAAATCGGCGATCGCCGATTTCGCCGCGCCGTCGTTCCAGGATGACAATGGATCGCCCGGCTGCGCCACCGCAACCGCCGTGGTCGCGAGACCCACATAGTGGTGCAGTGAGCCGAGCCACCATTGCAGCGATCCCTTCCCTGCTCTCCCGCTATTGCGGCTTCAAGCGTTCAAGCTCATTGAGCCGCTTCAAAGCCGCCTGCTGCCGCAGCAGCCCGTAATTGATGCCGCTCGCGTTCAGCGAGCTGCCTTCCTGATAGGGGAACTGGTCGAAGTCGGAAAAGAACTCCTTGATCTTTCCCTGTACGGGCACGATCAGCCACATGTTCCGGGCGAGGAAATCGATCGCTCCCCCTCCATCCTCCATGCCGCGTTCGTAAGGATCCATGCGCAGATTTGCGATGAGCGACCAAGCCGGGACTTCGCGGGTCGCGGTCGCGATGTTGCCCTTGGACGCCGTCGCAAAGCTCAGCTTCCAGTCGTTCCACCTGATCGCATTGAGGTTGCCACCCTGGTCGAAATAGTAGATCGCATCGCGCGGCGGCTCCTTGGCCTCTCCCTTGAAGAACGGCATGAAGTTGTAGCCGTCGAGATGAACCCTGAAGCTCTTGCCGCCGGCGCCCGCGAAGCCGGACTTCATCTTCTCCTTGATGTCCGGGATTCCGGCGGCGGCACAAAGCGTCGGGAACCAGTCGATCAGCGAGATGATCTCGTTGTATTGCGTGCCCGGCTTCACGACGCCCGGCCACCGCACCATCATCGGGATGCGCATGCCGCCTTCCCAGGTAGTGCCTTTCTCGCCGTGGAAGGGCGTCTGGGCGCCGTCCGGCCACAGGGCAAGCTCGGCACCGTTGTCCGTGGTGTAGAGGACGATGGTGTTGTCGGCGATGCCGAGATCGTCGAGCTGTTGAAGCAATTCGCCGACCATGCCGTCGTGCTCGGCCATGCCGTCGGCATGAATACCCTTGCCGGTCTTGCCGAGCGACGACGGCTTCAGATGCGTGAAGACGTGCATCCGCGTCGCATTGAACCAGACAAAGAACGGCCGGTTGGCCCTCGCCTGACGCCCGATAAAATCCTTGGCGCCGCCCAGAAACTCCTCATCGACCGTCGGCATGCGTGCCGTGTTGAGCGGGCCAGTGTCCTCGATCTTGCCATCGGCGGACGCCTTGAGCACGCCGCGCGGGCCGTACTGCTTCCGGAAGTTCGGATCCTTCGGATAGAAATAGCCTTCCGGCTCTTCCTCCGCGTTGAGGTGATAGAGATTGCCGAAGAATTCGTCGAAGCCGTGCTTGGTCGGCAGATGCTCGTCGCGGTCACCGAGATGGTTCTTGCCGAACTGCCCGGTGGCGTAGCCTTGGGTCTTGAGGACATCCGCGATCGTCGGCATCCAGTCCTGGATGCCGTGGGGATCGCCGGGCATGCCGATGGTGAGAAGACCAGTCCGGAACGGCTCCTGGCCGAGAATGAAGGAGGCGCGACCCGCGGTGCAGCTCTGCTGGCCATAGGAATCGGTGAAGATCGCGCCTTCGCGCGCGATCCGGTCGATGTTGGGCGTGCGATAACCCATCATGCCCATGGTGTAGGCGCTGATCTGGGGAATGCCGATATCGTCGCCGAAGATGACGAGGATGTTGGGCTTGCGGCCACTGGCGGGAGCAGCAGCGGGCGCTGCCGAAGGCGCCGCCTTCTGGGCCTGCGCCAGCGCCTGCGATGTCAGCGCGGCCGCGGCAACGATCGACGATGTGCCCAGCAACACGGCCCGGCGGTGAATGGCTGAATTATCGCTGCTGTTGGAATCGGTCGCGGCATTGCCCGCTGACTTCGTCTCGTTGGTCATTCGACGCTCCCTGATCTACGTGTTTATTGGTTAGCGCTGGTGATATCGAGTTTCGATCGTCCGTTCCGTCTGAATTGGCTCCTTGTGTTCAGCTTATCTGGCGGGCTTTCTGTTCTCATGCGCAGTGACGTGCGAAGTCCCGGCCGGATTCAAATATTGGGGCAGGCCCGCCACGTCGCGCGGCGTGGCACGCGGACGCAGGCTACGGCGAGCGGCGGTTACATGTCGCAACAGGTCACCTGAGGACCATCCCGCCGAGCCGCGCCGGCCCGCGAACAATTGTCTCTCCAGCGCGCCGAGTTGTCGGGTAAGCTCCGGATCGCGTGCCGCGGCCTTGAAGTCCCGCGCGGTGACCGTGTCGATGCGCGGGAGCCATTGTAGCAGGGCGAAATACGATCCCTTGGCGTCGCGACGGCGGATCGCGTGACGCAACTCGTGGAAGGCAAACGCCTCCGACCGAAGATGCGCCTCGCGGCGCCGACGAAGATCGGTGGCGGCGCGACGAGCCAAACGAGGCGTAAACCAGGCCAGCACGGAGATAAGAGCCGTCAGCAGAAGTGCGGCTCGCCAGTGGTCGATGATAAAATCGAAAGCTCTATCCCACGCCCATCCCCGAGGTTGGCCGGTTGAAGGGGCCGACCCTGCTGCGGCTGCAATTCCCTTGAGTGGCACGGCGTCAAGACGGACCTGCGCGATCTTGCCACTCTCGACATTCCACCAGTCGATGGCGATGGCCGGCAACTCATAGTCGCCCGCCCGCTCCAACATGTAGGTTGCGGAGTCGATGCGGGTCGACGTCATGACGTCGGTGCGTCCGTCGACCTTGTCCTCAAGCTTCGGCTGCACCGGATAGAGCCTCAAGCCGTCGATGGCGGGGAATTGCTGAGGGGGCAGCAGCATCGCCGGCGTCCCCTCGGCCCTGATCGTGATCGTCCGGGTCACGGCATCACCGGCCTTGAGCGGCTCGGCCGAACGCTTGATGTCCTGCTCGACGGTCAGGCTGCTGGCCGATACGAACGGGCTAAGCGTACTTGCCGCGTCCGGAATGAACGCCTCGAATGAAACCGGCGGCAGCGCTACGGTCACGTCGCGCGTCGCGGGTGGTTCGGCCGCAAATTTGATCCTGACGCTCTGGCCGACGACGGCGTAGGAGCCTGGCTCCTGCGGCGAGATCGCGTATTCGAAGCGTACGCCGGCATAGGACACACCGTCGCGCTGCTCGCTGGTGTTGACGCTCTGCAACTGCCGCGTCACCGCGTTGCTTACCTGGAAGTCGGGCAATTCGGGCGGCGACGTCATGTAGTTCGGCGCCAGGGCCAGGATACTCAGCGTGGTCTGCTGTCCGACCACGATTCGCGGCGGGCTGATCGTCACCTGCACGATCGGGTCCGGCGTCACAGCCTGTTGCGCACGCGCATCCGGCGACTGGAGCGCACAGCCGAGCAGCACCGCGATAGAGCCCATCCAAACCTTCACTGCGATGCCCTCCCCTGTGCCGGGGCGGCGGCCTGGATCGCGAATTTCATCTTGAGAAAGTCCGCCGGCGAGGTCTGGACCTGGCGCATCCAGGCTTCGGCCGCGCCGGCCGTCGTGACATCCTGCGGTGTAACAGTGATCCGCTTGCCGCCTTTCTGCTTGGGATCAACCCGCATTTCGTCGGCTTTCAGATCGGGCGGCGCGGCGGCGTTCTGCTCCTGCTTGCGGCGTTTCTCCTCCTGCGCATCCAGCGCCGCCTGCACGATGGCGCGATTGGTCTTCGCGGCGGCATTGCCGGGCTCCGCCTTCAACACCTCGTCATAGATCTTGAGCGCCTTCTCATAGGCATGGTTCTGCGCCTGCGCATTGCCGAGCGCGAATTTTCCCTCGAGCGTATCGACGCGCGAGAATTCCTCGGCCGCGGCAATGAAGTCATAGGCACGGTAGGCCGAGATGCCGCGCCACATCGGATCGGCGAACAGCGTTTTCGCGGCTTGATAATCGCCTCGATCGAACGCGAGCCGTCCCTGCTGATCCGGCGTCAGCCACAAGCTGGCGAGCCGCGATGTCTCTTCGGCTCTCGACGGACCAACCTGGAAAGTGATGCAGAGGGCGAGGACCCACGCCACCGTCGTGCCGCGCCGGAACCAGAGCAGGCTCAACAGCGCCAGCAGCGGCAGCAGCCAATACCCCTCATCCCGCCATTGCGTGCCGAACGCGTCGCCCTGGGCTGCCTGGAAGCGCGTTTCGATCCGGCGCTCGAGCCGCGCGATATCTGCGCCGTCGATACTGACCCGGATGACGTCCGCGCCACCCGGCATCGCTGACACATCGGCGCTCACCGCTAGGATGACGAGGTTGTTGCGCCCGGCCGCCTGCCGCACCGTCGCCGCATCCGCAGCGCCAAGATCGTCGGCGACCAGCAGAATGGTGCCGGCGACGGGCTCCGTGGCGAGCGCGACCGCGGCCAGCGCGATTGCGCTGGCAACATTCTTCCCGTCCGCTGGCATCAGCCCCGGGGTAAGCGCGGCCAGGAACGGCTCGATCACGAAGCGGTCGTCGGTCGGTGGCATCACCAGATGTGCGGTGCCGGCATAGGCGACGAGCCCGGTCCTGGCGCCCGTGCGGGCCGCAAGCAGATCCCGGATCTTCTGCTTGGCGCGTTCGAGCCGCGAGGGAGCGACATCCGTCCCGCTCATCGACGAGCCGACCGCGAGCGCGATCATCAGCGGCGCCTTGTCCTCGACAAAGGGCGGCAGCTCACGCCGCCAGGTCGGTCCGGACAACGCGACAACGCCCGTCATCATGGCGAACGCCACCAGATAGAGCGGATTGATGTGGCGTCCGCGCTGCGGCCGCACGGTCAGGTGAGTCAGGAGATGGGGCGCGATCACCCTGCCCCATTGCGCGCCCACGCTTTGCCGTCGAAGCAGGACGATGAACACGACGGCAAGTGGGATCAGCGCGAGCAGCCAGAGCGGGCGCAAGAGATGGAAGGGCATCGCGGCCGCGTCATGCACGGCTCACGCTCCTCATCCGGCGCCACTCGCTCCCGAGCAGAAGCGCGAGCCACAGCAGCAGGCCTAACATGACGGCGCCACCAAGTGGCCATTGAAACAGCGGTAACTTCGGCCGCCACGACTGGGTCTCCAATTTTGCCGGCGCCAGCCGGTCGATGTCGACATAGATCGCCTGGAGCTCGGCGCCATCCTCGGCCCTGAAGAAGTGCCCGCCGGTGGTGCTGGCGACCCGTTGCAGAGCGCCGAGATCGACGCGGTTCTCGCCGGAGGCAGCGGGATCGCCGACGCCGATCGTGTAGACGGTAACGTCGTTCTGGTGGGCGATGTCGGCGGCGTGCTCGGGCGGCACGCGGCTCGCGGTGTCGTTGCCGTCGGTCAGGAGGACGAGCAGCTTCTGCTTCGCCGTACTGGCCGCGAATGTCTTGATGGCAAGCCCAATGGTGTCACCGATCGCCGTCTGCTGGCCGGCCATGCCGACCGCAGCCTGATCGAGCAGTTGCTGCGCCGTCCGAAGGTCCTGGGTGAATGGCACTTGCACATAAGCCTTCGTGCCGAACAGGAGCAAGGCGACACGATCACCTCTGCGGCGCGCAATGAAATCCCCGATCACGCGCTTGACGCCGTCGAGGCGAGTGAGCATTGCACCGTCGGGCGCCTTGAAGTCGCGCTGATCCATCGACCCCGATATGTCGATGGCCAGGATCAGGTCACGCGCGGACACGTCGCGCGTCACGGCATCGCCGACCCATTGCGGCCGGGCCAGTGCTGCGACTAGCAATACCCAGATCACCGCTGCTACGATCATCTGCACCGCACGGCGCTCCAGGATGACCGCGCCCCGCTCCGGCACCTGTCCGGTCGCCGCCGCCAGGCGCTCGAAGAACGGCACCTGGACCGAGGGCTGTCTCGCCCGGTATGGCGGCAGCAGCCACCACGCCAGGATCGGCAGCGGCAACAGCAGGAACAGCCATGGCCAGGCGAATTCAAGCATGGTGCCCCCTGATCCAGCGGCGGACGAGGCGGAGCAGCGATTGCAATTCGGCACCATCGGGCGGCATCTGCCGATAAGGACCGCTCACGAGCAGCCGGCCGACACCCTGCGAGAATTCCTCGCCGCCGTAGCTGCGATCGAGGAAGGAGAGCCAGGCCGGTCCAACCAGAGGCGCGACCTGTTCGCGGGAAAACGCAGCAAGCGCCGTGCGCCTCACCAGCACGGTCAATTTCGACAGCAGTTCCGGCGATCCGGAATTGCGGGCGTGCTCGATCCGGTAAAGCTCGGCGAGAGCTTCCCGGCGATAGCGGTTGATGCGGCGCAGATGGGTAAAGCGCCACACTGCCGCGCCGATCGCGGCCAGCAGCAGCACGATTGCAAGCCGCGCCTCCCAGGTCTGCGGCCAGAGGCTCACCGCGTGTGGCAACGGGATGTCGATCAGGCCGGCAACGGGATCGGCTTTCAAGGAGGGAGCTTCAGCCAAGGGCCGCCTCCATCGGACTGTGTGCGGCTGTGCGACCATGGCGGGCCGCCAGTCCACCAAGCAGGCGGCGGAGCTGCGCCGCGGTGTCCTCCGCCGCACTGAGCGGCAGCACGGGAATTCCGAGTTCGTGCGTCCAGGCGAAGATGCCTTTCAGGCGATCCTGCGTGGCCTGCGATACGCTCCTGCGGACACTGTCGCGCCCGACATCGAGCCGGATCTGCAATTCGCCGTCGGTCACGGTCATGCTGGCCGAAGGCGGCAGATCGCTTTGCAGGGGATCATGGACCAGCGCTGCGATCACGTCGTTGTGCCGGGCCAGCGCGGTGACTATCTCGCGCGTGGCGTCGTCCACTCCGTCGAAATCGCTGATGACGATCACGACAGCATCATGCGGCGCGCGGCGCCGGGCGCGATCGAGCGCAACGTTGAGCATCGCCGGCGCGGAGACGAGGCCGCGCCCGACACCGAGTGCTTGGTTCTGCGCGACGATGGCGCCGAGGATCTGAAGCACGGTTGCCCGACTGCGGCGCGCCTTCACCTCCACGACGTCGCGATCGCCGAAAACGACGGCGCCGATGCGGTCGCCGACGCCAAGCACCCGCCACGCCCCGATCGCGGCGGCCTCGGCCGCCGTCACCGATTTCATCGCGCGTCGGCTGCCGAAGAACATCGACAGGCGCTGGTCGACAACGATGATCGTTTGCCGGTCGCGCTCCTCGTTGAAGACGCGGATGTGCGGCTTGCGCAGGCGCGCCGTTACCTTCCAGTCGATCGTGCGGACATCGTCGCCGGCGCGATAATCCCTGATCTCCTCGAAGTTCAGGCCACGACCACGCATGCGCGAGGCGAAGCGGCCGGAGAGCAGGCTGTGCACCGGCTGGCGGGGCAGAAACGAGACCTTGCGTCCGCCATATTCGAGCGCGATCAGATCGTCGAGACCGACATAGACACCCGGCAATTTGGCTGATGTCCCGGTCATACCCGCCTCAGGCTGCTGCGACGAGCTCGGTGATCTTGTCGATCACCTGATCGGGTGTGACGCCTTGCGACACTGCCTCGTAGCTGAGGATGATCCGGTGCCGCAGGCAGTCGTGGGCGACGGCGCGGACGTGGTCGGGCGTCACAAAGTCGTATTCGTCGAGCCAGGCGCGGGTACGCGCGCAGCGATCGAGTGCGAGGCTGCCGCGCGGGCTGGCGCCGACCTGGATCCACTTGCTCAAGGGCTCGCCATAGCGACCGGGGAAGCGCGTCGCGTAGATGAGGTCGACCATGTATTTCTGGGCGAGGTCCGACACGAAGATGCCGTCGATCTCGCCGCGCGCATCCAGGACGGCTTGCTGCGGGATCGACGATGGATCGGAGGCATTGTCCTTCGATGCTTGCGCGTTCTCGGCGCGGTTGAGCCTGATGATCTCGCCTTCCGTCGCCTCGTCCGGATAGGTGATGACGACATGCATCAGAAAGCGGTCGAGCTGCGCCTCGGGCAAGGGATACGTTCCTTCCTGCTCGATCGGGTTCTCGGTCGCGAGCACCATGAACAGCGCAGGCATCTTGTAGGTCTTGCCGGCGACCGTGACCTGGCGCTCCTCCATGGCCTCGAGCAGCGCCGACTGCACCTTGGCCGGAGCACGGTTGATCTCGTCGGCGAGCACCAGATTGGCGAAGATCGGGCCCTTCTGAAACTGAAACTGGCCACCCTTGTCGGTCTGAACGTAGATCTCCGCGCCGGTGACGTCCGACGGCAGCAGATCCGGCGTAAACTGTACACGCGACAGATCGGCAGCGAGATGCTTCGCGAGCGTCTTGACCGCGCGTGTCTTGGCAAGTCCGGGCAGGCTCTCGATCAGGAGATTGCCGTTTGCAAGCAGCCCGATCAGCATGCTCTCGACGAGATGGTCCTGGCCGAGCACGGACTTGCCGATGCGCGACTTGAGATCGAGCACGGCGTATCGCGCTGACGAGTGTTTCGGACTTGCCGGCTCTGTCACGGTCTGCGGTCGGTTGATCTGGGGATCAGGCATCGCTGTCCCTCGATGGGAACGATTCCGGCCGCCGGGATGGGCGGCCGGGACGCTGTTTCGCGCCAGCTATTTCGGCGCGGCCTTGTCGAGCGTCTTCATCAACGCATCGACCATCTGGTCAATGCTAAAGCTCGCGGAGCGCTGGCTCGGCGGAAACTCCTTGAACGTCTGAAGGAATGGTGCCACGCGCCAGACGCCATACGAAATCAGATAGCCGTTCTTCCCGAACCAGTCGTAATATTGGTCGGAAACGACGTCGGCCCGCTCGAACGGGTCCATCCGCAGGTTGAAGATCTTCGGCGCTCGCAGGCAGGTGAACGGGTTCGACCAGACCTCGAAGCCACCGGGCTTGCGCTGCTCACAGAATACGATCTTCCAGTCGTTGTAGCGATAGGCGACCATGTCGCCGTCATCGTTAAAATAGAAGAATTCGCTGCGGGCCGATTTCGGCTGTTGTGCCGTTAAATAGGGCAATTGGTTGTAACCATCGAGATGCACCTTGAATGACTTGCCGCCGAGGTCCGTGCCCTTCAGCAGGCGATCCTTGATGTCGGTATCGCCGGCCGCGGCAAGAAGCGTCGGAAACCAGTCGAGGCCGGAGACCATCTCGTTGGAGACTTCACCCGCCTTGATGCGGCCGGGCCAGCGGATCATCGCCGGGACGCGGAACGCACCTTCCCAGTTGGTGTCCTTCTCGCTACGGAACGGCGTCGTCGCGGCGTCCGGCCACGACCACTGATTGGGACCATTGTCGGTAGAGTAGACCACGATGGTGTTGTTGGCGATACCGAGCTCGTCGAGCGTCTTGAGAAGCTTTCCGACGTCGCCATCATGCTCGATCATGCCGTCGGCATATTCGTTGCCTGGCATGCCGCTCTGTCCCTGCATCGAGGCGCGCACATGAGTGAACGCATGCATGCGCGTGGTATTCATCCAGGTAAAGAACGGCTTGTTGGCTCTCGCCTGCCGCTTGATGAAATCGATTGCCGCGTCCGTGGTCTCGTCGTCGACCGTTTCCATTCGCTTGCGGTTCAGCGGCCCCGTATCCTCGATCTTGCCGTCGGCGGACGCCTTCAGCACCCCGCGTGGCGAGTTGCTTTTGACAAAGGCAGCATCGTTCTTGGGGTAATAGGGCCGCTCAGGCTCTTCCTCCGCATTGAGGTGATAGAGGTTGCCGAAGAACTCGTCGAAGCCATGCTTGGTCGGCAGATATTCGTCGCGATCACCCAGATGGTTCTTGCCGAACTGGCCCGTCGCGTAGCCGAGCGGCTTCAGCGCCTGGGCGATGGTGACGTCGCGATCCTGCAAGCCGACGGTCGCGCCGGGGACGCCGACCTTACAAAGGCCAGTGCGCAGGCAGACTTGCCCTGTGATGAAGGTAGACCTGCCGGCGGTGCAGCTGTTCTCCGCGTAGTAGTCGGTGAAGATCATGCCTTCGTTGGCGATGCGATCGATATTCGGAGTCTTGTAGCCGACGAGGCCCCGTGTATAGGCGCTGATGTTGGACTGGCCGACGTCATCGCCGAAGATGACGAGGATGTTGGGCCTGGCCGTGTTCGGCTGCTGCGCGATGGCTGGCGTCGTGACAAAGGGGCTTAAGCTCGTCGCAATCAGCGCCGCGGCGAGCAGGCTACGGAATAGCGACGTTCGGCTGTTCTCGTTTGGATTTGCAGTCGTCTTTGCCTTGTCCTTCACGTCACTTCCCATTTGATACTCCCTACTTTGCAGAAGGTATCGGTGAGCTCGTGTCAGCAGGTATCCGCATCACGCAGCGGAACCCGACGTGACTGGTCGAGGTGTCGATCGGCTCGGCGTGCCTCGCCGCGGGACGGTAGCGTCGGCAGTAATTGGGTGCGCAAAGATGCGAGCCGCCCTTCAATACTTTCCGGGGGATGCGGACGCTTGGTTGACATGGATCAAAGCTCGCCTCCTCTCGACCGCCGCGTGGGTTGCGTGGAATGCAACAGGGCTTTGCAGCGTCCGCATGGTGCTTCGCCGACCACCAGTCGGACGTCCACTCCCAGACATTGCCGATCATGTCGGAGAGGCCGTAGCCGTTCGGCGGGAAAGCCATGACCGGCGAGGTACGCTCGAACCCATCCTCGCCGAGATTCTGGACTGGGAAGCTGCCCTGCCAGATGTTGGCCATGTGCCTGCCGCCCGGCATCAGCGCATCGCCCCAGGCGAACTCGGAATCGTCAAGGCCGCCACGCGCGGCGAACTCCCACTCCGCCTCCGTCGGCAGATCCTTGCCGGCCCAGCGCGCATAGGCGGCCGCGTCGCTATAGGAGACGTGGACGACGGGGTGATCGTCGAGGCCCTTGATGTTGCTGCCGGGACCATAGGGATGGCGCCAGTTGGCGTCCCGCATGAACGACCACCACTGGCTCCAGTCTTGGAGATCTTTGATGCGCGGCAGCGGCGAGAACACCAGCGATCCCGCGTAGAGCATCTCCTTCAGCGCGCCCGGATAATTTTTGGGATCCGGAACGATCTGCGCTTCGGTGACGTGGCCGGTGGCGTTGACGAATTGCTTGAACTGCCTGTTGGTGACCGGCGTGCGATCGATCCAGAAGCCGTCGACGGAGACGCGATGGCTCGGCGCCTCCTCGGGGTAATGGTGATCGGATCCCATGTGGAAGGTCCCGCCGGGAATGAAGACCATATCGCCGGTCTTCAAATCATCCGGCAACCACTCGCAATGACCCGGGTCCGCCCGCAGCATGGTGGAAACTCCGATACGCGCATTCCACCCGGCTTACGCAACGAACTTCGGTAGATACCGAAGACGGAATATTGCCCGGCACTCTGGACGCATTGTCTGGTCCTCTTTCTTGGCGCTTGAGACTCGCGACGAAGGCGCCTCATTGCGTCAACGTCACTTTCCTTTCGCGCGCACGTTTATCACCCCCGTGGAAAAGCCCTGCCGCGTGCGCCCTCCCATACGCAGGCGCATCCGATTGATCTCGCTAAGGTTGTGAACGGTAACCGAAGATTGGCCAGCTGTGATGTGCAGTTTGTGCCAGCACGCCGCACCGATTGGTGAGGCTTAACGACACATCGCGCAAATGCCCAATCCGAAGCGCTCTCTAGCGCATATCGCGCGTCAAATTCGGCGAGCATTTGTCTCAAAACGCGAAGTCGATCTTCGCTCCTCTAGCAGCGATTGGTGCGCTGGCCTCGAACTTTGACACTGGCAACGGGCTGACCGTGGTCGACCTCGTGAATGTCGGCGACGAAGCGAAAGGCTATGCTGTGTCAATCGGCGTTCAAATATTGCAAGCCGAATGACAGGGAGATTTCCGACTACCTACGCCCCAGCGTATATCGAAAACCTTGCGTCCCGCGTATCGGAGCACTCGGCGGATGGCGGCGGCGGTTTGGCGAGCAATTCGCTTCGGAGACCTCCTGGCGGATCTCGAGAGACCTGAGAATCGCGGGCAATCATCGGTCTCCATGTAGTCCGGGCAGCGATCGGAACACCGGGTTGTCGCTGTCAGGCGGCACGCCGCCGGTGCGGCGGACAAACCGTCGATCGTCGTGATTCAGCCGTCAGCGAGCCGGATCACGGCGACGCCGCCAAAAATGCCGACTATCATCGGCTCGACCACGGACAGCGTGAACAGTGCCGCGACGGACCTCGATCGCATTGCCGCCGACGGCCATCATTTCCAGCGTGGCAGCGGAAGCCAGAGGATGGTTTGTCACGGCCATGCCGCGCGGTCGCCGGCGTCTTCTCGCAATCGAACAGCGTGGCGGCCCGTTGTCCCCAGGACATGAGATTGGTCATTCTCAGTAGAGCCTCGTACGGTACCCTTCTTCCATCACCTTCTCGGCCTCTGGGACCGCAATGGCTGCGGTCTGCTCGGCGATGATGCGGCCGAGCGTCGGGAAGCTGTTGCGCTCGACCTGCGCGGCTGGATTCCACAGCTTCGAGCGCATCAGCGCCTTGCCGCAGTGGAAATAGGTCTCCTCGACGTGGATCTTGAGCCCGATGATCGGGACGACATTCTGCACCGCCAGAGGTGTCAGGAGTTCCGCATCCTGCGAGATCTCGGCGCGGCCATTGACGCGCAGGGTCTCGTTGATCCCCGGCACCAGGAAGATCAAGCCGATCCCTGGTGATGTGAGGATGTTGCCAAAGGTATCGACGCGGTTGTTGCCGCGCCGATCAGGGATCAGCAGCGTCTTGTCGTTGAGCACGGCGACGAAGCCCGGCGCGTCGCCGCGCGGGCTGGCATCGGCATGGCCGTTACCGTCGCTGCTGGCGAGGACGAGGAACGGGGACAGCGCGATGAAGTCGCGGCAGAACTTGTCGAGATGATTGAGAACCTTCTTCTCGGCAAGCAGGTTGAGCTGCCCGAAATGGGCACGCAGATCTTCTTGCGTCTTCACCGGCGGCTTGCCGCCTGCACCCCGGCTGTCCATTCGCGAACCTCCCAGTTTGGCGAGTTCCTTCTTCGGATTACCTGGTCTCGATGCCGCACCAACCCGCGGTAAACAGCGCGAGCGCCTTGGTGACGCGCCTGACCGAAGCAAGATCGACGCGCTCGTTGAAGCCGTGTGCACCCTCCATCCTGGCACCGAAACAGAAGGCGGGGACGCCGAAGTCGAGCCCGTAGAAGCGGGCATCGGTCAACGCGGTGGACGAGAAGCTGGTCAGCTTGCGGCCAAACACGTGCTCGTAGACCGGCGCCAGAACGGCTTCGCTCTCCTGAATCTCGGTCGCCTCATAGCCCGGCGACAGGAAGCCGGACCAGACGATCTCCGGCGGGTTGTTGGCGAGGAACGGATGTGAGCCCGCCGCCTTCGCGACGAAATCCAGGATTTCGGCCTGGGCGTCGGCGATCTTCCAGCCCGGCAGGACGCCGATGCGGCAGTCGACATCGCACCAGGCGGGAACGCTGGAGGCCCAGTCTCCGCCCTTGATGATGCCGGGATTGAAGTTGAGGGGATGATCGACCGACTTGAAGGAGGGATGCGTTTTGGCACGCTCGTTCCACTCGGCTTCAAGGCCTTCGAGCTTCTGGATCAGGTGAATGGCGGCCTTGATCGCATTCGAGCCGGTGCCGGCACGCGCGACATGGACGGGTATGCCGCGCACCTTGAGGCGGAACCAGATCACGCCGACCTGGGCGCGCATCAGCTTCTCGTCGGTCGGCTCGGGCAGGATGCAGACATCGGCGCGATAACCGCGCTGGAGCGTCGACAGCGCGCCGAGGCCGGTGCTCTCCTCCTCGATCACGGATTGCAGGTGGATGCGGCCCTTGGACTTGTAGCCGGCTGCCTTGATCGCATCGAGCGCGTAGAGCGCCGAGATGGTGCCAGACTTCATGTCACCGGCGCCGCGGCCATAGAGCCAGCCATCCTCGACCGTCGGCTGGAACGGCGGCCGTTCCCACATGTCGAGCGGGCCTGCCGGCACCACGTCGCAATGCCCCTGCAGGATCAGCGATCGGCCCTCCTCCTTCGCCGGCCGATAGGTGCCGACGACGGAGCGCGCGCGCGTGAAATCGGTCTCCACCGGGCCATAACCCGGCAGCGTCTTCAGATCGTCCTGTCTGATGACCCAGTCGTCGACCTCATAGCCGCGATCCCGCAGCAGCTTTGCGAACATGTCCTGGCACGGCGCTTCCGCCGCGCGCGTGCTCGGGATGGCCGTGAACGCAATGGTCGTGTCGATCTGCTTGTCGAAAGCGGCATCCACGGCGGCCTCGATGCGCTCGCGCGCGCCGGCGGGAAGGGAAAGATCGTCGGTCATGAACTCATCCTTGCTGTCGGAATTCGGCCGGCCGCACTGGCAAAGCCGGGCTGATCGAAGAAGTCGCGGCCCGGGATCGCATCGAGCAGGTCGCGTGTGTACGCTGCTTGCGGTGCGGTGAAGACGCCGGCGGTTGCACCCTCTTCCACGATGCGCCCCTTTTGGAGCACGATGACGCGGTCGGCGATCTCGGCGGCGATCCGCAGGTCGTGGGTGATGAAGATCATCGCGAGCTTCATCTCCTGACGAAGCTCGGCGAGTAGGGCCAACACCTGAGCCTGGACCGAGACGTCGAGCGCCGACACGGCTTCGTCGGCGATGAGCACACGCGGCTTGAGCGCCAGCGCTCGCGCAATGCAGATGCGCTGGCGCTGGCCGCCGGAGAATTCGTGGGGATAACGATCCGCCGCAGCGGCATTGAGGCCGACCCGCACCAGCAGCTTCTTCGCCTGCTCCATCGCCTCGGTGCGCGACGTGCCATAGGCCATCGGCCCACGCGCAATGGCATCGCCGACCTTCTGGCGCGGATCAAGGCTGGCAAACGGATCCTGGAATACGATCTGGAGCTGCTTTCGCGCCTGGCGCAGTGCCTCGCCGCGGAGCTGGCGCAGATCCTGGCCGTTGAAGCGGATCGCACCTCCATCCGGCTCGGTCAGGCGCATGATCATGCGCCCGAGCGTCGACTTGCCGGAACCGGATTCGCCGACGACGGCGAGCGTCTCGCCTTCGTGCAGGATCAACGAAATACCGTCGGCCGCGACGACTTCACGCGGCGGCTGCAACAGGCCGCGCTTGACCCGGAATGTCTTCTCGAGACCAATCACTTCGAGCAGCGGCGCGGGGTGGATCGCCGTGCGCCGGATCTCGTCGAGCCGCGCCTTCGGCACTGCATCGATCAACTCGCGGGTGTAATCCGCCTTGGGTCTTCGCAAAACCTCTTCGACCGTACCTTGCTCCACCACCTTGCCGTGACGCAGCACCACGACGCGGTCGGCAACATCCGCGACGACGCCGAAATCATGGGTGATGAGCAGCACGCCCATGCCGCGGTCGCGACGGAGATCATCGATCAGGCGCAGGATCTGCCGCTGGGTGGTAACGTCAAGCGCGGTGGTCGGCTCGTCCGCGATCAGGAGCGCCGGCCGGTTGGCCATCGCCATCGCGATCATGACGCGCTGGCGTTGGCCGCCGGACAGCTCGAACGGATAGCTCTTCTCGAGCAGCTTGGGATTGGGCAGGCCGACCTGCGTCAGCAGCTGCTGCACGCGTTCGTGCACCTCAGCTGCCGACGGCGTCGGCTTCTGATGCGTGACGATCATCTCCTCGATCTGCTTGCCAACCCGCTTGAGCGGGTTCAGCGAAGACAGCGGCTCCTGGAAGATCATCGCGGCTTCGCCGCCGCGCAGGCGACGCAGCGCCTGCCGGTCGAGCTTGACCGGGTTGTGACCTGCGACGTTCACGACACCGGAGGCGACCGCGACGCTCTTCGGCAGCAGCGACAGCACCGCATGCGCGATCATCGACTTGCCCGAGCCGGACTCGCCGACGAGGCAGACGACTTCGTTCGGCTTGACCTCGAAGGAGACGTTCTCGACGGCGAACGGCCGGTCGCCGCCTTCGGGCAGCGCGATCGAGAGGCCCTCGACCGACAGAACCGGTGACTTGGCTTGCACGGCCTCGGTCATGACCGGCGCCTCGACACACGCGGATTGAGCACGTCGGAAAGGCCTTCGCCGAACAGGTTGATGGCGAGCACCGTGATGAGGATGGCGAGCCCCGGAAACACGCTCATCCACCAGGCATTGCGGATGACGGTGCGCCCCGCTCCGATCATGAATCCCCAGGACATCAGATTGGGATCGCCGAGGCCCATGAAGGACAGCGCACTTTCCAACAGGATTGCAGTGGCGACGGTCAGTGAAGTCACAACGAGGATCGGCGAAATGGCGTTGGGGAGGATATGGCCGAGGACGATGCGCAAGGTGCCCTCGCCCTGGCATAGCGCGGCCTCGACGAACTCTCGGTTACGCAGGCGCAGGAACTCGGCGCGGGTCAGGCGCGCCAGCGGCGGCCAGCTCACCGCGCCGATGGTCAGGATGATCGTGAGCAGCGACGGGTTGAAGGTCGCGACCAGCAGGATCGCGAGCACGAAAGCGGGAATGGTCTGGAACAGCTCCGTCATCCGCATCAGCACCAGATCGACCTTGCCGCCGAAATAACCTGATATCGCGCCGATCGTGACGCCGATCACCATGGCGGCGATCGCCGAAGCGATCCCGATCACGAGCGACACGCGGGCGCCATAGGCAACGCCCGCCGCAACGTCGCGGCCGAGCGTGTCGCCGCCGAGCAGCAAGCCGTCCTCACCGGGCGGTGTGAACGGCGCGCTGACCATTTCCCAAGGCGAGACCGGAAAGACGATAGGCGCGATGAGCGCGATAACGACCACGACCAGCAGCACGACGAGGCCGACCATGCCGCTGGGATGACGCAGGAAGGCGCGAACCGCATCCATCAGGCCGCGCCCGTCGTCATGCGGGGATCGATCAGCTTGTAAATCAGGTCGGTCAGCAAGTTGAGCACGATCACGACGATCGACAGGATCAGAAAGATACCGAGCAGCACGGGATAGTCACGCTGGAGCAAAGCGTCGAAGGTGAGTCGGCCGAGCCCCGGCCAGGCGAATACGGTCTCGATCACGACAGCGCCGCCGACCAGCGCGCCGGCCTGCATGCCGGCCACCGTGACGACAGGCACCAGCGCGTTGCGCAGCATGTGGCCGATGACGATGCTCGGGCCGGACAGGCCCTTGGCGCGCGCGGTCTTGATGAAGTCCTGCTGGGCAACCTCGATGATCGAGGAGCGCATCAGCCGGGCATAGATCGCGAGATAAATCGCCGCCAGCGAGGTTACCGGCATGATCATGTGCTTTGCAATGTCCAGCGCATGCTCCAACGGCGAAAGCTTGACGTTTATGGTCTCATAGCCGAATGGCGGCAGCCAGCCGAGCGTCACGGAGAAGACCAGCACCAGCATCAGCCCGAGCCAGAATACCGGCGTCGCATAGAGCACCAGCGACAGCACGGTGAAGATCGTGTCGAGCAGACTGCCCGCTGTCAGTCCCGCAAGCGCGCCGAGCGTCGTCCCAATCAACAGCGCGAGGCAGAAGGCCGTCACCGTCAACAGCAGCGTCGCCGGGAGCCGTTCCATGATGAGGTCGACCACCGCGCGGCGCTGGCGATAGGAATAACCGAGGTCGAGCCTGACAACGCGACCGAGATAGCTTGCAAGCTGCACGGCATAGGGCTTGTCTAAGCCATATTCTTTCCGCAGATCATCAAGCAGTTTTGGATCCGACGCGCCTGATTGTCCCGCCATGACCTGGGCGGGATCGCCCGGGGCGGCCCGCACCAGCACGAAGTTGAAGGTGGCGATAGCGAGGATGACGGCGACCAGTTGAGCAATCCTGCCCAGTGCCATCAGCCCGATCGTCGCCGCGCTGCCGAGACGGATCACGATTTGTAGACCGTCCCAAAGGTCTCATGCGAACCGATGCCGGTCGACACGATGTTCTTGAACGCCTTGTCGTAGATGATGGGATATTCGAGCTCCAGCGTCCAGGCGACCGGCACCTCCTCGACCAGAATCTGCTGCACCTTGGAATAGAGCTCCTGTCGCTTGGCCTCGTCGAGCGTGACGGCGGCCTCGTCGAACAACTTGTCGACTTCAGGGTTGGAATAGCCCTGGGTGTTCGAGAACAGGATACCCTTCTTGATGTTCGACGACACATAGGTGCGGGAGACGCCGAGCGCGGGATCGCCGAGCTGGTAGAGCAGGTTCTGGGTCATCTCGTAGTCCCAATTGCCGACCTTCTCGGCCCAGCCCGCCATGTCGGTGCCGACCAGGACGAGATCGATACCGACGCGGGCAAAGCTCTGGCGGAAGAATTCGCCGGCGCGCTGGTAGGATTCGCCGTAAGGCGGCACGACATATTTGATCTCGGCGCGCTTGCCGTTGGCGTCGGGCTTCAGCCCCATCTCGTCGAGCAGAGCCTTGGCCTTGTCGATCGAATAGTCGTAACGCTTGACCTTGCCGTCATAGAACTTCGTCTTGGACGAGATCGGACCGGTCGCGACCTTGGCGTTGCCGAAATAGACGCGCTTGGCGAGCGCATCGCGGTCGATCAGGTGCATCACCGCCTGGCGGAAGCGCTTGTCGTTCATCGGCGCGATGCGATTGTTCATCTCCAGCCACTGATGCGGCGCGAAATATTCATAGCCCATAGTGGTGACCTCGAGATTCTTCTGCGCCTTGAAGCGCTGCACATCGAAGAACTCGATATCGGTCCATTGCACGAGCTGCACCGTGCCGTTCTCCAGCGCCAGCGCGCGCGAGGCGGAATCCGGAATGATGCGGTAGATGATCTCGTCGAGATGGGGCTGTTCCTTCAGATAGTAGCCATCGTGGCGCACCAAATGGACATGCGAGCCGCGTACCCATTCCTTCAGCTTGAACGGGCCGGTGCCGATGGCCTTGTCGTTCAGCGGGTTCTTGCGGTAGTCGGTGCCTTCATAGACGTGCTTGGGCACGATCGGCGCCGAGGTGCAGTCGAAGCAGCCGAGGAACGGCGCAAAGGGCTGCTTCAGCTTGAACACGACGGTGAGCGGATCAGGCGCCTCGGCGGAGGCGACGCGCGCAAAATTCTGTCGTGCACGCGGATGCGTCTCCATCAGCACCTTCATGCAGCTGAACACGACGTCCTCGGACGTCATCGGCTTGCCGTCATGGAAGGTGATGTTGGGAAACAACTTGAACGTATATGTCAGTCCGTCGGGCGAGACCTCCCAGGACTGCGCCATGCCGGGCATCGGCTTCAAGTCGGCGCCGTATTTGAGAAGGCTTTCATAGATCTTGCCGCCGAGCGTCAGCGTCGGCTGCTGCTGGTTGAAGGCGGTGACCAGCAGCGGTGGTTCGGGCTGGATGATGGTGTTGAGCGTTCCACCGCGGGTCTGGCCGGCTGCGCGCGTGATGCCGAAGGGAATTGCGGCGCCGGCGGCCAGCATGGCCCGGGTGAATTCGCGTCTGTTCATCGAGCTCTCCGTGGTCGCATATCGACGCGAGATGGACTTCGCCAATGCCTTGCATTCGGTTTCGGCGAATGCCGTAGGCTGAGCGCATTCTTGCCAATCCCCCTGTCCCGCGCTACCTGATTGGGGACAATGATCATCGCGATCGGGCCATATCTGGCCCGGAAGATGCATAAGAGCCTTGCGAAAAGGACCTTGATCAGGGAGTTCACGACACGTGAAAGTCGTAGCGCGGCAAGGTGTCACTGACGAATTGCGCACCGGCAACAAACAGGTGGGCCCGGCGGCGGCTGCAAACTATGCCGGACATCTTCAGACGATCGCGCGGCCCGTCGCCGCGATGACCGCAACCTATCCGAACGAGAGCACCAGCACGCGGCACGCGCATCGGCGCGACCAGTTCATCCTTCAGGTCGCGGGGGTGACGGCGATGCTGACCGAGCGCGGTCATTTCGTCGTTCCACCCGGCCATGGCTTGTGGATTCCGGCCGGCGTGGTGCACCAGTCGCGCGCCTGGGGCGAGGTGGAGGCGCAGACGATCTACGTCACGCCCGATCGCGAACGGGAATCGTCGAACAAGTGCCGCCTGATCCGTGCCTCCCCGCTGGTAGAGGCGTTGATGGACGAGGCAGTGCGTATGCCCGAGATCTACGAGCAGAGCGGACGCGACGGCAAGCTCGTCGAATTCCTGCTGACCGAGATCGCGCGCATGCCGGAGGTCACACTGCATGTGCAGGTGCCGCCGGACCCGCGTCTTGCCGCGATCTGCAAGGCCGTGCTCGGCGACCCCTCCTCGGATCTCACGCTCGACGATTGGGCCGACAAATGCAGCCTCAGCCGGCGGACACTGACGCGGCTGTTCCGCCGCGAGACCGGCCAGAGCTTTTCAGTGTGGCGGCAGCGCGTCCGGCTTCTGGAAGCCCTGGCCCGCCTTGGAGCAGGCGAACCCGTGACTTGCGTCGCGCTGGACGTGGGTTACGACAGCCCGAGCGCTTTTGCCGCCATGTTCAAACGCGAGCTCGGGGCGGCGCCGCGGCACTATCTTCGATGGACCGACCAGGAAGTCGTGCTGCGCTAGGCGCCCGGCCCTTCGCAGAAATGCGCACACCGGTCTCCCGGCATGCGCGCTCCATCATCTGTCCCTGTCCACCCGGTCATGAGGCCGACCGGACAGTTTCAGTCACGCATCCCTACTTTTTGATCAGGGAGCACCGCGACTGCGACAGCGGCTGGAAGGCCTGATCGGCCGGGATCGTGGCCAGCAGCTTGTAGTAATCCCACGGCGCCTTGGATTCTTCCGGCTTTTTCACCTCGAACAAATACATGTCATGGACCATGCGGCCGTCCTCGCGGATCTTGCCGTTCTTGTAGAAGACGTCGTTGACCGGCAGCTCCCGCATCTTCTGCATCACGTCGTCAGTGCGGTCGGTGCCCGCGGCCTGGACAGCCTTGAGGTAATGCAGGACTGATGAATAGGTCCCGGTTTGCAGCATGTTCGGCATGGCATTCATCGTCGCGTAAAAGCGCTTCGCCCATTTCCGCGTGTCGTCGTTCATGTCCCAATAGGAGGCTTCGGTGATCGTCAACCCCTTGGCTTCCCTAAGGCCGAGACCGTGGACGTCATTGATGAAGCCTGCCAGAGCTGCGAGCTTCTGTCCGCCCGAAGTCAGGCCGAATTCCGCCGCCTGCTTGATCGAGTTGATGGTGTCGCCGCCGGCGTTGGCGAGCGCGACAACCTTGGCCTTGGAGCCCTGCGCGGTCAGTAGGACAGAGGCGAAGTCGGCAGTGCCGACAGGATGCTTCGTGCTTCCGAGAACCTTACCGCCGAGGGCCGTCACGACGTCGCCGGTGTCCTTTTCGAGGCCCTGGCCGAATGCGTAGTCGGCCGTCACGAAATACCAGGTGTCGAAACCCTGGCTGACCAGCGCCTTGCCGGTGCTGTTGGCGATGGCAAAGGTGTCATAGGCCCAGTGCGCCACATAGGGACCGCAGACCTCGTTGGTGATCCGCGTCGAGCCCGGCGAACTCAGCGTGATGACCTTTTTCTTCTCCTTGGCAATTTCGAGGACGGCCAGAGCGGGCGAGGAGGACGCAACGTCGAGAATTGCATCGACCTTCTCGGTATCGAACCATTTGCGCGCGGCGTTGGCGGCAATGTCGGGCTTGTTCTGATGATCGGCCGAGACGATCTCGATCGGCATGCCGAGCACCTCGCCGCCGAACTCCTCGACGGCCATCTGCGCGGCGGTGACCGCGCCCTTGCCGGTTATGTCGGCATAAACGCCCGACATGTCCTCGATCAGCCCGATGCGAACGACGCCGTCCGAAACCTTCTCGCTCTGCGCAGCAGCGGGACCGCCGCACAGCAGCAGGCCTACTGCAGCGACCGCCAGATAGCCGAATTCGAATTGTCTCATCGCCCTACCCCTTGTCATCACGTCTTCATGTTGTTGTCAGCGGCCGTCGAGACGGCCGCGATATCACTTGTCGCCGCCCCTGTTCGCGAACGCGGCCAGACCTCGTTTGGCATCCTCGCTGGTGAAAGTGCGCTGGCCGAGCCCGGCCTCGAGGCGGAACGCTTCGGCGAGCGGCAGATCCTGCAGCGTCAGCGCGGCTTCCTTGATGGTCTGGATCGCGACCGGGCTGAGCGCGGCGATCTTTGCCGCGAACTCGTAGGCCAGCGGTTCGACCTTGTCGGCGTCGACAACGTGGTTGACGACGCCCTTGGCCAGCATGTCGTCCGCCGAGAAACGTTGCGCCGTCAGCATGATCTCCATCGCATGCGCGTAGCCGATCTGCCGGACCAGGCGCACCAGCGTGCCGCCCGCCGGGACGAAACCGTGCTTTGGTTCGGGCAGCTGGAACACTGCACTGCGCGCGGCGATGCGGATGTCCGTCGCCAGCATGATCTCAAAGCCGCCACCCATGCACATCCCGCGGACGGCGCTGACGACCGGCTTGTAGAAGCCGGGAAACTTGATGTGAGCTGGATCCCACTCGGAGATATCGAAGCGATCGGACGCCAGCGCCGGAATGGACTCGGTGAGATCCGCACCGACGCAGAACGCCCGCTCGCCGGCTCCCGTCAGCATGACGACGCGAATCCTGTCGTCGTCCTTGATCTCGAAGAACGCGCGGCCGAGATCGTCATACATGGCGAGCGTCAACGCGTTCAGTTTGTCCGGCCGGTTGATCCGGACCGTCGCGATATGGCCGTCCCTGGTGAATTCGATCGACATCAAATCGCTCCCGAAGCCTTGAGGCGAGCCAGCTCTTCTGGCGTCACGTCCGCGAGACGCGCGAGAATTTCGGCATTGTGCTCGCCCGGCAGCGGCGCCTTGTCGAACGATGACGGCTCGCCTCCCGACAGCTTGATCGGCTGGCCGAACATGCCGATCAGCTTGCCCGCAACGGGAACGTTGACGATCATGTTGCGCGCGGCGATATGCGGATCTTCGACCACTTCTGCGATGGTCTTGATCGCACTGAGCGGGATCTTGTCGCCCGCCATCTCCTCGAGCTCCGCCTTGGTGTAGCGGCTGAACCAGCGCTCCAGCAGCGGCTTGACCCTGGTCTCGGCGATGACGCGATCGAAGCGCTTCTCCATGGTGTCGATATCGGGATCCTTGGCGCGCTCGGGTTCGCCGAACAGCGCGCAGGTGATCGCCCAGAACTTGTCAGTGTAGCCGCCGAAGAAGACGTAGCCGTCCTTGCAAGGAAACTGGCCGTAAGGCCGCACAAACGGATGATCGTTTCCGAGCGGCGACGCCACGTCCTTCTCGGCGGTGTAGCGGACCACCGCATTCTCGGTCAGGGTCAGGACGGAATCCTGCTGCGAGACGTCGACGACCTGACCGACGCCTGACGTCTCGGCCTCGCGCAGCGCCGCCAGCGTTCCGATGGCGGCATAGAGCGATGCGGCGAGATCGCCGATGATGGTGCCGACGCGGACCGGCGGCATCTCGGCATAGCCGTTCATCGACCACAATCCGCCCGCCGCCTGGCCGGTATTGTCATAGGCGGGCTTGGACGAGTTCGGACCGGTGCGACCGAAGCCGCTGATGGCGGTGTAGATCAGCTTTGGATTTTCCACGCGTAGCACCTCGTAGCCGAGGCCGAGCTTGTCCATCGTGCCGGGCCGGAAATTCTCGACGAGGATGTCGGCTTTGCGGACCAGCCTCTTCAGCAGCGCTTTGCCGTCCTCGGACTTGAGATTGAGCGTGATCCCCTGCTTGTTGCGGTTGAACTGGGTGAAGAAGGCGCTGAGCTGCTCGTCGCCGACGAAGGGCGGGAACGTTCTGGCATAGTCGGGGTCGCCTGGATGCTCCACCTTGATCACGGTGGCGCCGAGATCGGCCAGCAGCATAGAGCAGAACGGACCCGCGACGACGCGCGTGACGTCGAGAACCACGACGTTCTTGAGAGGGCCGCTGCGCACGGCCAGACCGCCCGTGTTATCTTCTTTGTTCACATCATCCTCCCATCCCCCCGCGAGCGCCTGCCGGCATGGCGCGCAATCTCGCTCAAGGGGGTGAGCACCGAACATACATTTTCGAACCCGTGCGTCGAGGCGACGAAATGCCTGCATGTCATGCAGGCATCGGCACCTCACGAACGCAGCTTCTCCAAAACCTCCTTGGCGCGATCGACGCGCACGTCGTGATCGGCAGCAAGGGCGGCGGCGACCTTTTCGATCTCGTCTCCGGCCGCACCTGCCACGATCGCGATGTTCCGGGCATGCAGCGCCATGTGCCCCTTCTGGATGCCTTCCGTCGCGAGCGCGCGGAGCGCTCCCATGTTCTGGGCCAGGCCGACGGCGACGGTGACCTCCGCGAGTTCCTGCGCGCTCTGCACGCCGAGAATTTTCAACGCGGCCTGCGCGGCGGGATGAGTTTTGGTGGCGCCGCCGACGAGCCCGAGCGCCATCGGCATTTCCAGCGTTCCGACGAGATTGCCCTTGCCGTCAAGTTCCCAGTTGGACAGCGACGTATAACGGCCGGACCGGGACGCCCAGACATGGGCGCCGGCTTCGATCGCGCGCCAGTCATTGCCGGTCGCCACCACGACCGGGTCGATGCCGTTCATGATGCCCTTGTTGTGAGTCGCGGCACGGTAGGGATCGACGATTGCGAAGGCGCAGGCTTCGACGATGCCGCGCGCGACGCGCTCGCCGCTGAATTCGTCAGTGGTCAGCGCGTCCGGCGTCACCGACACCATGGCGCGGGCGACGCGAAGGTCGGCGTAATTCGAGAGAATGCGCAGGCGCACCGTGCCGCCGGTGATCCTTTCGACGATGGGCGCGACCGTTTCAGCCATCGTGTTGACCGTGTTGGCGCCCATGGCATCGCGGACATCGACGATGAGATGTACCGCAAGCATCGGCCCGACCGGCGTCTCCTCGAAGATGTGGACCTCGATGTCTCGGCAGCCACCGCCGAGCGAGATCAGCACCTTGTCCTTGGCATTGGCGGCTTCGATGATCCCCGAACGCTCCCTCAGCACCCGCGCGCGGGCGCCGTGAACATCGGTCACACCCAGCACTTGCACCTGCGCCCGCATGATCGGCCCGGTGCTCGACGTCTGGAAGCCGCCGCATTTGCGGACGATGCGCGCCATGTAGGAGGCAGCAGCGACGACGGAAGGTTCCTCGATCGCCATCGGAACCAGGTAGTCGCGGCCGTTCACATTAAAGTTGGTGGCGATACCGACCGGCAATTCAAACGTGCCGATGACATTCTCGATCATGCCATTGGCGAGCGAGACCGGCAGTGTGCCGGCCTTGAACGCGTTCCTTTCGGTCTCACCAAGCGACGTCGCTTCGGCAACGCGCCCCATCCGATCGGCCGGCGCGAGATTGCGCAGATTCTCCAAGCGCGAGTTGATGTTTCTGGGCTGTATGCCCACCCCGGGTCCGGCCATCGCCGCGCCTCCCAACACAGATTTTTCGGTTGGCGCGACGTTAGGCAGCATCGCACTGCGGTCAAAAGGGACAATCTGAAAATACTGTCCACAACTGTACCCATCGCGGGTACGAAGAGACCCAGCGCCGCTCCGGTAAAAGGCTTGCCGATTATGTGCGGTGTCGCGCATTACGCGCCGGCTTTCCTCCCCATTGAACCGTCCGACAGCATCTGGTTACAGTCAGCAACAGGGTACACTTCTAGAAAACTGTTCCATGCCGTACCCGACAGGAGACATTGCGTGGCGCAAGCGTCCGATCAACGCGACCACAGGGCAACGCTCGCGGGCGGGCTGGCCAATCGACTGCGTACGCAAATCCTGTCGGGCGCGATGGCCGAAGGCAGCCGCCTGCCTTCGATCAGAAAGGCTGCGTCAAAGTTCGGAGTTTCCAAGAACACCGTGGTCGAAGCCTATGACCGGCTTGTGCTTGACCAGCTCATCGCCGCCAAGGCGGGTTCCGGCTTCGTGATCATCTATCGTGGCGACGATGGCGGCCGACCGAGACACGTCTCGGAAGCCGTCGACATCGCATCGCTGCTGAACGCCCAACTCTCACAGAACTTCGATATCCGCGTCGGCGATGGACGGCCGCCCGCGTCTTGGACCGAGCATTCGGAGATCAAGCGTTACCTGAGCAGCAACGGACGGATGCTGCCAGCCGATGCCGACGCCTATGGGTCCGCGCTCGGCTTCCTTCCGCTCAGGCAGCAGATCGCGTTACGTCTGCAAGCGCAGCAGGTTGCGGTCAAGGAAGACAGCCTCCTGCTCACGTTCGGCGCGAACCATGCGCTCGACCTGGTGATCCGAGCGATGCTATCGCCGGGAGACACCGTCCTTGTGGACGAACCCGGCTACTATCCGCTGTTCGCAAAGCTTACGCTGGCACAGATCCGGATTGTCGGCGTTCGCCGCACGCCCGATGGCCCCGATGTCGACGACCTCACGGCGAAGATCGAGACTGACCGCCCAAAGCTGTTCTTCACGCAGTCACTTGGCCATAATCCGACCGGCGGCTCCATCACCCTGCCCGTGGCACATGCCGTGCTCAAGGCCGCGACGCGATCCAATCTCGTGATTGTCGAAGACGATCCGTTCGCCGATCTTCCCATGGGCGCCGCCATCAGGCTGGCGACGCTCGACCAGCTGGATAACGTCATATCGATTGGAACGTTCTCGAAGACACTGTCCGCGAGCCTGCGGTCCGGCTTCATTGCGGCTCGCAGCGACCGCATCGCGACGCTTGCAGAGCTCAAAATGCTCACCACCGTCAACAGCTCTGGCCATGTCGAGCGCCTGCTGCATCGCCTGCTCGTCGATGGCCACTACGACAGGCACCTCAAGAGGCTCGTGCAGCGAACCGAAGCCGCCGCAAGCCGGGTTCAGGCCGATCTGTTACGGGCAGGCCACCGGATCTATTCCGGCGCCAAGGCAGGCTATTACATTTACCTCCTGCTTCCAGAAGACGTGGATGACATGAAGCTCGCGCGCGACGGCGCGAAAGAGAGCATCTTCATCGCACCTGGAAGCCTGTTCTGCCTCGACAAGAACGGCCCGCTCGCCAGAGCCATCCGCATCAACGTCGCCCGAGCGGACAACCCGAAATTCTACGAATTTCTCTCACGTCAACTGTCGATTTAACGACCCCACGGAGCGGTAGCAGCTCAGTTGCCCGCGGGTCGCCCATGGGCAGCTCAAACTGTTGGGCGGGTTAGCGCGCTCACCCGACCTGAACATGCAGCCCACCTCCCGCTGTGTGCTCCACAGCCGCATCGATGCCGTATACTTCTCCCAGCATCGACGACGTGATCACCTCTCCCGGACGGCCGTGGGCAAATAACGCGCCGTCACTCAACACAATGACAGCATCCGCCCATGATGCGGCCGCCTGCAGATCGTGAAGGATCATGATCACGATTGCGCCCGCCTTTGCTTCCCCGCGCACATTGGCGATCACTTGCTGCTGATAGCGCAGATCGAGCGCGCTGGTCGGCTCGTCCAGCAGCAGGAGCCGCGGCCGGCGCACCAGCGCCTGCGCCAGGCTTGCGAGCTGCCGCTGGCCGCCGGAGAGTGTGTCGAACGGCTGAAGCGCGAGGTCGAGTATCTTCAGCCGGTCCAGCGCTTCGAGCGCGCGACGTCGCGCATCACGTCCGTCGCCCGGCGCATCGACGGGAGAAGCGCGGAGCGACGCGATCACAGCCTCGACGACCGAGAGCGACAGCCGCTGGGGCGCGAACTGCGGCATGAAGGCGACCTGGCGCGCGCGCTCGGCGGCCGGAATGTCGAGCAGATTGCGCCCGTCCAAGCGCACACTGCCGCGGGCCGGCAACAGGCCCGCCAGGGCGCGCAGCAGTGTCGTCTTGCCCGCCCCGTTGGGGCCGATCAGCGCTGTAATCCGCCCCTGCTCGATCGGTGGCAGCGACAGCCCCGTCAGCACCTCGCGACCGCGATAGCCTGCCTGCACATTGTCAATCTCGAGCCCGGCCATGGTCAGGCCGCCCGTCGTCGGCTGAAAATCAGCGAGAAGAACACGGGCAGGCCAACCATCGCCGTCACGATCGCGATCGGAATCAGCACGCCGGGAATCTTGGAGGCGACCGAGGCCAGCGACATGATGGCGGCGCCGGTCAGGGCGCTCGCGGGCAGCAGGAGGCGGTGATCCTCCCCCAGCAGCAGACGAGCGATATGCGGGCCGGCCAGCCCGACAAATCCGATCGTGCCGACGAAAGCGATCGCGGTCGAGGTCATCAGGCTGACGCGCAGTAGCGCCATCAGCCGCAGCCGCGCTATCGATGCCGAGACTGCGGGCGCGGTCCTCGCCTAGCCGCAGCGCCATCATCGGCCAGGCCGCACGCTGGGCGAACGGCCAAGTGACGAGACACGCGAGCGCGAGCACGCGCACCTTGTCCCAGCTCGCACGCGACAGGCTGCCCATGGTCCAGAACACCAATTGCTGGAGCGCTTGCTGGCTCGCCAGGAACTGCGTCAGCGCGACCAGCGCGTTGAAGGTGAAGAACAGCGCGATGCCGCAGAGCACGAGGATGTCCGTGCCCGAGCCGCGCCAGCGCACGACGGCTTGCAATACCAGCACGACGATGGTCGCGAACACGAAGGCATTGGCCGAAATCAGCCAGGTCTGCGGCACGCCGGGGATGCCGATGCCGAGCACGATCGCCAGCGCGGCGCCGAACGAGGCGGAGGACGACACGCCCAGCGTGAAGGGGCTCGCGAGCGGATTGTCCAGGATCGTCTGCATCTCGGCGCCCGCCGTGGCGAGTGCGAAGCCGACCAGCACGGCGAGAATCGCCTGCGGCAGACGGACCTCCCAGAGGATCGCGGCCTCGGCTCCCGAGAGCGACTCCGGTCGCAGGATGCCGCCGAGCGCGCCGCCAAGCCCGAGCCGCGAAGGCCCGGTGCCGAGATCGGCAATGAACGCCGCGAGCGCGACCAGGCTGAGCAGCACGAGCCAAATAATCCGGCGCCGCATCGGTGCGCGATAAGCGCTTTCCGTCCGTGCCAGCAGATCGGGCGATGCGTCCCCCTGCCCTCGGCCAGCATGCGGCGCAACGGCGCTCATTTCAGGTCGATCCAGTAGACACCCTGCAGCGGCACCACGAGGAAGCGGGCGTTGAGCTCGGCAATGGTTGCCTCGGGATCGCGAAAAGTCGGGGGTAAAGGTGGTAGCGGGGGAGCGCTACCGCCTTTCCCCACACCAACCAAGCCTAAGCTACCACCTTCGATCCTTCGCATGAGGCAATTCTCATAGTCAGACATCTGCGACGAGCTCTGCAGATTGAAATCATTGCAGATTCTTCGACTGTCAGAATGAGTCTCGGTTGCCACTGTCTTAGCGAGATCGGAAGGCACCGTCCGAGCGCTGTTCGATTGCCCAGCATTGATTAGAGAACGATGGGAAAGAGGGAGAAATGCTTTCCAGTTGGCTCTTGGGGCCTGATACTCAAGAGCTTTGGTTGGCGATGGCTTGGATTCAAGACAGGACCAGCTGCGAGAACAAGTCGATCAGCTACTTTGAGCCAGCCATCGGCGGTTCAGAGGTAGGCTAGGTCGGCGATCAACTTCTGGTTCGGGCTCGAAAGGTACCATATGCGCCCTTGTGGTAGACAAGGGGATTGCACTCGATCTCGGCGCCCGCAAGAACTTCGCCCAATATGATGTCGTGGTCCCCGGCCTTGTGAACAGTCGCGACGCGGCAGCTCATCTGTCCCGCGGCACCCTGCAGCACCGGAAGCCCTTCCGGACTGAACGCGAGGTCGAGCCCGTCAAAGCGATCTCTATGCTGCCCGCCGGTGAAACGGGCGGACAAGTCTGATTGATGCTGGCCAAGGATATTCACGGAGAACAGGCCTCGATTGCGGATTGCGGCGCCGGTCGCGCTGCCCTCGTTGGTGCAAAACAGCAGCATGCAGGGTTTGAGCGAAACTGAGGTCAGCGAGTTGACGGTGGCGCCGAACAACTCGCCTTCGAATTCCGTCGCGACGATCGCGACGCCGGTCGCGAAAGCGCCCATCACCGAACGGAAGCGCAAGGGATCTATTGTCTGCACGTTCCTGTCACCACGGCTTCTCTAAGCGGCGCCGGCTCGTCCGTCATTTCCTCAGCATGTGATAACTGAGCTCGCCGGGGTCGGTGAGGTCAGGCACCTTCCAGCCGTCGAGGTCGTATTCGGCCATGCAATCCTCGGCAAAGCCCTTGAAGCGGTCAGCGTTGCCGGAGGCCTGCGCGCCGAACAGGCAGTAGCGGCGGATTTCCTCGGTCGACCCGCCATAGTTGATCTCATAGAGCTCATGGCGTCCGCCGAACTCGCTGCCGATGCAATCCCACAAAAGCTTGAGCAGCTTGACGCGCTCCTCCGCCTTGTAGCCGTTAGAGCCGCGCAAGTACCGATCGAGATAGGGGCGGATCTCCTCATTCTTGAAGTCGCTGGAATGGCTGTTGAGATAGATCAGGCCGGAGGCGACAGTCTGCTCGATCAGGTACTTCACCTTGGTGTAGGCCATGGTGGCGATGATCTGGTAGGCGTTGCCGGGATCCATGTTCGGCAGCACATAGTCGCCGATCCACGGTTTTGGATCGCGCACCATCGCGTCTGACAGGCTCCAGAATAGGTTGCGCCAGGCAATCACTTCGCCGACATTGGCCTGCACGCCGCGGTAGTCCTTGGTGCCTGCGGCCTCCGTCGCCTTCAGCAGAAGGCCGCTGATGAAGTCGAGCTTGACCGCAAGGCGCGTGCAGCCATGCACGACGAAACGCGGAAGGAAGCCGGTGCGCGGAAAGAAATTATTTGCCTTCTCGATGTCACCATAGACGAAGACGTTCTCCCAGGGCACCAGCACCTTGTCCATGATGAACACGGCGTCGTTCTCGTCAAGCCGGCTTGAGATCGGATAGTCGAACGGACTTCCCATCACGCTCGCGCTCATCTCGTAGGAGGTGCGGCAGATGAATTTGACGCCGGGCGCGTTTGTCGGGACCATGAACACGGCGGCGAACTTCTTGTCCTGCAGCGGAATGAGGCCGTGATGCGCGACAAAGGTGTAGTTGGTCAGCACCGATCCGGTCGCAACCACCTTGGCGCCTGAGACGATCAGGCCGGCGTCGGTCTCCTTCTCGATATGGCAGCAGACGTCGGCGACCTCGTTCGGCGGCCGGTCGCGATCAACCGGCGGATGGATGATGGCGTGGTTGATGAAGGGCACGCGCTCCTGGCTGAATTTGTACCAGCGCTTGGCGTTGTCCTGGTACGGATCGTAGAAGTCGGCATTCGCGCCGAGCGTCGCCAAGAACGCGGCCTTGTAATCAGGGGCGCGGCCCATCCAGCCATAGGTAATCCTGGCCCATTCGGCGATCGCATCCCGCCCGGCGATCAGATCCTGCATCGACTTCGGCGCCTTGAAGAAGGCGTGTGTCACGCTGCCGTTACCGGTGTCCGTCGGCAACAGAAGCTTGTCCTTGTGCTTGTCGTCATGCAGCGCGTCGTAGAGACGGGCGACCATGCGCGCGGTGTTGCGGAAAGCAGGGTGCGTGGTGACGTCCTTGACCCGCTCGCCATAAATGTAGACGGCGCGGCCGTCGCGCAGCGACTCCAGATATTCCGCACCAGTTTGCGGGCGCGAGACTTTGACGTTGCCCGTGTGCTCCAGCGCTATCGCCGCTGCGGCCCTGCCTGCCATCGTATGCTCTCCCGGTGTTTGTTCGATTATCGAACGTGTGTCCGTATTCCGAACTTTGCGAAACGATACGGTCGCCCGAAGAACTTGGCAAGGGAAAGCCTTCAGACCGTCATCGCGGAGACCAGTTCGGCGATACGATTGAGCTCGGGGAGAAAATGCTCGCGCATCTCGTTGCGCGTCGTGCGCGTGGCATGGGATGACAAGTTGATGGCGCCGACCGCCTGGCCATTGCGATCCAGCACGGGCACTGCGAGCGCGCGCAAACCGCGCTCGAGCTCCTCGTCGACGATGGAGAAGCGCTGGGCGCGATCGGCGCGGATGCGATCGAAAAGCGCCTGCAGATCGGTGATGGTCTGCGGCGTGTAGGCCTCGATGCGCTGCGACTTCAGCCGCCGCCAGATCTCGGCCTCGTCGAGATAGCCGAACATGATGCGCCCGAGCGCGGTGTGCAGCGCGGGCAGGCGGCTGCCGACGGAGAGCGCAGCGGACATGATGCGGCGCGCCGGCATGCGCGCGACATAGACGATGTCATTGCCCTGCAGGATCGCTGCCGAGCAGGACTCGCCGAGCCGTTCGCTCAACTCCCGCATCAAAGGCATCGCGCGATCGATCCAGCTCTGCGTCGACAGGTATGCAAAGCCGAGATCGAGGATCTTTGGCGCCAGCGCAAAGCTTCGGCCGGCTTGCTCCACATAGCCGAGCTGGGTGAGCGTCCGCAGCACGCGGCGCGCGGTCGCGCGGGAGAGATCGGCGACCTGGGCCGCTTCCGACAGCGTCATAGTCGGCCGCTGCCGGCCGAACGCGCCAAGCACGGCGAGGCCCTTGGCGAGCGTTGCCATGAACTCCTTGTCGTCGGGAATCTTTGTCACGACGCGGCCTGTTGACTCCACTATGGCTCTGGCGGACACTGGTCGACATACGAACGCTTGTTCGAATATCGAACGCCGGCCCGTGTGTCAATCGATGCATGAGGTGATCCGGCGCATCCAGAGGGGAGGACGCGCAGATGACCTGCCACGAGACCGCTACGACTCGTCGCCATGCGATCGACCGCCGCACGCTCCTAAAATACTCCACCGTAACCGGCGCAATGGTGGCGGCCGGCGTGAGATCGCCGGCGATCGCACAGACACGTCCGATCAAGCTCGGCTATGTCTCGCCGCAGACCGGCCCGCTCGCGGCGTTTGCGGAGGCCGACAATTTCATCATCGCCGGGTTCAAGGAAGCGGCGAAGGCCGGCGTGAAGATCGGCAACGCTACCGTGCCGGTCGAGGTCGTCGTCAAGGATAGCCAGTCCAATCCGAACCGCGCCGCCGAGGTCGCAAAAGATCTCATCGTCCAGGATAAGATCGATCTGATGCTGGTGGCCTCGACGCCGGAGACCACCAATCCTGTCTCGACCCAGTGCGAGATCGAGGAATTGCCGTGCATCTCCACCGTGGCGCCGTGGCAGCCCTGGTTCATTGGCCGTCAGGCCAATCCCGCTGGCGGCCCGCCGGTGTGGAAGGGTTTCAATTATACCTATCACTTCTTCTGGGGGCTCGAGGACGTCATCGCCGTCTTCACCAACATGTGGAGCCAGGTCGCGACCAACAAATCCGTCGGCGGACTATTTCCGAACGACGGTGACGGCAACGCCTGGGGCGACAAGATGGTCGGCTTCCCGCCGGTGCTGGAGAAGGGCGGCTACAAGCTCACCGATCCCGGCCGCTACCAGAACCTCACCGACAATTTCTCGGCGCAGATCGGCGCTTTCAAAGGCGCCAATTGCGAGATCGTCACCGGCGTCGTGCTGCCGCCGGATTTCACCACGTTCTGGAAGCAGGCGCTGCAGCAGGGCTTCAGGCCCAAGGTCGCCTCGATCGGCAAGGCCATTCTCTTCCCCGTTGCCGTCGAGGCACTCGGCAAGGATGGGCACAATCTGTCGTCGGAGGTGTGGTGGTCGCCGGGCCATCCGTTCAAGTCCTCGCTCAACGGCATGAGCGCGAAGGATCTCGCCGGCGCCTATGAGGTCGCGACCAAGAAGCAGTGGACGCAGCCGATCGGCTTTGCCCATGCGCTGTTCGAGGTCGCGGTCGATGTCCTCAAGCGCGCGCCCGATCGCGACGCCAAGGCGATCGCGGCAACGATCGCCGCGACCAATCTCGACACCGTCGTCGGCAAGGTGCAGTGGGGCAGCACCAATCTGCCGCCGTTCGCCGCCAGGAACGTCGCCAAGACGCCACTGGTCGGCGGGCAGTGGCGCTTCAAGGACGGCAAGTACGACATCGTCATCACCGACAACAAGACGGCGCCGGCCGTTCCCGTCAGTGGCCAAATGGAGCCAATTGCCTAATCGCGCGTTGATCTCCCATGCTGCTCGATGTCGCCGGCCTGAAGAAAAGCTTCGGCTCAATCGTCGTGGCCGATGGTCTCGATCTGGTGATCGCGCCGAACGAGGCCGTCGGCATCATCGGGCCGAACGGGGCGGGCAAGACCTCCCTGTTCAACTTGATCGCCGGCGGGCTCACGCCCGGCGGCGGCCGCATCCGTTTCGACGGCCATGACCTCGCCGGCATCCCGCCGCAAGGCCGTTGCCGTGCCGGGCTCGGGCGCACCCACCAGATCCCGCAGCCGTTCGAAAAACTTACCGTGTTCGAGAACCTCTTGGTCGGTGCGGTCTACGGCCGCCGCGTCAGCGAGGCCAAGGCCGCCCAGTCCTGCGGTGACATCCTCGCGCGCCTTGGCTTGCTCAGGCGCGCCAACACGCTGGCGGGATCGTTGACGCTGCTGGAGCGCAAGCGGCTCGAAATGGCCCGTGCGCTCGCGACCTCGCCAAAACTTCTGCTGCTCGACGAGATCGCGGGCGGCTTGACTGAAGCTGAATGCGCCGAGCTCGTCGCCACCATCCGCGACATCCGCGAGACCGGCGTCGCGATCCTCTGGATCGAGCACGTCGTGCATGCGCTGCTCGCCGTGATCGACCGCCTCGTCGTGCTCAATTTCGGCCGCAAGATCGCGGAGGGCGAGCCGAAAGAGGTGATGCAGCGGCCCGAGGTGCGTCAGATCTACGTCGGCATTGAGGCTTGAGACGATGCCGCTGCTCGAGACCCGCAAGCTCACCGCCTTCTACGGCGATTTCCAGGCGCTCTACGGCATCGACACCGCGCTCGAGCAGGGCGAGACCATCGCCATCATCGGTGCCAACGGGGCCGGAAAGTCAACTTTCTTGAAAGCCATCGCCGGCCTCATTCGCGGACCGGCCGACAGCGTCGTGCTCGACGGACAGCCGATCGGTGCGCGGCCGGCAGCCGACATCGTCAAGCTCGGCATCGCGTTGGTGCCGGAGGGACGGCGGCTATTCCCTTCGCTGAACGTGGAAGAGAACCTTCTGATCGGCGGTTATGGCAAGGCAAAGGGACTTAACATCCCTGGATTTTGGACACTAGAGCGCGTCTACGCGCTGTTTCCGATCCTGCGCGAGCGCCGCACGGCTGCGCCGACGACGCTGTCGGGCGGACAGCAGCAGATGGCCGCGATCGGCCGCGCACTGATGTCCAATCCCCGCGTCCTGCTGTGCGACGAGATCAGCCTGGGGCTGGCGCCGATCGTCATCGCCGACCTCTATGCCGCTCTGCCGCAGATCAAGCGCGAAGGCACCAGCGTCGTACTGGTCGAGCAGGACGTCGTCCAATCGATGAAGAGCGCCGATCGTGTCTATTGCTTTCAGGAAGGCCGGCTCTCGCTCTCGGGACGCCCGGCCGAGCTGACGCGCGAAACAATCCACCGCGCCTATTTTGGATCATGACATGACTGGTTGGCTCGATGCGTTGATCCAGGGCGTGCTGCTCGGCGGCCTCTACGCGCTGTTCGCAGCTGGCCTGTCGCTGATGTTCGGCGTGATGCGGCTGGTCAACCTCGCCCATGGCGACCTCATCGTGCTCGCCGCCTTCGCCATTCTCGTCATCGCCGGCAAGCTCGGACTCGATCCCTTCGTTGCGGTGCTGCTGGCGCTGCCGATCCTGTTCGCGCTCGGTTTCGCGCTTCAACACGTACTGCTCAACCGCACGCTCGGCGGCGACCTCCTGCCGCCGCTGCTCGTGACCTTCGGCCTCTCCATCATCCTGCAGAACGGGCTCTTGCAGATTTTCTCGGCCGACAGCCAGCGGCTGCGGTCCGGCGCGATCGAGACGGCCTCGATCCCGCTCGGGGGCGGCATCGCCGTCGGCGTCGTGCCGCTGCTGACGCTGTTGTCCGCCATCTTGGTGATCCTGGTGCTCAATCTAATCTTCTACCGCACGCCGATCGGCCGCGCGTTCCGTGCGACGTCCGACGATCTCGATGTCGCCCAGTTGATGGGGATCGATCATCGGCGCATCTTCGCGGTCGCGATGGGACTTGCCTTCGTCGTGATTGCGATCGCCGCGCTCTATCTCGGCCTGCGCGCCAATTTCGATCCGACCATCGGTCCGGCGCGGCTGCTCTACGCGTTCGAGGCCGTGATCATCGGCGGCCTCGGCAGTTTCTGGGGCACGCTCGCGGGCGGCATCGTGCTGGGGCTGGCGCAGACCATCGGCGCGCACATCGATCCGGAATGGCAGATCTTGGCCGGCCATCTCGCCTTTCTCGTCGTGCTGGTGGTGCGGCCGCGCGGCCTTTTTCCGCGAGCACAGGATTGAGTGATGGGCGAGATCAGGCCGGCAAGGACGTACGGTATCGCGACTGCAAACCGCGCACCGCGTGTCACGATCGCGATCGTCGCCGTGATCCTGTTCGCGCTGGTGTTGCTGCCGGTTATCGCCAGCCGCGGCCTCATCCAAGATCTGATTTTCCTGTTCTACATGCTGGCGCTGGCGCAATGCTGGAATTTGCTGGCAGGCTATGCCGGCCTGATCTCGGTCGGCCAGCAGGCCTTTGTCGGCCTCGGCGGCTATCTGCTGTTCGCTTTCACGCTCATTGGCGGCATCAATCCGCTGCTGGCGATTCCGCTCGCGGGCGCCGCAAGCGCGCTGTTCGCATTGCCGACCGCGCTAGTCGTGTTCAGGCTGCGCGGCGCCTATTTCGCGATCGGTACTTGGGTCGTGGCGGAGGTCTACCGTCTAGTCTTCGCGCAGGTCAAACTACTAGGCGGCGGCACGGGAACTTCGCTGACGCCGTCGATCACCTCGACCGTGCCTGGCATCGAATGGATCAAGGCGGTGCTCGACCTGCGCACGCCGGCCGCGCGCGACGTCATCTCCTACTGGGCGGCGCTGGCGCTGGCAGCGGCCACACTCGGATTTGTCTATCTTGTGCTACGTTCGCGCCGGGGGCTTGCGCTCGGCGCCATCCGCGACCATGAAGCCGCCGCCGCAGGTCTCGGCGTCGACATTTACCGCATCAAGCTTGCCGTCTACGTCGCGACCGCCGCCATAACCGGCATGATCGGCGCACTGATTTATCTACAGAAGGCGAGAATCTCGCCCGATGCCGCGTTTTCGGTGCTCGACTGGACCGCCTATGTCATCTTCATCACCGTGATCGGCGGCATTGGCACGATCGAGGGGCCTGTGATCGGTGCCATCATCTTCTATCTGATGCAGCGCTATCTCGCCGACTTCGGCGCTTCCTACCTCATCCTGCTCGGCACCCTCGGCATCCTCGTCATACTGTTCGCGCCAACGGGCCTTTGGGGACTTCTGGCCGGTCGGATGGGATGGACGTTGCTTTCAACTCGCCGTCGACTGGTTGCCGACGGGAGTCATCGCCAGTCGTAAGCCGGAGAGTCGGCCGCCAACGCGTTGCCTTTGGCAGGCCGCCATTCTAGGGGCTACACCAGAAACTTCTGGCGTGAAGTAAGACCGGGGGAGAGGGCGGGATTTTCACCCCTTAGGGCTGGCAACGTCCGTCGGATAAACAAACGCTCGAAACCTCGTAAGTCCCAGCTGACTCCACATGCGACCAAAGCCCATCAGTGGTCTTACGATACGGTCGCGCGGCTGCCCCCTGCGGGCCGATCCGACTCGGCCACGCGCCTCTTCAAAATCGCCGCCCGAAGCCTTCTTCAGGAAGCGAACCAGGATAGCTTTCGTCAATCGCGATCCAATGCGTGCGCGGTCTGTTCGGCGATTCACGTTTAGGAGAGAGCGGCCTTGAACAGTGCTGACCGTTGCGACCAAATCGTGCGCGTCGGCCTCGCCGAACTACCTTGCCATGTCCGCGATCCCGCGCGGCGACGTTCGAGTAGGTGACCGGGCAAACTTTACCGGCGACACCACCGAGCCGGCAACTTTTTCCGGCCGGCCGGCGCTGCTCGATGAGCGCAAGCCCGGAAACATCTGGAAATCAAACGAAAGAATTTGGCACGCACGTTGCTTGCCCTTCGCGATCGTCTTGAGGGGCCGAACATGCAAGTCACGGCAGGAGCATCAATCTTCGGCTACCAGCCTGCAAAAGCCGGCTCAATGACTGGTGCATCGAAGTCGTCGGTGACCGACAATGGTGGGCTCTCGCATGCCCGCGAAGATGGCGCATCGGGCGACAGCAGCGTGGCGCAGGAGTTCCTGAAATACGCGAAGATGAATCCCTTCGACCGCATGCGGGCTGCCATTCTGAAGAGCATGAATCTCAGCGAGGCCGACCTCGCCAACATGACCCCGGACCAGAGAGCGGCGGTGGAGCAGAAGATCCGGGACGCCATCGAAAAGCAGCTGGAGAAGAAGGGCCAGCAGCCCGGCAGTCTGGTCGACCAGTCCGCGTGACGACCGTGCGTCACCAGGGGTCTCGCGGCTTCTCTGATCTCACAATCGAATGCCGCATCCTTGAGAACGGCGTCATTGACGGCGTCTAGAATCATCGTGCGCGGCTCGATCCTGCCGTTTGCATGCGTCCCTGAACGACAGGAACGATCGCCAGAGCAGACATGCGATGATATTCATCGCCCTACCCGGCTCCCAACTCGAACTTCACCGCCTCATGATTGGTGATGACTTCTCGAACGATCAGAGCATGCAGCTTCTGGGTAAACTCCGGATCGAGCCCGCTCTGTGTGGCGAGGGTGCGAAGCCGCTTCAATTGCGCCGCTTCACGTCGGGGATCGCGAGACACCAGTCCATGTCTGGCCTTGAGCTCTCCGATCGCATGAGTACAGCGAAAGCGTTCTGCAAGCAGGTGCACCATCGCCGCGTCGAGATTGTCGATGCTGCGGCGCAGCTTGGCCAGATCGCCGGCGAACTCCTGGTCATCATCCGTCATCGATGGGTACCTCCAGACAGCGTCGCGGCGGACAACCCGCCCTTCTGCAGAATGGAGCCCGCGATCTCATCGACGCCTTGGCCACTCTTCAGATTGGAGAAGATGAAGGGCCGGGTGCCGCGCATCCGTCGTGCATCCGCTTCCATGATCTCCAGATTTGCGCCCACCAGGGGAGCGAGATCGATCTTGTTGATCACCAGCAGGTCGGATCGCATGATCCCCGGCCCTCCTTTGCGCGGGATCTTCTCTCCAGCGGCAACGTCGATCACGTAGACGGTCAGATCCGCAAGCTCCGGACTGAAGGTGGCAGCGAGATTGTCGCCGCCCGACTCCACGAAGCAAAGCTCGGCGTGCGGAAACTTCAGGTTCATGTCGTGGATCGCCGCCAGGTTCATCGAGGCGTCCTCCCGTATGGCCGTATGCGGACAGCCCCCCGTTTCCACCCCCATGATGCGCTCTGCCGCCAGCGCTTGCGCGCGAGTCAGAATGAGCTGATCCTCCTTGGTGTAGATGTCGTTGGTGATGACGTAGATCTCGTAGAAATCGCGCAGGTGCTTGCAGAGCGCCTCGACCAGCGCCGTTTTTCCGGAACCGACCGGACCGCCGATTCCGACGCGTAACGGCCCGTTGGTTGCCGGAATGCGGGGTGCGCGGAAAGACCTGCTCTCGCGTTCAATCGTTTTCATGACCGAAACAACCTCGTATACTGGAGCTCGTGCGCGATGGACGCGAGCTCGACCATCAGGCCCGCCGAACCGAGATCGTCGACCGTCTCACGGCTTGCGATTTCACTGCGCGACAGGATCGCCTGCTCGAGCGCCGCGATGGCGAGCTGACCATCGGTCTGACCGAGAGGCACCAATCGCACGCCCGCGCTCACCAGATTGGCGACGTAGCTGTGCAGGAATGCCGGCAGTGCGATTTCGACGCCAATCCGCTCGCGCGCCGCTCTCGCTCCGAGCAGGACGGCCAGCACCGGCGGGCATTTCGGGTCGGAGAAAATGTCCAGAATTCGATCCGGCCACACGTTGCGAAGGGTCGTAAGGCACGCTGACGATTGTTGTGCGGATTCGAGCACGAATTCGGACGTGCCGCGGGACGCGGCTGCGAGTTCAGCCAGCTGCGGAATCTGGTCTTCGGCATCCTCGGCGACGCATCGATAGGCTTCGCTGAAAAAAATCGCCTCATTTCGGCCGGAGCCATAGCAAAGGTCGGCCTTGAGCCAATCAATCAGGCTGCGCCGATCGGAGACATAGCCGGCTTCCACAGCCCATTCCAGCCCGTGCGAGTAGCTATAGGCCCCATTCGGGAACGACGGCGAAAGCCAGCTCTGCAGCCTGAGGAACGCTAGCGCCTTCTGTCCATAACCCTGGTCTGTCATCGCACAACCATGCCGGCAACGCGTCAGTACATGAAATAGCGCTGCGCCATCGGGACCACATTCACCGGCGGGCAAGTGAGAAGCCGTCCGTCGGCCCGCACCTCATAGGTTTCGGGATCGACCTCCATGAGAGGCAGCGTGTCGTTGAGGATCATGGAATGCTTGCCGATCGATCGCGTGTTCGATACCGGCAGGAGTTGCTTGGCCAGGCCCAGCTGTCTCGTCGATTCGAGCGAGGCCTGACTGACGAAGGTCACGGAATTTCTGCCGGGAGAACGGCCGAAGGCACCGAACATCGGCCGGTAATATTCCGGCTGAGGCGTCGGTATCGATGCATTTGGGTCGCCCATGATCGCGGCGACGATCATGCCGGATTTCAGGACCATGTCGGGCTTGATCCCGAAGAACGCCGGATCCCAGACGACGATGTCCGCGAGCTTTCCGACCTCGACCGAACCGACATGGCGTGACATTCCCTGCACGATGGCCGGATTGATGGTATATTTCGCGACGTAGCGCCGGGCCCTGAAATTGTCGTTCTGCCCGGTCTCCTCCGGCGACCGCCCGAATTGCTTCTTCATCTTGTCGGCGGTCTGCCACGTCCGGGTGATCACCTCGCCGACGCGCCCCATCGCCTGGCTATCCGACGACACGATCGAGAACGCGCCGAGATCGTGCAGGATGTCCTCTGCGGCGATCGTCTCCTTTCGTATGCGGCTCTCCGCGAAGGCGACATCCTCCGGGATGCGACGGTCCAGATGGTGGGTCACCATCAGCATGTCGAGTGCTTCGTCGAGCGTGTTCGCGGTGTAGGGGCGCGTGGGATTTGTCGAGGCTGGAATGACGTTCCTCTCGCCGCAGACCTTGATGATATCAGGCGCATGCCCGCCGCCGGCCCCTTCCGTATGGGCCGCGTGGATCGTCCTGCCCTTGAACGCGGCTATCGTGCTCTCGACGAACCCGCCTTCGTTCAGGGAATCGGTGTGGATCATGACCTGCACGTCCATGTCGTCGGCGACAGAGAGACAGCAGTCGATCGATGCAGGCGTTGCGCCCCAGTCTTCGTGCAGCTTCAGGCCACACGCGCCGGCTTCGATCTGCTCGACCAGGCCCGCGGGTACGCTCGCATTGCCCTTGCCGAAGATGCCGAAGTTCATCGGAAACCAATCCAGCGCCTCGAGCATCCGATGGATGTGCCATGGCCCCGGCGTAGAGGTCGTCGCCGTCGTCCCTGCGGCCGGTCCGGTGCCGCCGCCCATCATGGTCGTGACGCCCGAGAAAAGCGCCTCGTCGATCTGCTGGGGGCAGATGAAATGAATGTGCGTATCCATTCCGCCGGCGGTCACGATCTTGCCCTCGCCCGCGATGATTTCCGTCCCCGGCCCAATGATGATCGAGATACCCGGCTGAATGTCGGGGTTGCCCGCCTTGCCGATGGCGGCAATGAGCCCGTCCCTGATCGCGATGTCGGCCTTGACGATCCCCCAGTGATCGAGGATCAGCGCGTTGGTAATGACCGTATCGACCGCGCCCTGCGCGCGCGTGAGCTGCGATTGCCCCATACCGTCGCGAATGACCTTGCCGCCGCCGAACTTGACCTCTTCGCCATAGATCGTGAAGTCCCTCTCGGGCTCAATGAACAGATCGGTGTCCGCCAGGCGTACCCTGTCGCCGACCGTAGGGCCGAACATCTGCGCATAGGCTCTGCGGCTCATCGTGTGGGACATGTCTTCCTCACCTTATTCGTTGGAGCCGGACGCATCGGTTCCTGACTCTAGAGGCCCCATCACGCCGCCGCTGAATCCGTAGATGCGCCGCGCTCCGGCAAACGGAATCAACGAGACCTCGCGCGACTGCCCCGGCTCGAACCGCACGGCCGTCCCCGCTGGAATATCGAGGCGGCACCCACGGGCAGCGGATCGATCGAACACGAGTGCGGTGTTCACCTCGGCGAAGTGATAATGGCTGCCCACCTGAACCGGCCGGTCGCCGGTGTTGGCCACGGCAATTGATAGTCCCGTCCTGTCGCCGTTCAGGACGATGTCGCCGTCATTCGAGATGACTTCCCCGGGGATCACGCCACGCCTCCGAGCAGCAGCCCGACAAGCCCGGCGCAGACGCCCGCGGCGCGAAGCAAACTTCTTCTCGCCGCCTTTCCTCCCCAGAACCCGATGACCATGCCGGTCAGGAGAAGAGCAGCGGTCGCCGTTGTGAAGCCGATCACGTAGGGGACAAGCATCGAGGCGGCTGCAGCTCCGTGGGCGTGACCATGGAAGAACGCGAACAGGCCGACGGCCGCCGCGCCCAGCATGACAGGCATCCTGAATTCGAACGCAACGAACGCTCCCAGCGCGACCACCGAGAGGCTGATCGCCGCTTCCACAAAGCCCATCTGAAGTCCTGCACTTGCCGCGGTGAAGCCGCCCAGCATCGCGATCAGAAAGGTCAGCGGCCACACCGCTCTCGCCGATCCGCCCACGAGCGCGCTCCACATTCCCACCAACGTGATCGCAATCAGATGATCCGCGCCGCTGAACGGATGGACGAGACCGGCGTCGAAAGAGCTGCCCGCGCCCGGAATGGGGTGAGCGAAGGCCGGCGATGCAAGCAGGCTCAACGCGGCCACGCAAATCGGGATGGTACGCATCATCGGCTCCTATCGGATCGGGTTGTGCACCGGGACAAGCTTGGTCCCGTCCGGAAACGTCGCCTCCACCTGGATCTCGCGAATCATTTCCGGGATACCCTCCATAACCTGGTCGCGGCGAAGAAGCCGGCCGCCTTCGGACATCAGGTCCGCGACCGACCGTCCGTCGCGCGCGCCTTCCATGATGGCATCCGAGATCAATGCGATGCTTTCGGGATAATTCAGCTTGACGCCCCGCGCGAGCCGGCCACGCGCAACGATCGCAGCGAGGGCGATCATCAGCTTGTCTCGTTCCCGTGGCGTCAGGTTCAAGGTGCTTCTCCCACTTGGCCGCGCTGCTAACAGGACCACATCTTCGGCACCCCGAAGGGACCGGATCCGAGTTCATCGTCGAGTTGATCGAGGAAGCGGCGCAGACCTCGCCTGAGATCCACGCTTGCAATCGCGGCCACCCGGATCACGATGATCGCGCCCACGATCGTGACGCCGCACGCGCATTCCAGCGAAGCACCGATCTCGCGCAGTCTCTCGAGCCGGGCCTCGAGACGCGGACCGAAATAGATCATCGTCGCGATCGCCTTCCAGTTCGAGAGCAGAGCCGTCTTCCGAAGCTGCAGGAGCGCCTGGTCTGACGCGAGGAAGCCATCGACCCATACCAGACGGCCGTCGACCCTGACGCGCCAACTGTCCAGGATATGTCCGGCAAGAACCTCCTCGCCGCTCTCGATGCGACCGAGAACCAGCCACTCGAGGGCAATCAATTCGGTACCGAAACTCACATCGATCTCGGTCTGTCGCGCGATGCGCGCCTGGTTGAAGACGATTGTCTCTTGCGGAAGCCACGCAAGCCGGGCACTTCCCTCAGCCCTCAACCGCGTCCGGATTCGGGCAGGCCGATCCAGCGCGCGATAGACCTTCTCCGCGGCCTGCGTGGTCACCGCGACCGACGCGTTGCCTTGGGCGACCACCTCGATCCTGATCTCGTCGCCGCCCGTGACACCGCCCGAGGTATTGATGAGGACCGCCTCCTTGCGCCGACGATCATCGACATTCGGGAAGGCAATGGCCATCGGAAATTTCTGATAGACGTCGATGGTCTCCGTACCGTTTGTGGCGCCGGAGAACACCACGCGAGCTTCCCCGATGGCGCGCTGCAGATCGAATTTTTCCGTGGCGCCCTGCCCATCTCCCGGATGGCCGGGATGAGCTGCGGATGTACCGCGAGAGCGCTCGTGAATTGCTTCAAACATCCGTCTCGGGGCTCATGATTGACCGTATATGTCTCGCATGTCGGCGAGGGAGAGGCCGGGCGCGGAACGGCAATGCCGACCACGCCCGGACCTCGTGTCGCGAAACCGGGATCAGAAACCCGCAAGACCCTGGGAGCCGTTGTACGGGATCTTGACGCTGCCGATCTCCTTCAGCGACCCGTCCGGCTGAGTGCTGTAGCTGACCAGCTTCGAGGCGTTGCCGTAGATCTGATAGAGATAGGCGCCGTCCGGCGAGATCCAGCTATCGCTGGGACCGCTCGTCACGGTTCCGTTCAATCCCCTCGCGGTGCCGTCGCCAGGGACCTTCGGACACGCCGGATCGCACGCAATCTCCAGGCCGCAGCCATTGATGCGGTAGCTGCTGATGTTGCTGTAGCCGAAATTCGTCGCGTAGATCGTGCGATCATCGGGAGCGACGGCCAGCCAGCACAGCTCGGACGGAACGCCCGCGCTGGTGTCGATCTTGACGAGCGGGCCGATCTTGATCGAGCCGTTCTTCTCGATGGTGCAGATCGAGCATCCATCGCCGACGGCATAGCCGATCACGAACGTATTCGGACGCTGATGCAGGAACGCGATGTAGAACGGAGAGCCGGCCTTCGCATCGTAGAACCTGGCCGTGCCGAGCGAGCCGTCCTTTTGCAGGGCGAACACGGCGAGGCCGTCCGGATCCGGTGCATTCGACGCGATCGAGTGCAACGCGCCGCCAGCGCGCTGGACCCAGAGAATCGGCGAGCCGTCGGGATACAAGCCGGTGAGCGCGATCGGCTCATCGAAAGTGGTGCCAACGAGCACCAGCTCCTCGTTGGGCGAGACCACGACCATGGTGGAGACGCGGTTCCGCTTGCTGTACGTGTTCACCGTGTATCGCTCGGGCCGCGTCTTGAGCATGCCTTCGGCATCGACCGACATCAGCCGAAGATGATCCGGTCCGAACGCGTGCAGCACGAAGAGGGTGCGTGTCGATGGAGCGAAAGCCAGCGATTTGGCGGTGCCGCTCCTGCCCTCGACCGGGTTGCCGGTCGACTTCACGTCGAGCAGCGTGAGACGACCGTCGCTCTCCAGGCGAAAGCTCGAAACCGAGTTGTCCCCGCCATTGGTTGTAAACAAAAAGCGCCGATCGGATGTAATGATGACGCTTCCCGCACCCTCGTAAGAGTTGGGCGCGCTGTCCTGGCCGCTGATCGGCTTGAATTCACCGGAGCCGGCGCCGCCCGTCTTGATACGCGCGACCTCGACCAGCTTGCCGTCCGTCTGTCGCGTGTAGTGAATAATAGCGTTATCGATCTCATTGGTCTGAATATAGAGATGGCCAGTCTGCCCTTTCGACATTCCCATCTCGCTCGTCGTCGCCTCTTTAGCCATCTCTCGCTCCTTTGATGATTGGCTTTGATAAATCGAATGACTTTCGGTGACCTGGATCTGCACTATTGCTATTGCTATTGCTTCAGCGGAGGGTATCCATCGACGTAAACCCAGTCGGACGCCTGCACGGGCACGTGGCACGCCAGACATTGGGCCCTGTAATTCGTCGTCGTCGTTATCGAGCGATCGCCCGCGTCGAACCAGGACCATCCCCAGCCGTCGCCCCACAGCGCACTCTCCGGGTGGCTGTTCGCGCTGTCCTTCACCATGACGAACCACCCCTTCAAAGCATCGGCGCGGCTGACGGTACCGGTCGTCATTTCGGCGGTTGACGCCTTGAACACCTCCTTGATCAGCACCGCTCCATCCGGAAAGCGCCTGCCTCTCCGATAGGCGTCGATCACTCCCGGCGAAGCGTACACGACGTGAAACTCCCTTGACCCACGCCCGTCTTCTGCCGCAACCGCCCAGCTTCCGAGGAGCTGATAGGTCGTGCGATAGTCATCGGGTACATGCAGATGCCCATCGCGGTCGGCGACACTCGCACCGGTCGAAACACCATTCGCCGCGTTCGCCCGCAATTGTGACTGCCTGACCGCGGACGCGATCCCAAGGATCACGACGAAGGCGACAAAAGCGACTTTGAGGATTTTCATGCCGATCTTCCGCCGATTACGCGCTCACCGCGCGTCCTTGTTGTCCAGCAGCGGATAGAACTGGGTCCAGACCTCATCCTTCTTGGCGTTGGCGATATGGCAGTAGGCGCACTCGTCCTTCGACTTCACCCTGGCCATCGACGCCTTCGGCTCGTGGTGATTGAAGTTGAAATAGCCCCACCCGTTGGTGTCGGCAAAGCGCTTCGAGTCCTTGACGGTCACGTCGGCGCCGTTCCACTTGCCCGGGAAGTAGCCACGTCCCGACGCTTCCGTTCGCGAGCCGTCGGCATTCTCCTGCGGCAACGTCAGCTGCAGCTCCTTGAACAGGATCGTTCCCTCCGGGAATTCGCCGGTCTTCTTGTAGATCGCGTACGAGCCCGGCTCGATATAGACGTTGTGGAATTCCGGGAAGTTCGCCTGCCCGCCGTTGAGGGCGTTCGGCGTCAGCGGCGAGCCGACATAGACCCACTCGTGGAAATTCTTCGGCAGGAGCAACTGCCCATCCGCGGTATATTCCGGCAGATAGCGCGTATTGCTCTGAGCATTGCCATCCTTGAGCGATCCGAAGAACAGGATCGTTGCGACCGCACTGCCTACGATGACCGTCGCTGCTGCCTGGACTCTCACGCGCATTGTCTTTCTCCCGCGACTGCGGCCGAACGCGCGAGGCGCCGGCACCATTGACCTGTTGGGAGATGAGATAGCCGGTCGCGGAGGATCTTGCGCGCTGGAGATTGCCTTTGCTTTTTCTATCTTGATGCATTCCGTGCCGATCATGCGACCGCAAAGAGGTTCGTGCCTCTAACGTTAAGGCGAAACCGTGCGACGACGCATGGAATTGAGCCAGCCGATTTCTCACTGAGATCGTCCGTCACGCTGCAGGGGTCGGTCGCGGCACATGCGGTAATTGTCCTGCCAGGGACGAAGCCGCTCGAAGGCTGCGCTCGCGGCCAGCACATCGAAGTCCGCGTTTCGCCGACCAATGATCTGCATCCCGACCGGAAGGCCGTCGGACAGTCCCGCTGGAATCGATGCAGCCGGATGGCCGGTAAAGTTGACGAAGTAGGTCAGACACCACCCGATGAGGGAATCTATGTCGACACTATTGATCGACCTCGGGCCAGTCGTGTTGCCGTCGCTTGCGTTGTCGACCGGCGGGCACGCGACAGTCGGCGTCACGAGCAGGTCAAATCTTCCGAGGACGTTCTGGAAGGCATCGTAGACCTCCGACCGGACGGCCTGGTCCCGGAAGAAATCGAGGCCCGACATGCGATTGGTCTTCTCGACCCAATCCATGTATTCCGGCGGAAAGTCGTCGCGATGCTTGCCGAAGAGATCAATGCCGTCGCGTTTCATGTTCTCGATCGCCTGCAGGTTCAGAAGCATGTAGAGACGCGACCAGACGTCGCTCAACTCCCGTTGCGAACGAGCGATGCCGAGCTTCACCTCCTCCACGTGAGCACCGGCTTCCTCGAACGCCTGTACCGCGCGGCGGACCGTCGCCGCGACTTTTCCGTCGACCGGAAAGACGTCCAGGTTCGGACTATAGCCAATCTTGAGGCCACGGATCGAACGACGGGTCGCCGCGGTGAAGTCGACGGGCGGCTCGATCAGGCTGAAGGGATCTCGCGGATCAGAGCCGGCAAGTACGTTCAACGCGATTGCGGCATCTTCGACCGTCCGCGTGATGGGTCCTTCGAACAGAAATGGAGAGTCTGCCGTGCCGAACGCATTGGGGCGCACAAGGAACGGCACCCGGCCAAATGATGCCTTATAGCCATAGACCCCACACCAGGCGGCGGGAATTCGTATCGAACCTCCGGCGTCCGTGCCTTCTGCAATGGGCAGCAGTCCATCGGCGACCGCCGCGGCGCTTCCTCCGGATGACCCGCCGGTGTTCTTGGCAAGATTGAAGGGATTGCGCGTCGGACCGAACAGATAATTATCGCAGGTGCCTCGGAATCCCATGACAGGGCTGTTGGTCTTGCCGAGGAACACCGCTCCGCCACGCTTCTCCATGCGCTCGCAGAACACGCAGTAGCCGTTCACGACGTGGTGCTTAAGCGCACGGATGCCGCCCAGGCTCGCGGGCCAGCCCGGCTTGAAGTCAAACAGATCCTTGAGCGCCGACGGAATGCCGTGCAGCGGCCCCAACGGCTCGCCGGCGACCAATGCGCGATCGGCCTCTTTCGCTCTCATGCGAGCGCCGTCGAAATCGAGATAGACCAGCGCATTCAGGCTCGGGTTACGCGCTTCGATCCGCCGGATGAAAGCGTCGACGACCTCCACCGGCGACAGGTCACGCCGCCGGATGCGAGCTGCTAGCTCGTGCGCGGTGAGGTAAGCGAGTTCGTCGGAATGCAAGGTCCGGCTCACGCTCGACATGGTCTCCTCCTTTTTGAACCACTTCGGGACGAAGCCGCATTTGACATTGAGATAGTCCATCCCCGCGCAGTCGCGATTGCTTCGTCTTTCGCAATCTTGATGCATTCATCGCGACGGCCATCGACAATGCATCGATCAGGGTGCATCTGCGCTTGTGCGGCTGCACGGTATGCCGATGCAATCCGGACACCTGCGCGTCACCGCACAAGGGCACGCTTCCATGGACCGACCTCCTGTTTCTCGTGGCTTCAAATCGAAGCGACAGGCATCCGAAACCGCCCGGCTGCCTCCGGGTCAGTATCTGACGACCGACTTCCCAGTGCTGTCGGCGGGCCCCACGCCGGAGATCCGGGTCGCCAACTGGAAGATTGCGCTTCAACTTGGCGGCTCGTTACTGGGGACATGGACCTGGGACGAGTTCGAGGCGCTGCCCCAGACCACGATCACGGTCGACATTCACTGCGTCACCAAATGGACCAAGCTCAACACGGTCTGGCAGGGCGTTAGCTTCGACGACCTTCTCAAGGGGGTCGGGCTGAGCGAGCCGCCGGGCGCCTATATCATGGCGCATTGCGACGGCGGATACACGACGAACCTTCCGGTGGCCGACCTGGTCGCCGAAAAGGCGATGATCGCGACCCGCTATGAGGGTCTGCCGCTCGCTCCGGCACATGGTGGCCCTGCCCGGCTTCTGGTGCCGCATCTTTATTTCTGGAAGAGCGCAAAGTGGCTGCGAAGGCTCCGCTTCATGGCCAAGGACGAGCCGGGGTTCTGGGAATCCCGCGGTTATCACAACTATGGCGATCCCCGGCGGGAGCAACGTTATGACGGCGACTGACACGCCTCCACAACATCCCAGGATCGCGTGGCAGACCGGTCGCGTGCGGACCATCGTGGCCGAAACAAGCCGGGTGAAGAGCATCATCCTGCAGCCAGCCAGCTGGTCCGGGCATTGGCCCGGTCAGCATGTCGACATCCGCCTCACGGCCGATGACGGCTATCAAGCCGAACGGAGTTACTCGATCGCGTCGCCACCGGAAGAAAAGCTGCTCACTCTCACCGTGGAACGGATCGAGGACGGTGAGGTTTCCCCCTATCTACTCGACGAATTGCGCCTTGGTGACGCTCTCGAGTTTCGCGGCCCCATCGGTGGCCATTTCATCTGGAGCCAAACCCGCGGTGGACCGATTTGCCTTGTCGCGGGCGGCACCGGGATTACGCCGTTGATGGCTATGTTGCGACACCGCAAGAGGTCGCTCGCACACATACCGGCATCATTGATCTATTCGGCACGCAGCCTTGCCGATGTCATATACCGGGATGAACTCGATACGATGGCTCGCGGCGATTGCGACCTGCGCCTCGTCTATGCGCTCACCCGCGAGCATCCGAGCAACTGGAACGGACATCCGGGGCGCGTCACCGAGACTCTGCTCGTAGAGAACAGCTTTACGCCAGCGCAAAATCCCACGTTCTTCGTTTGCGGGCCCACCGGGTTTGTCGAAAGCATTTCGAGCATGCTCGTGAAGCTCGGTTTCGATCCATTCACCATCAAAACCGAACGTTTCGGACCATCGGGAGGATGATCGCCATGGCAGACAACATCGCCGATCTCATTCTTGGCGGTGATCCGGGCACACACCTGCTCCAGCAAGCCTTTTCTTTTGACATCACCCTGACGAAGATCCGGTGCGCCGCATGCAACACCGTGTCCGGCCTCGGCTCTCTGGCCGTCGACGGCGGCTCCCTGGAGGTGCGCGTAAGGTGCGCCGATTGCGGAAGCGATCTGATGAGGGCGAGGCGAACTCAGAAGGGGTGCGTCCTTGAAATGCAAGGTGCCCGACACCTGTACTTCTGAATGCAGTGCACGATCATCCGCCAAACTTCGAAGTCAAAGACCCGCAATGCACGGTGATGATATCCACCTCACTGAAATCGAGCGCCAGATTGCCACCACAACAGCAGACCTTCGCGAATTGAACGAACAGGCCGCCTCATGTTCTGTCGCGATGAACGAAGAGCTCGTCGGCCAGCGAATCGACGATCAGGTCGCGCGGCTTGAAATACTGATTAGGCGTCGCGAAGAGCTGCTCAGATCCAGGCTGAAGAAGACTGACGAAGCCGGCCAGCCCGGGGGCACCAAGCAGGTCTGAAAGGTCAGCTCCGAAATCGAAACCCGTCGACGATCGAGTCGACCACGCTGCGCTCGGCGCCAATCAGATCGATTTGACCTCGCCGCCATCCATTCGCAAAGCCGAGCCGGTCATCCAGCGCGCGCCGGGCGAAACGAGGAATGCCATCAGCTCGGCAATCTCCTCTGGCTCGCCGTAGCGCGCGATGCCGGCCTCCTTGGGAAACTTTGCCGTTGCCTCCTCGACGGTCATGTTGTGCAGAGGCGCCCAGTGCTGAAGGTAGGAGCGGCGGCGTCCCGTCATCACGGGTCCCGGCAGGACGCTATTGACCTGGACGCCATCGCTGAGGCCCTTGTCGGAGAACGCCTTAGCCAAGGCGACGATGGCGGCGTTGATGGTGCCGACCGCGGCATAGGGCGCCTTGGGGAAGGAAGCGGAGTTTCCCGACATCAGCACCACGGCTCCTTTCGTCGCCATGAGCGACGGCCAGGCGGCGATCGTGAGCCGCCGAGCGCCATGCAGCTTCAACGCCAGCCCAGCTTCCCACTGCGCCTCCGTCGTCTCGAATAGATCGACCTGAGGTACCGCGCCGGCGATATTGAGCAGGGCATCAATCCGGCCGAACGCCGCCAAGGTCTGGTCGACGACGGCTTGAGCAGCACGAGGGTCGACCAGATCGGCATCGATCACCAGCACCCCGGCGCCGGCGGCCCTGACTGCCTTTGCGGTGTCCTCGAGATTGGCGCGGCTTCGCGCGACCAGGACAAGCGTCGAGAAATCGCGCGCCAGGCGCACCGCGGTCGCTCGGCCGATTCCCTGGCTCGCTCCCGTTACGATCGCGACTGATTTCGACATATGAACTCTCCCGGACGTCAAGCTTGCAAACATCAGTCGCCGACAACAACCATCTTTCCGACCGCCCCGTTCGCCTCCATGACGCGATGTGCCTCGCGAATCTCGTCGAAGCGAAAGACCTGGGCCGGCTTGACGTCCAGCCGGCCGGTCGCGGCGTCGGCGGCGATTTCCCGCAGCGGCACGTCGGAGAGCGGAAACCCGGGCGTGCCGAACACGAAGCTGCCGAAGAAGGTCAGATAGACGCCGCTCGGCATCTGCAGCAGCGGGTTGAAATCCGGAATCGGATCAAGCCCGCCGAGCCAGCCGGCGAGACAGGAGCGGCCGCCCCGGCGAAGCATGGCAAGGGAGTCGAGCACGACGCTGTTGCCGACGAGGTCCAAAACCGCGTCGACCTGCTTCGCCTCGGGCAGATGCTTTGAGAGATCGCGCCGTTCGATTTCGCAGCGCGCGGCTCCGAGCTTCTCCAGCATGGCGAAACGCTCCCGGCTGCGCGTCGTCGCGATGACCCGCGCGCCCGCATTGACCGCGAGCTTGAGCGCCGCCTGACCAAACGAGGACGTCGCCCCGCGGATGACGAGAAGCTGACCCCTCCGGAGCTCGAGGTTGCGGAAGAGACAGGTCCACGCCGTCGCGAAAGTTTCGGGTAATGCTGCGAGCTCGGCCCAGGGCAAATCCACATCGATCAATGCGACGTTCGAAACCGGAGCACGGGTGTATTCAGCGTAGCTGCCGTTGATGGTCCGGCCGAGACCGCCCATCAATGCGGCTACCTTGGCTCCCACCGGAAATTCTCCGCCCGGGCACGACTTCACGAGACCGACGCATTCAATGCCGCTGATCGGCGCCGCTTCGGCCCATTCGCCCCGGCGCATGTGCATCTCCGCATGATTGATGCCGAACCCCTTGACCTGGATGACGACATGACCAAGCTCCGGCTCCGGCTCCGGAACGTCTCGATAAACAAGGCTGTCCAAACCGCCGAATTTTTCAAGAACGATGGCGCGCATGATGGCTCTCCTGACGTCGCTCGCAGCGAGGGAAGGGGCGGTCAGCCATTTGAATTTGGCTGGTCAAGAAAATCACCGATTGCCATCGCAATCTCCCGCACATGAGTTTCGAGCGCAAAGTGCCCTGTGTCGAAGAAGCGCACTGCGGCACCCGGCATGTCGCGCTGGAACGCCTTCGCACCCGCCGGCAGGAAGAAGGGATCGTTCTTGCCCCAGACCGCCAGGAAAGGCGGCTTGTGCTTGCGGAAGTAGGCCTGGAATTCCGGATACATGGCGACGTTGGTCCTGTAGTCGCCGAAAAGGTCGAGCTGGACTTGATCGGCGCCGGGACGCGCGAGATAGTGGTTGTCCAATGTGTATCCATCAGGGGAAACCAGGGAGGCGTCAGGTACCCCGTGGGTGTATTGCCAAACCGTCGTCTCCGGCGAAAGGAATGACCGCAGCAACGCCCGGTTCGCTTGTGATGGATCTTCCCAGTAAGCACGGATCGGGCTCCAGCCTTCGCTCAATCCCTCCTCATAGGCATTGCCGTTCTGCGAAATGATGGAAGCGATACGCTCGGGATGTCGAAGAGCCATCCGAAAGCCCGTCGGCGCGCCATAGTCGAAGACGTAGAGCGAGAAACGAGCAAGTCCGATGACTTCCGTAAATCGTTCGATCACGTGCGCCAACGCGGCGAACGTATAGGCAAAGCTCTCGCGAGCCGGCATGTCGGACTGGCCGAAACCGGGCAAATCCGGCGCCACGAGCCGGAAGCGATCCGAGAGCGCGGGGATCAATTCGCGGAACATGTGGCTGGCCGTCGGGAATCCGTGAAGCAGCAGCAAAGCGGGCGCGTCAGTCCGGCCAGCCTCCCGATAGAATATGTTCAGTCCGTCCACGTTCGCCTTGCGGTATCGAATGCTCGTCATCTGCGCTCCCTCGCGGTCTTACTCGACACCTGATGCGCCTCTTGAAAACGATGATCCGATCGCAGCCGATCCGAGGCAGTCTCACGTAGATATTTCGTGGCTCGAGACCATCCAGTTACAGGCTCGCCGGGATTCTTCTGCCCCTACCGGACCGCCTGTCGGCTCTATGCCCGATCTATCGCCCCCTCTGATCGGCTCATTCGAACTCCCTGCGATAGTCCGTGGGGGTCCAACCCGTCGATTTGCGAAAGGCGGAGCTGAAGGAGCTGGTTTGGGCATAGCCCAGGCTGAGTGCGATGTCCGTGATCGATACTGCGCGATCCGCCAGCCGCAGCTTGGCGAACTCCATGCGCCGCTGCACCTGATACTGGTAGGCCGGGATTCCGAACGACTTCTTGAATGCACGACAGAAGTGGTGAACGCTGAGCCTGGCAAGCTCGGCGAGTTTCAGGAGGCAGACTTGTTCTCCCAGATGCTCCTCGACGTACTCGACCACGACACGCTTCTGCCATCCTGCGAGACCCCCACGGCTTACCGGTGTCGGCTCGCGAGCCAGATCGTGATCAGATCTGGAAAGCTCGTGAGCGAGCACGCCGCAGAGCGCCTCGAGGTAGGGCGCGCAATTCGTCTCCGCGCTCTCGATCGCCTTCTTCAATTTGGAAGCGGTCTCCCAGACCAGCGGATCCTCGAAGTATATTCTCGGCGCGAGCCCGCTCTTGCTGTCATCGGATTTATGAAGCGCGGCCGGATCGAGATAGAGGAAAGTCACCTGCGCGGACGAGACGGTCTCATACCATTCCCGATAAGCGCGTCCCGCCGGGACAAAGGTCAGCTTGTGCTCAGAACCTCGCAGCTTCGACGAGCGGAGGCCATCGATGAAGGTCTCGCCGCTTTTCCGTGCTCCCTCGTTGTACAACGCCAGGAGGTGTCTCGATCCCTGAAAGCGAAATTCGATCCGGTTGCCGACCGGAATGTGAACGCTCTCCGAAAACCACCAGCGCCAGCCTATCCCAAGGCGCTTCACCGGCTCGGAGGGCGTTATGCTGACCGTCGGATGAAGCGGTGCCTCGGACGGCCTAGAAGGTTGCGTCTGGTCCACTGGTCTGATTGGCGAAGCGGAGACAATCATCCGCGGCGTACTCTCACTCGAATTTGATACATACGTCCCCATTGTCGTCGCCCTGTTCTGTGCTCCGGATGGTTGCACCAGTCGTCAACGAACTTCTGCACGGAGGAGACGCCTTGATCGCCCGGATACGGGCGTTGAAGCCGCAAGCTGCAAGTGGCGTTACCGTCTCCAGTCAAAGCGAGCTGCCCGATACCGGCTGGTAGCACCGCACAGGAACAACATGCTTTGCATCGCTCCGGCGAACAATCTCACGCTTGTGCTGTTTCGGCCCATACCTAGGTATGGGTCGCATGCAGGGACCGCGCTGAGATGGTTTAGCTGCGAGATGCAGCCCCGGAGGCGACGCGTCAGCCTTGGAGTTGGAGCGCTTCAGCCATTCGAACGAGCATTGCCGCGGTTTTTGCCCCCAGCTTCCGCATCACGCTGCCACGATGCATCTTGACCGTCGCTTCGCTGATTGAGAGCTCGCTGGCGACCTGTTTGTTCATCAGACCGGATGCTACCAGCGTCATCACTTGACGCTCGCGGGTTGTCAGAAGTGCAAACTTCTCCTGCAACTGCGCGAGGTGCGCGTTGTCGTCGCGTCGATCTATGTCCTTTCGGATCGCGGCAGTGACCGCATCGAGAAGATCCTGATCTCGTATCGGCTTGGTGAGAAAATCGACTGCCCCCAGCTTCATGCCTCTTACCGACATGGGAATGTCGCCGAAAGCGGTCATCAGGATCACCGGGATTCCGACATTGATCTTTCTCAGGTACTCCTGCAGCTCCAAGCCACTGGTACCCGGCAATCTGACATCGAGCACCAGACACCCGGGAGTATCCGACAGTTCGACCTTCAAGAAATCCGAAGCAGACCCGTACAACGCGACCTTATAGTGCAGGGACTCAAGCAGGTCGCCAAGAGACTCCCGAACCGCGCGGTCATCGTCGACAATATGAACAACGCCAGACGGAGGCATGTCTACCGGCTTTCCGACGTCTGAACGGCCTGGCGAAGCGGGAGAGCGAAGATGAACTTCGCTCCGCACCTCCCGTTTTCTTCCACCCATAGCTGCCCTCCGTGGAGTTTCACTATCTTCCGGCAGATCGACAGTCCGAGACCCAGTCCCGCCCCCTTCGTCGTATAGAGCGTCTCGAAGACCCGCTCCCTGTCAGCCGGGCTGATGCCACCCCCCGTATCCGCGATTGCCACGGAAATCATACCATTAGAGACCCCCGAAGAGAGGACCAAAATACGGTTCCCGTCCTCAACCTCGGCCATGGCCTCGATCGCGTTGCGCACGAGGTTGAGTGCCACCTGCTGGACTTGAACACGATCTGCTTCGACTTGAGGCGATGATCGATCGAAGTCGGTACGGACGATGACCCCGGCCCGCTCGATCTCCCTTTTCGACAGAAGCAGAACTTCGGCAACCGCCTCGTTGATATCGAACTCGGCAAAAAGGACCTGCGTGCCCTTCACGAGCGACCGGACCCCGGTCACAACCTCCGCGGCACGACGTGCCTGCCTGATAATGCGCGCGACCGATTTCCGCGCCTCCGCGGCTTGAACGGGCTCCTTGGCCAGCCACCGGAGGCAAGCTTCCGCACTCATTATCGTCCCTGTCAGCGGCTGATCGATCTCGTGGATGATCGAGCCGGCGAGTTCGCCAAGCGACGTCAGACCTGTCGCCCGCGCCAGCTCGTTTCGCGCATCGGCAAGCGCTTGCTCCGCCGCCTTCCGCTGCGTGACATCCGTGATGATACCTTCCAGCTCGAGGTCGCCGGTCGGTCCCTCATCGAATTGTCCGACCGCTGCGACATGCAACGTCGTGCCGTCCCGGTGAACCACGCGGTATTCGTGGGTGAAGGGTGACTTCGCGCTAATCGCCTCGGTAAGGGCCTGCTCCAGCGCGGGATAATCCTCAGGGTGGACCCGGTCCCTGAACACCTCGAATGGCACGGGGTTTACGTCCAGGTCGATATCCAGAATGCGGTAACATTCGCGCGATCCACGGGAGAGCAGGGTCCGCGTGTTCCAGCGATAGCTGCCCATCCCGCCGATCTGTTGACCTCTGACCATCCACATATTGGTCTCGCGCAGCGCCTCGAACAGGCGTACCGATTCGAATGAGACGGCGGCCTGATTGGCAAGCAAGGAAATCACCCACACGCACCGCGGCGTGAAGACATCCGCACCTCCATCTGCTTCGAGATAGAGAACGCCAATCGCCCAGTGCTGGTGAATCAGCGGCAGGCACAGCTGGGCTATCTTTCCAGACGGTGCCTTCGCGGGGGCGATCAATGCCGAGCTCTCTGCGCCGGCTTGCCTCACGACCGTTTGCTTTCGATCGAGCACCTCTTCGGCGAGGTCGCTCGGCAAGCGGAATTCGGCGTTCGCCGGGAAGGAGGCGAGGAAGTTTGCCCTCTCGCGCGGGAAGCTCGCATCGGCTTTGGCAAGCAACTCTCTTTGCCCGCTAAGCAAGATCGCCCCCCGACTGGCCCCCGAATAACTCAGCGCCTCCATGAGAAGAGCCTTGGCCAACCCCTGGTAGTTGATCTCTCTCGATATGATCTGAAACGCCTTGGCGACCAGATCCAGTTCGTGCGTCTCGTTATCAAGCCTCATACCGAGATGTCTCGTCGTGACCATCATATCCAGACGTCTCGACGCTCCCCCGCGGCTTGCACGTCGAGGGGTGGAGACGAGAGCGCGTCAGTACGCCGCAACATGTAACGGGACTTGCGAATATTGCCAAGTTTGGCTGCGGGGAGCACGGTTCACGGCCCCGCAACAAACACTTCGCTGCGCAGCAGCGCACCTGCTTTTTTTACGAAGCAGGTGTAACCAATCCGACAGTTGCTCCGAATATCCACGAAAGTACAGAAGGGCGGCTTTGCGCCCTGCCGATCGTTGGCTGTTCAGCCCCCAATCGGAGCGTCGAGACCGGCCGAACCATCATCTTCTACGCTGTGGAAGCGCAGCGACGCGCCGATTGATCTGGGAAAACTTCGCGCATCTGCTTTCCGTGTCGCTTCTGCCGTTCTCGACCGCCTGGATAGCGAGTTCAAGGCTGGCGCCGTTGCCCGCCACCGTCTACGCCAGCAGATTCGCCCTGGTGAACGCGACCTATCTGCTGCTGTGCTGGGAAGCCGTCGACCGGCCGGTGATCGAGGAGATCCCAGCTCGCGCGCGCATGATGATGCGCATGCGATCCTTGGCCACCCTGCGCGGCTTCGTCACCGCAGCTGCCGTCTCGCTGCAATACCCCATCTTCGCGCTGGGCATGATCTGCATCGGTCTGGCCGTGTATCTCAAGCGTCAGGTCGATTCAGGACTCGCGCCGCATCTTGCTTCAGAAGATACAACGACACTGCAAGCAGTACGACATCCTTCATCAGGAACGGAACGTTGCCCGTCATCGCCGGAAAGCCTCCGGCTGACGCGTCCCAACCATCCGGCATGAATGGAATAATCGTGACTGTCGCGATAAAGGTGCCGGTCGATCCAAGGGCGCCCAGAATGCCGAGGCGCTTGCTCCAGAAGCCCGCGAATATCAAGGCGCCAAAGGTCCATTCGGAGATGCCGAGAAACCAACTGGCACCTTGATGGCCGAAAGCGGGATAGAGCCACCAGATCAGGGGACCGTTGCCGATGAACGGCTCCAGACGATCCGCCTCGTACGCCCACCATTTCTGATAGCCGAAGAAGAAGAACAGGATCACCATCGACGCCCGGACGATGTGGTAATCCAGATCTCCCGTAAGCAACTCCGATATCGGCAACCTGCTTGCGAACGATTTCCGCGGGACGCTCGTCAATATGCTCATTGTTTAGATCCTCCTGATCCTAACTGACCGCCCCCTGCGTGGTCGGCGTCTGGCCGAGATCAAGTAGAAGTCGGCAGACAAGACCATCGGGTGCGAAGTCGAGATCGACCTGCGCGCCCGGCAACGCCCTTGCGATCAGTTGCGTGCCAAAGCCTCTGCGTTCCGGCCGGATCACCCTCGGTCCGCCGCGCTCGCGCCATTGGATGGCAAGACCTTGTCCGCCAAGATAGGGGGAGCTCTCCCAGATCACCTCGACGGCTCCCGCAGTCGATGTCAGCGCGCCATACTTGCTCGCGTTCGTCGCCAGCTCATGAATGATGATGTGCATCGCCAAAGCGATGTGCGGCTCCAGCATGAGATCCGGTCCCGCCAGCAGAATGCGGCCCTTGTGAGACATCGCGTGTGGCTCGAGCGTTCGCTTCAGCAGGCCCGAGAAGGATACACGCTGCTGTCCCGCAGATTCGATCATCCTGTAAGCATCGGACAGGGTCGCGATCCGCGCCGAGAGCGCTGCACGAAAATCGGCGGTCGTGTTCGCATCGGTATTGTTCACGAAGCACAGAACGATGCTGAGGATATTGCGCATCCGGTGCTGTAACTCCCCGACGACAAGCTCGAGCGTGTCATCCCGGATCGGGGCGATCCGCTCGTAGTCCGCGCAGGCGCCTCCGTCGTGGAATGAACCGGTGACAGTGTGCCTCATGTGCAGACCCATTGCTGTTGGCTGAACCGGATATCGATCAACACCCGCGGCAGATTCTCAGCTTTTTGTCGAGGTCTGCGTCCAGGTCCTCCTGTTTCCGATTGAAGTCCGTAATGCGCTTCTGCAACTCGTCTTCGACAGGTGAATTCGGCATGAATGCACTCCCGCGAGGCTGCACGTGCACGCTCTCGGCCGTGCTCGGCGCTTTCGGCGACGGCGCGGGGACCGGATCTGCCAGGGCGGTTATAGGAATGGCGGCCAAACTCAAGATGAAGGAGGGACGGAGTTGCATGGTCGCGCCTCGACGCAGTTGATTACAATGAAGACACACACAGTATGCAGGATATGCGCGGGCTTCGCTGTTCGTGGATTGCGCCGATTGAGGCGATATTGTCGGAATGAATCCGGCTGCACCTTCGATACGACCTAGGGAGCCGCTCGCACGAGCCTTCGCTCCGCGAGAATGACCGAGAAGAGCTCACGGTCGTCAGTCCAATCGGCTATGGGACCCCATCCGCCGGCCTGCAGCAGAACGAAGGCATCCCTCCGCCCGTATTTGAGGCTGTTCTCCGTGTGGATGGTCTCCCCCTTCATCAAGAAAAAGGCCCGACCGTCGACCTCGAAGCCGACATCGCGGGTCGCTTCTAGATGCATCTCGATACGTGCCTCCGCATCATTCCACCGCGCCACGTGACGAAATGCGCCCAGGGGGATCGAGCCACCCAGCTCGCGGTTGATCCGATGCAAGAGGTTTAGATTGAACGCCGCCGTCAGCCCTTGCGTGTCATCATATGCCGGCAGCAGAGTATCTTGATCCTTGATGCGGTCGATGCCTATCAGCAGCATCGATCCGACACCCAAGGTCGTTGCCATTGCCCGCAGCAAGTCGACCGCCGCAGAAACAGTCAGGTTCCCGATCGTCGACCCCGGAAAGAAGCCGAGGCGCGCAGTCGACGCAATCTCTTCCGGCAGAGTAAAGGGAAAGGTGAAGTCGGCCTCGGTCGGGTAGATCGGCAGCCCCGGGAATGCATGCGACAAGCCTGCCGCAACCTCCCGAAGGAATTCGCCCGAGATGTCGATCGGCACATAGGCAGAGGGCTCCGTTTCTGCCAGCAACAGTCGCGTCTTTTCCGAGGAGCCCGAACCAAACTCTATGACCGCGCGGCCCGGCCCCGCGAGCGCGGAGATTTCCGATACTGCGGACGCAAGGATCGATCGCTCGGTTCGCGTCGGGTAGTATTCGGGCAGCAGCGTGATCGCTTCGAACAGAGCCGATCCGCGGCGATCGTAAAGCCATCTCGCCGGAATTGCCTTTGGCGCGAGACTTAACCCTTCCATGATGTCGTAGCGGAATGCCGTCGTCAGGTCGGCCGCGCCGGATCGCACTTCGTTCTGGAATTGAAGCAATTTCACTTTCCTTCTTGTACGGCCCGGGCCGCGGCCGCAATGACGTCAAGAAACCAACGCCGCCAGTTTCTTCAGCCCGCGGTGGATATTGATCTTGACCAGGGCCGCCGACTGACCAGTCGCGCCGGACGCTCGCGCGATGCTGAGACCATTGAGCTTCACGAGCCGGATCACGCTCTCTTGTGCCGGCTTCAACCGGCCGAGCAACTGGTCCAGCGCAGCAGCGCTGATGGCGGCCCCCTCGTGATCTTCGACTGCGATTACGTCGTCGAGCGAGAGCGCACTGTAGCGCGATGCATCGCGAACGCGATCGACCCATTTGTAGCGGGCGATAGCCGTAACCCAGGCGCCGAAGGGCTTCGACGGCGCGAAGGTGTGGCGTTTGGCATGAATGGCCAAAAGCACCTCCTGCCGCGCATCGTCGGCGGCCGGATATGGAAGCCGGCGCGCGTAGTAGGCACGAAGCCACAGATCCAGCTCCCGAAGCAATTGCTCATATGCGGCTCCATCCCCTCCTCGCGCCGCAAGCATGAGCCGGCCCCATCGCTCCGAGCAATCGTTCCATCTCTCCCAGCGAGCCGTTTTCCGGCGATCGGGTCGCGGCGGAGCCACATCCTCCCGGGATCGGGGACGCCGCAGTTCGTCTCCGCCAGAGGATTGCGTGGCCATAGAGGACGTGATGTCGTCACCCGAGAGCGCTTTCATCGTCGAAGGCTCCTGTCGAGACACTCGAGCAGCGCGCTTGTTTCGAACGGCTTCCTGAGAAGGCAGAATGCGCCGATCGATGCCGCCTCCGCATCCAGCTGCTTGTGAGGAAGCGCGGTAATGAGAATCACCGGCGCTCCGACCTTCTGCTCATGGAGCTTGCGAACGAGGTTGAGCCCGCCCATTCCGGGCATGTGAACGTCGGCGATGATGCAGTCGAAGCTGAACCGATCAGCGTAGCTCAGCAGCGCTTCGGCTCTGTCAAATGGCTCGGAGCGGTAGCCGATCGATCGCATCAGATCCACCAAAGACAGGCACAGGGCCTCGTCGTCATCGACGACTCCTACGAAAGGGACCTTCACCTGACTTATCCTCGCAAGGCGCAACCATCATCGAAACGCGATCGCATCGAGGCCGACCAGCGCGCAGGCCGCACGCCGTCCGACGGAGCGACCGCTGTCGTAACGCTCGATGCTTTTTCGCGAGAGGCGCATGTTCGGTCTCCCCAAGTGAGGAAAGTCCAGTAGCTGCGCCAGGATTGGTTGCGCAGATGAGCCCGGAGCATGCGTTCGGCTGGTGTCCCCTACAATCTCACGATTGTGATGCACGAACCCATACTTTGGTATGGGTTCGCGGCGGCAACACGAGCCGCCGGGGCGACACGGACACGCAGCAGCGAGACTGCCCTTCGTCTCACGACGTCATCCGCAGACACCAAATCGCGCGCGAGGTCAGGCCACGCAGATGCCGGTCGCCCGCGTCCGAACGGCGCAATTTTGAGAAACGCGTGATAACCCGCGCACAGCACGCCCTTCGAAGCTTGGCTACCGTTCCGATGACGATAAACGTCGACGCCACCCTTGACGCCAATCCGCGACCTCGATGATGAGACGACATAAGATGGACCATCTCATAAAAAAACTGTCCGAGCTCGATCTGGTCAGGGGCGATTTTGACTACCATGCCACCCGTGTGGCGATGATCGTGGTCTTCTTCGTCTTCAGCTGCCAGAAATGGTTCGACTACGAGGCGCATGCGTTGATTTCGTTCATCAGCCACGGGCCTCTGATCTTCTGGCTGTATCCGGTGTTTGGCGTGCGCGGGGCAGCCTACTTCCTGGGCTCTGCGGAATTGCTTTTTGGATTGCTTCTCCTGCTCGGTTTCTGGAACCGAAAACTGGCGGTCCTGGGATCACTGGGTTCATGCGCGACCTACGTCGCTACCGTGACGATCATTCCGTTTTTCCCCGATCCCTGGGCTGCGCCGGCCGGCGGCTTTCCCGCGGCCACGTTGCCGTTCCTCTTCCTCATGAAGGACGTCGTGCTGCTTGCGGCTTCAGTCTATCTGCTCAAGCAGGACATCCTCCGGGCAGCGGCCAAAGTGTCCCCGGCTCAGAACGGGATTGTCCGGCAGGAAGCGATGCAGTAGCGCCAATCGGCGCTTGCAAGCGCAAGATCATCGTCGTCTGTGACGGGCGATGAGCCGCTCGGCCACATTGGCGAGGTTGTTGCCGATGAGCTGCGGGTGGGGATCAACTCCTGATGAACGCAGCCTCCCAAGCGGCCGCGACGGAGCCGAGCGTATTCCAGGCGTGGCAGGCGATCATGCAGAGCTGCGACGGACGGGCTCCCAGCTCACTCTGAACGTGAGCACAGGTTTGCGGCGCGCGTTTATGGACCTTGACGCTATCCACGCTGAATGACCTTTCGAAGAATCTTCCAATTCCACCGCGTTCGAGCTGACGGGTCTGAACCTCAACCAGGTTGCTTGTCACTCGGAGTTCCCGATCAAATGCAAATCCGCCTGTAACGTTTGTGGCAGCATCTCCGAATCTTGGAGACCAGAGGAGCGACCAGCGTGAAGTTGGCAGGTTCGCTCTGATGGTTGCCGTTGTGGGGGACTTTTCCGGGGAGTAGGGTGATGAGGGGGCGATTGGACGCTTGGCGGGCCTTCTCCACGAGGCGGCCGGCCGGCACCGGAGTCCGGCAGATGAATGTGTCCTCGCCGATCCCCACGCACGGAGATGCCAGTCTCGAACTTCTGTGGGACGACGGCGAGCGCATCTTTTGCCGCGAATTGCGCCGAGACGCCGATGGCAACGTCAACAGTGTCCTGATCGTAAGGGCCGCAGCGGAGCATCCGCCGGCCGCGTTCCTCGACCGGCTCGCCCATGAATACGCCTTGCGCGACGAGCTCGACCGGACCTGGGCCGTACGGCCGCTGGAGCTGATCCGCGACAGCGGTCGAGCCTTGCTGATATTGGAAGATCCCAGCAGCGAGCCGCTCGAGCGGCAGCTCGGCACGCCGATGAAGCTGGATCGCTTTTTGCGATTGGCTCTCGCCATCACCACCGCCGTCGATCAGCTCCATCGGCGGGGTCTGATCCACAAGGACTTGAAGCCGGCAAATCTCCTGGTGACCGGAGGGGACGAGATCAGGATCACCGGATTCGGCCTCGCATCTCGCCTGCCGCGCGAGCGACAGCAGCTCCAACCACCGGAGACCATCGCGGGTACGCTGGCCTACATGGCCCCCGAGCAAACTGGCCGCATGAACCGGTCCGTCGATTCCCGCAGCGATCTGTACGCGCTCGGCGTGACGTTCTACCGGATGCTCACGGGCGCACTGCCGTTCACCGCGGCCAATCCGATGGAATGGGTGTACAGCCACATCGCGAGACGAGCCATTCCGCCTGCCGAACGGCTCAATGATGTGCCCGCTGCCGTGTCGGCGATCGTCATGAAGCTCCTCGCCAAGACGACCGAGGACCGCTACCAGACCGCAGCCGGCCTCAAGAGCGACCTCGCGCACTGCCTTGTCGAATGGCAAGCGCGAGGGCGGATCGACGGCTTCACGCCCGGCGAAGCGGACCAACCGGACCGCCTCCTGATTCCCGAGCGGCTATACGGCAGGGAACACGAGATCGAGGCCTTGCTCGCCTCATTCGACCGCGTCGCTCGGAGCGGAACGCCCGAGCTCGTCTTGATCTCGGGCTATGCCGGTATCGGCAAGTCCGCCATCGTCCACGAATTGCACAGAGCCCTGGTCCCGCTCGGCGGCCTCTTCGCCTCGGGCAAGTTCGATCAGTACAAGCGCGACATCCCTTATGCGACACTCGCGCAGGCCTTTCAGAACATCGTTCGTCGTCTCCTTGCGAAGGACGAGGCCGAACTCGCAGCGTGGCGCGACACCATCTGCGAAGCATTGACGCCGAACGGCCAGCTGGTGGTCGATCTGGTTCCCGAATTGAAACTGATCATCGGCGATCAACCGCCGGTCCCGGAGGCTTCGCCGCAAGACGCTCGGCGACGATTCCAACTCGTCCTGCAGCGTTTCATCTGCGTCTTCGCGCGACCGGACCGGCCGCTTGTGCTCTTCCTCGACGATTTGCAGTGGCTGGACGCTGCGACACTCGATCTGCTTGAAGAGCTGCTGACCCGATCGGACCTGCAACATGTCCTGCTGATCGGCGCCTATCGCAGCAATGAGATCGATGCCGACCATCCGCTGAGGCACAAGCTCGCCGTACTTCACGATTCGGGCGCGCTCGTCCGGACACTCAGCCTGGCCTCCCTCAACGGCGCCGACGCCGAACATTTCGTCGTGGATGCGCTTCGCTCCGAGGCAGCGGGCGCCGCGCCATTGGCGCAGCTTCTCCATGAGAAGACGGGCGGCAATCCATTCTTCCTGATCCAGTTCCTGCATGCACTCTCGGAGGAAGGATTGCTGGCCTTCGATCACGAGATGAGCCAATGGCAGTGGGACCTGGAGCGCATCCATGCCAAAGGCTATACCGAAAACGTCGTCGACTTGATGATCCGCAAGCTGGGCCGCTTGCCCGACGAAACGCGGATGGCGCTGCAGACGCTTGCATGCCTCGGCAGCAGCGCCGAGATCCCGATTCTGTCATTGATGCTGGGCAGACCGGAACAGCAGGTCCAGCTGGATCTCATCGACGCAGTGCGGCTCGAGCTGGTCGAGCTTCAGGACCGGCACTGCAGGTTCGTGCACGACCGGGTGCAAGAAGCCGCCTACGCACTTATTCTCGAGTCCGAGAGGCCTGCGTCGCACTTGCGAATCGGCCGACTCCTGGTGGCACGCACGCCGCCCGAGCAGCGCGAGACGGCAATCTTCGATATCGTCAACCAACTCAACCGCGGCCTTTCCCTCGTCGGCTCTCCAGGCGAGCGCGAGCAAATCGCCGAGCTCAACTTGATTGCCGGCCAACGCGCCAAGGCATCCTCCGCCTATAGCTCGGCACTTGCCTATCTTTCCAACGGAAGCGGGCTCTTGAGCGCCGATTGCTGGGTGCGGCGGCACGAGCTCGCCTTCACGCTGGAAATGAATCGGGCCACGTGTGAATTCCTGACCGGCGAACCAGCCGTCGCGGACGATCGTCTGGCTACACTGGCGACGCGGGCGGCCAATTCGCTCGAACAGGCCGCCGTCGCGTGCCTGCGCATGGATGTCTATACGACGCTCGGCCAGTCCAGCCGGGCCGTCGACGTCGGCCTTGGGTACCTGCGGCAGCTCGGCGTGCACTGGTCTCCCAACCCGACGGAAGCAGAGGCGCGCCGCGAATATGATCTCATCTGGTCGGGCATTAGGGAGCGCAGCATCGAAGACCTCGTCACGCTGCCATTGATGAGCGACCCAGCCTCTCTTGCAACCATGGATGTTCTGACCAAGCTCCTGCCGCCTGCCCTCTTCACTGATATGAACCTCCTTTCCCTCACGATCTGCCGGGCCGTCAATCTCGGCCTCGAATGGGGCCATAGCGACGGGTCGTGTGTTGCTTATGTGCAGCTCGGAATGGTGGCCGGCCTTCAATTCGGCGACTATAAATCCGGCTTTCGCTTCGGAGAACTCGGCTATGAATTGGTCGAGCAGCGCGGAATGACCCGCTTCCAGGCTGCGACCTATCTGATCTTTGGCGCACACGTGGTGCCGTGGACCAGGCACTTCAGGGCCGCGCGCGATCTCCTTCGCCGCGCTTTCGAGAGCGCTCACAGGAGCGGTGACCTGACCTATGCGGCATACAGTTGCAGCAATCTGAATGGCAATCTCTTCCAGGCAGGCGATCCACTGGTCGAGGTTCTGAGCGAGGCCGAGATTGGCCTCGCCTTCGCCCGGAAGATGGGGTTCGGGTTCATCGAGGACATCATCGCCGCGCAACTCGGACTGTTCCGGACCCTGCGCGGGTTGACGCCGAGATTCGGCTCCTTCGACGACGAGCAGTTCGACGAGCTTCGGATCGAAGAACACTTCGCCGCCAACCCGAATTTGTGGCGCGCAGAGTGCATTTACTGGATCCTCAAGCTTCGGGCGCGCTTCCTTGCTGGCGACCACGCATCGGCGGTCGACATCCTGTCGAGGCTGCAGCGGCGGCGATGGACCCCACTGACCCCGGCGGAGGCCGCTTCGTATCATTTCTATGCTGCGCTTTCTCTGGCTGCACTGCCGGAAACGATCGCCGCCGGCCTCCGGCGCATCGACACCATAACCGCGCATCACCGGCAACTCCGGGCCTGGGCGGAGAATTGCCCTGACAATTTCGAGCATTGCGCGGCGCTAGTCGGTGCCGAAATCGCCCGGCTGGAGGGCCGCGACTCCGATGCGATGCGCCTCTACGAACACGCGGTTCGCTCGGCCCGCACAAACGGACTCGTTTCGGAAGAGGGCCTCGCCTACGAACTGGCTGCGAACTTCTATGCGGCTCGCGATTATGACGCGTTCGCCGATATATACCGTCGGAATGCGCGCGATGCCTATGCCCGATGGGGAGCCGATGGCAAGGTACGGCAAATCGACGACATGTATCCGCACCTCGCGGAAAACACACCCGCGCTGACCGCGACCGATACGATCGGTGCACCGGTCGAATATCTGGACCTCGTAGCGGCCCTGAAAGTCTCGGAGGCCGTGTCCAGAGAGATCGTTCTCGAGAAGCTGATCGACATTTTGATGCGTACGACCATCGAGCACGCCGGTGCAGAACGAGGGCTGCTGATCTTGCAGCGAGACGCGGAGCTGCGGATCCGCGCGGAGGCGGCGACCCAGGGAGTTCCGATCAATGTCGATCTGTGCGATCGACCGATCTCCCAGATGGAAATCCCGGAATCGCTCGTCCTGTACGCGGCCCGCACGCATGAGAGCGTTATTCTCGACGATGCTGCGGAAAGTGGAGCCTTCGGTGGGGATCGCTACATCCAGCTCAAGAGCGCACGGTCGATACTGGTCATTCCGCTCACGAAGCAAGGCAGCCTGGTCGCTCTGCTGTATCTCGAGAACAATCTTGCCAAGGCCGCATTTACGCCGGGAAAGGTCGCTCTTCTCAAATTTCTCGCGTCCGAGGCCGCGACGTCGCTCGAAAATGCGCGACTGTACCGGGAGCTTCAGGAGCGTGAGCGGCGTTACCGCGAGGCCCAGATGGAACTCGCCCACGCCAACCGTGTCGCGGTGATGGGCCAGCTGACGGCGTCGATCGCCCACGAGGTCAATCAACCGAACACCGCGATTATCGCCAGCGCGCAGGCAGCATTGAGCTGGCTTGATCACCGCCCGCCGGCGCTGGAGCAGGCGCGCAGGGCACTGACGCGCACCATCGAGAACGGTATCCGATCGAGCGAGGTCATTGGGCGCATCCACGATCTCGTAAAGAAAGCACCGCCCAAGCGGGATTCTCTGGCGATCAACTACGTGATCGGTCACGTCATCGAACTCACTCAGGTCGAAGCGGCGCGGAACGGTGTCTCGATCCAGACGGCGTTCGCCGATAGCTTGCCCAAGGTCATCGGCGATCGCGTCGAGCTGCAACAAGTGACGCTCAACCTGATCCTGAACGCCATCGAAGCCATGAGCGAGACAACAGAGGGCAAGCGCGAGCTATTGATCCAGACCGCGAGAGCAGATGCCGACAGCATACTCGTATCGATCGCGGATTCCGGGCCGGGCCTGTCTCCGGAGGGTATCGACCGGCTATTCGACCCCTTCTACACGACCAAATCGGGCGGCCTGGGTGTCGGACTGTCGATATGCCGTTCGATCATCGTTGCGCATGGCGGCAGACTATGGGCGGCTGTAAACGAACAGCGCGGAGCCGTATTTCAATTCACCGTGCCGATCGATAACGGCTTTGCGGTTGGCTAAGCCGCTCTCCGACATCCGCGCCCAGACGGCCCGATCCCGGCTATTGTTGGGGACTGGTGTTGGGAGTACGTTCCCGAACGGGACAGGCAAGCACCTTTCCCGCGTTTTCATCCGAGTGGCCGGCTAGTTCCGGAGTCCGGCAGATGCACGTATCCTCACGGATTCCCACGTACGGCGATGCCGGTCTCAAGGCCTCATGGGACGACGGCGAGCGCATCTTTTGCCGCGAATTGCGCCGGGGCGCCGATGGTAGCGCCAAGAGTGTCCTGATCGTCAAGGCCGCCGCGGAACACCCGCCTGCCGCGGTCCTCGACCGGCTTGCCCACGAATTCGCATTGCGCGACGAGCTCGATGGGACTTGCGCCGTGCAGCCGCTGGAGCTGATCCGCGACGGCGGTCGAACCGTACTGATATTGGAGGACCTCGGCGGCGAGCCGCTCGAGCAGCAACTGCTCGGCGCGCCGATGAAGCTGGACCGCATGTTGCGATTGGCTCTCGCCATCACCATCGCCGTCGACCAGCTCCATCGCCGGGGTCTGATCCACAAGGATCTGAAGCCGGTAAATATTCTGGTGACCGGGGCGGACGAAGTCAGGATCACCGGCTTCGGCCTCGCATCTCGCTTGCCGCGTGAGCGACAACGGCTCGAACCGCCCGAGACCATCGCAGGCACGCTGGCCTACATGGCGCCCGAGCAGACCGGCCGCATGAACCGGTCCGTCGATTCCCGCAGCGATCTGTACGCGCTCGGCGTGACGTTCTACCGGATGCTCACGGGCGCGCTGCCGTTCACCGCGGTCAATCCGATGGAGTGGGTGCACAGCCACGTCGCGAGACAAGCCGTTCCGCCCGCCGAACGGGTCAATGGCGTTCCTCGCGTCGTGTCGGCGATCATCATGAAGCTTCTCGCCAAGACGGCCGAAGATCGCTACCAGACCGCTGTCGGCCTCAAGAACGACCTGGAACGGTCTCTCGCCGAATGGGAAGCGCAGGGACGGATCGACGATTTCGTTCTGGCCCAGACCGATACACCCGACCGCCTGCTGATTCCGGAACGACTATACGGTAGGGAACACGAGATCGAGACGTTGCTTGCCTCGTTCGATCGCGTCGCCCGGAGCGGCACGCCCGAGTTGATTCTGGTGTCCGGCCCCTCCGGTATCGGCAAGTCCGCTCTCGTCGACGAAATGCACAAGGCCTTGATCCCGTTGGGAGGGTTCTTCGCGTCCGGAAAATTCGATCAGCACAAGCGCGACATGCCTTACGCGACGCTCGCGCATGCTCTTCAGGGCCTCATCCGGGGCCTTCTCGCCAAGAGCGATGCCGATCTGGCACCTTGGCGTAGCGCACTGCGCGAAGCGCTGGGTCATCTCGGTCAACTGATGGTCGATCTCGTACCGGAGCTGCGGCTAGTGATCGGGGATCAACCGCCTGTCCCGGAGACCTTCCCGCAAGATGCACAAAGACGCTTCCAACTCGTCGTTCGACGCTTCATAGCCATTTTTGCCAAGCCTCACCATCCCCTCGTGCTCTTCCTCGACGACCTGCAGTGGCTCGACGTGGCCACATTGGAACTGATAGAGGATCTTCTGAACAGATCCGACTTGCGGAATCTGCTTCTCGTCGCCGCGTATCGACCCAACGATGTCGACGTCAAACATCTGCTGGCACAATGGCTCACGGAAATTCGCGCTTCCCGCAAGCGCGTTCGAGAGGTCGACCTTGCCCCCCTCACTCGCGATGCCGTCTGGAAGTTCACTGCGGATGCACTTCGCTGCGAGCCAGCATACGCCATGCCGATGGCCGAGCTGGTATACGAGAAGACGGGAGGCAACCCGTTCTTTCTGACGCAGTTTTTGCAGGCGCTGGCCGAAGAAAAGCTGCTGACCTTCAATCACGACAAAATGCAATGGCGCTGGGACCTCGAACGCATCAAGGACAAAAGCTACGCCGAAAACGTCGCAGATCTCATGGTCGGCAAGCTGAGCGGCTTGCGCGACGAGACACGTCAGGCCCTGCTCGAGCTCGCCTGTTTGGGCAGCATCGCCGAGGTTGCAATGCTCTGCCTCGTACACGGAGGATCGGAGCAGACGCTTCACGCGGATATGAGAGACGCGACACGTCTCGAGCTGGTTCGACGCCTCAAGAACTCCTACGCATTCGTGCACGATCGCGTACAAGAGGCCGCTTATGGGCTTGAACCGGACCGGGAGAGGCGAATGGCTTTGCACCTTCGGATCGGCATGGCCCTGTCAGCACAGCTGACGCCTGACGAACCCAACGAGCGCGTCTATATCGTTGCCAACCAACTCAACCGCGGCATCGCCGCTTTGGCAAGGGGCGCCGAACGCAATCAGGTCATTGCCGTCAATCTCGCTGCAGGCCGGCGTGCGCGAAATGCAACGGCATACCACGCGGCGACAACCTACCTTGAAGTTGCCCGCGAACTGCTCGGAGAGGAAGGATATCCGCGATGCAGCCGGGACGCCTTCGAGATCGGCCTGCTGCACGCCGAATGCAAATTTCTGCTTGGCGATCTGAACGCAGCCGAATCGGAATTGACGATCCTGTCACAGAGCCGATCGGACATTCAGGCAAGCGCTGAGGTCGCCAGACTTCAGGCGCAGCTGTATACCGCTGCGGGACAGCTCGAGCCGGCGGTAGACGTCTGCCTTGCATTCCTGCACAAGACCGGGATCGACTGGTCCCCTCATCCCGGCCGAAGCGAGGTGGATAAAGATCGGCAACGTCTGCGAAGTTTGGCCGAAGGACTGTCCGACGACCAGCTTCACGCGCTGCCGCCGATGACCGATCCAAATCATCGAGCAACGATGTGCGTCTTGGCCGACCTCCTCACGCCTGCGTTTCTCACCGATCGCAACCTGTCCGACATCATGCTCGTAGAGGCCACCCGGCTGACGATCGAGCACGGGATCAGCCCTGAAGCGTGCTATCCGCTGACCGCGATATTCGGCGTGCTCGCGAGTAACTCAGCTGATGCCGAACTCGGATTCCGACTATCACAATTTGGCGCAGCCCTTGCTGACAGGCAGCCCCAGATAGGATTGAGCCGCCGCGCGCTTTTGGTATTCGGCCTCCACGTAACCCCATGGATTCGCCCGATCCGATCGGGAAGGCCATTCATTCAGCGCGCTCTTGCAATCTGTTTGACGACTGGAGAGCTGGCCTTCGCGGCGTACGCACACCGCGGACTGATATCGGTGGATCTCTTCTGCGGCGATTCGCTCATGGAAGTCTGCTCGAGCGCCGAGCGGGCCTTGTCATTCGCGGAGGGGGTGGGGGTCCGGCTGGCTGCGGAGGGTCTGGTCAAGCAGAGGGATCTGGCGCGGAGCCTTACGGGGTGCGATGGGAAGAATGGCTTCGAGAGCCCGGGAGCGCTTCAGCCTCCGGCTACGAGCGAACCGTTAAGCGCCTTCTTCTACTACGCGACGCAAATTCAGATCGAGGTCCTTGCCGGACGTAACGACGTCGCGGTTGACCTCGCCACACGCGCCGAAGAGCTCTCCTGGTGCGCCCGCTCCTATTCGGACTTTACCGAATACCGGTTCTACACGGCGCTTGCTCATGCCGGGGCTTATCACGCATCACGCCCCGAAGATCGCGAGCGATGCCTCAGCGACCTCCGCGAGCACCACCGCAAGCTCACGGTCTGGTCCAACCGCTGCCCGGCGAACTTTGCCGCCCGGCAGAAGCTCGTCACTGCGGAGCTTGCGCGTCTCGAAGGTCGCGAGCTCGAGGCGGAACAGCTGTACGAAGAATCGATCCGATTGGCGCAAGAATCCGGATTTGTGCAGATCGAGGCGATCGCCGCTGAGCGCGCAGCAGAGTTCTACGAGGCGCGCGGCATTCGAACGGTCGTTCTGTCCTACTTGGTGAAAGCGCGCGATTGCTACGCGCGCTGGGGCGCCGAGGCGAAGGTGCGCCAGCTCGAGGAACTCTATCCGGGTCTGCGGGAGCGAGGATCCGCGCTCAACGCCGCAGGCACGATCGGAGCGCCTGTCGAGCAGTTGGATCTCGCGACGGTTCTCCAGGTGTCGGAGGCCGTTTCAGGCGAGATCGTGCTGGAGAGGCTCACGGAAACCCTGCTTCGTTCAGCCATCGAGCACGCGGGTGCGGAACGCGGCGTGCTGATTTTGCCGAGGGGTTCCGAGCTGAGAATTCGGGCGGAGGCGATGACTGGCGGCGGTTCGGTCGCTCTCGATCTAGCCGATTCACCGATCTCCGCCGCTGAAGTGCCGATGTCGATCGTACTCTACACGGCTCGCACGCGAGAAAGCGTCGTGCTCGACGATGCCTCGACGAGCAGCGCATTCGGCGACGACGCATATATCAAGCAAAAGCGTGTCCGGTCAGCCCTATGCGTACCACTCATCAAGCAAGGCAGGGCGGTAGCGTTTCTGTATCTCGAGAACAATCTTGCCTCGCGCGTATTCACCCCCGCCCGGATCGCGATCCTCAAGTTTCTCGCGTCCGAAGCTGCGACCTCGCTCGACAATGCCCGTCTGTATCGGGAGCTTCAGGAGCGGGAGTCGAAAATTCGCCGGCTCGTCGAATCTAACATTATCGGAATCTTCATCTTCGATCACATTCCCGACATTCTCGATGCCAATGAGGCCTTCCTGAAGACCTTAGGATATGATCGCGATGATCTCGCTGCAGGCCGGTTGCACTGGGTAGATCTGACGCCGCCCGAATGGCAGGAGCGTACCGATCGCGCCCGCGCCGAATTGAAGGCGACGCGGGTTGTCAAGCCGTTTGAGAAGGCGTTCTTCCATAAGGACGGCAGCCGGGTGCCGGTGCTGACCGGTGGAGCCCTGTTCGATGACGAGCAAGAGCAGGGTGTCGCCTTCGTGCTGGATCTCAGCGAGCGCAAGCGCGCAGAAACCGAGGCACGCGAGAACGAGCAGCGTTACCGCGAGGCGCAGATGGAGTTGGCCCACGCCAACCGCGTGGCGGTGACGGGACAACTGACGGCGTCGATCGCCCACGAAGTCAATCAGCCAAACACTGCCGTCATCGCCAGCGCGCAGGCAGCATTGAGCTGGCTCGATCACCACCACCGGCGCTGGAGCAGACACGCAGGGCGCTGACACGCGCCATCGAGAACGGCATCCGTTCCAGCGAGGTCATTGGGCATATCCGCGATCTGATAAAAAAATCGCCGCCCAAACGGGATTCCCTGGCGATCAACAGCGTGATCGGTCACGTCATTGAGCTCACGCAAACCGAAGCAGCACGGAACGGCGTCTCGATCCAGACGGCATTCGCCGATCGTCTGCCCAAGGTCATCGGCGACCGCGTCGAGCTGCAGCAGGTGACGCTTAACCTCATCCTGAATGCCATCGAGGCGCTGAGCGGAACCATGGAAGGCAAGCGCGAACTGCTGATCCGGACCGCGCGCGCAGATGCGGAGAGCATACTGGTGTCGGTCGCGGATTCGGGGCCGGGCCTGTCCGCAGAGGGACTCGCGCGGCTGTTCGAACCTTTCTACACGACCAAGTCGGGAGGCCTGGGTGTCGGACTGTCGATATGCCGTTCGATCATCGTTGCGCACGGCGGCAGACTGTGGGTGACCACAAACGAACCGCGGGGGGCGGTCTTCCAGTTCACCGTCCCGATTGATGACGGATTTGCAGTCGGCTGAACATCTCGGCCGGCGTCATCACAGCGCGGAAATGGCGGGATGACCTGTAACCAAAACCGGGCTACGGACGAAATATAGCCCATCGGATCGCGCCGGCGAAACCAGACATGGGCGGGAACAGGCCGGCACTGCTGACGATACGCTAAAGGGAGAGATCAGTTGGGACTGTCCTGGCAACAAGGCCCGCTTTCAACGGGAACAATCGGCCGCTTTCTCGTCCCCGAGCAGCTACCCAAGCGACTATTGTACGTCGAACCGTTACGCCGCCGTATGCGCGTGCACTTTGGGGGACGCTGGATCGCCGATAGCGAGAGGGCCCTCCTGCTGTTCGAACCGGGCCGTTATCCCGTAGCCTATTTCCCGGCGGCCGACGTTTCGCCCCATGTCCTCGAACGCACCGAGCACAGCACCCAACACGCCGACCTCGGGTCCACGTCCTGGTACAGCGTCCGGGCGGACGAGCAACACATCGCGACGCGAGGAGCCTGGCAGCACACCGACCTGCCCGCCTATGCGAACGATTTGCACGGTCTGATCGCCTTCGCCTGGCGGGCCATGGATGCCTTCTACGAGGAAGACGAACGCATCGTGGGTCACGCCGCCGATCCCTATCACCGCATCGACATCCGCCAGACCTCTCGTCACCTCGTGGTCAACCATCAGGATCGAGTCATCGCCGATACGAAGCGGGCCCTGGTGCTTTACGAATCCGGCTTTGCACCCCGCTGGTACGTTCCACGTGCCGATATCGACGAGTCTGCCCTCACTCCGGTGAAGCTTCAGACCTTCTGTCCGTACAAAGGTCTTTGCAGCTATTATTCCATCGGAGAGGCCCGCCAGGCGGCTTGGTCCTACCCCGACGCTTATTCCGAAGTCCGCCGTATCTCCAATTTTGTATCATTCGAGCCGGACGTCGTGACGGTCCATCTCGACGGCACGCAGATGCGTCTCGAAGCCGGCCAGTCAGTCGTTCCACACGGTCCCGATCGCAATCTTGACATCGCCGAGGTGGCTCCCGCACCAACGCCTGGCAGCTAGCCCAAAGGGGCTACAACCGGCTAGAAAGATGCCTGGATCGGTCGAAATGGAGCGGCACATGGCGCGACTCCTGTCGGTGAATGTTGGACTTCCTCGCGACATCGCCTGGAAGAATCGCACCATACGTACCGGGATCTGGAAAAATCCGGTGCGTGGCCGCTGTCGGGTTGGTCGATTGAACCTGGACGGAGATGGTCAAGGCGATCTGGGCGGCCACGGGGGTGAGCAGCGAGCAGTCTTCGTCTACCAGATCGAATCCTATCACCACTGGCAGAAGCAACTGGACCGCGCTGACTTCGTCTACGGTCAGTTCGGCGAGAATTTCACGATTGAAGGGCTACCCGACGATGCCGTTTGCATAGGCGATCGTTTTCAGATCGGCAGCGCCGTGTTCGAGGTCACCCAACCCCGCGTGACCTGCTATCGCGTCGGCATTCGGACCAACGAGCCGAAGATGCCGGCACTGCTGACGTCCAGCGGACGGCCAGGGTTCTACTTCCGCGTCCTAGGCGAAGGCGAGGTCGGCGCCGGCGACGAGATCGTGAAGGTGGGAGAGGCAGACGAGCGGATGACCGTCGCCGAGATCAACACACTGCTCTATTCGTCCAGTCACCCGCACGATCGGCTGGAGCGTGCCTTGCGGATCGAAGCACTTTCGCAGGGATGGCGTTTGTCGTTTGAGGCATTGCTTCAAAGCCAAACGACTGATGCGAGGAGGAGCGGCAACGCGGGCCTTGCTCCGGCAGCCGCGTCACATCCGGTCACTCCGGGATTTCGACTGCTCGTGATTGCGTCGATCGATCGAGAGGCCGTGGACGTCGTCTCGCTCTCCCTGCAAGATCCGGATCGTGAGCCGCTGCCACCGCCTCTGCCCGGCCAGTACGTGGTCCTGCGCCTTCCGCGAGCCAACGGCTCGCCACTCATTCGCAGTTATTCAATCTCGGGTCCTCGATCGACACAGGGCTATCGGATCAGTGTGAAGATCGAGCCAAATGGGACGGCCGGCAATTACCTGAGCGAGCACATCCACGCAGACGACTTTCTCGAGGTGAGTTCTCCGCGCGGAGGATTTACCCTGCAACCCGGGGAGGGGCCGGTGGTGTTGCTCAGCGCGGGGATTGGCGCGACGCCCGTTCTGGCCATGTTGCACGCCTTGGCAGCGACCCGCTCGACACGACAGGTTTTCTGGCTGCATGCGGCGCGCGACGGCCGGCATCATCCATTCGCGCACGAAGTACGCCGCCTCATGCTTGCCCTCCCCCAGGGCCGCAGCTTCGTCTGCTACAGCAGACCGGATCCCCGCGCCAAGTTGGGCGAGGATTTCGATGCTCCTGGCCGCCTGTCGCAATCGGTTTTCGAGGACATCGGTATCCCGCATGAAGCGGATGTCTACCTCTGCGGGCCGGCTCGTTTCATGGCGGACATGAAGCAGGCGCTTGCGGCGTTCGGTATGTCTCCCGGGCGGATTCATATGGAAATTTTCAATGGCGGCGAGTCATTGACGCCCGGCATTGTCGGGGCCACCGTACGAGCTCCGCATCCGCCCAAAGATCCCGCCGACAGCGGCCCGCTGGTATCCTTCGCGCGAAGCGGTATCGCCGTCCATTGGAAACCGTCGGCTTACGCGAGCATTTTGGAGCTCGCCGAGGCGTGTGACGTTCCGGTCCGCTGGTCGTGCCGGACTGGCGTCTGTCACAACTGTGAGAGCGGCCTGATTTCCGGCGCGGTGGCCTATGAGCCGCTACCGCTCGATCAGCCGGCCGACGGCAATCTCCTGATTTGCTGTTCACAGCCGGTTGGGGATGTCGTCATCGATTTGTAGATCGCAGGGATGCAGTCTGCGGGGCCATCATGAAGTTTTCGGTCGAGGTGATCACCGTTCCCGTGTCAGACGTCGAGCGGGCGCTGCGCTTCTACGTCGATCAGGTCGGCTTCGCGCTCGACGTCGACTTTTCGCCGAATGACGCATTCCGCGTGGTGCAGCTCACGCCCTCCGGCTCGGGCTGCTCGATCCAGATCGGCAAGGCCATCACGGAGGCGCCCGCAGGATCGCTTCGTAACGCCTATCTCGTCGTCACGGACCTCGAGGCAGCGCGCCGCGACCTGTTGGAACGTGGCGTTCAGGTCAGTGATATCAGGCACAAGACGCCGATCGGCGCGTGGGACGGCGGCTTTGCTCCCGGACTGGATCCCGCGCGCGGGGACTACGCCAGTTTCGCCGACTTTTCGGACCCGGATGGCAACAGCTGGATGCTCCAGGAACGAGGCTACCGCGCCGATTGACGCGTGCGGCGACACCTTTGGGACGAACGAGCATATCTCCGAGATCGCTCAGCATTCAACCTTTCGCCTTCACGACTATTGTGGACCGCAACGGAGCCGCTCATCCCGAGCCTCCATCAAGGGAGCGCCACGATGTCGCATCGCTCGAACCAGGCACGCTCGATCCGTTCCGCTGTTGCGGGCCTTCTCATGATTGGCCTGCTGTCGCCTGCACATGCCACCGACCGAAGCACCTCTCTCGACGCCCTCCCCGATCTACCGTCGCGGGCCGCCGAGCGTCTCGCCTCGGCCGCCCCGACCTCGCACCTGCCCTGGCTCGCTCCGGTTGGCCACCATCAGCCGGGCCGGGCTGACGTGCCTCAATCGGATGCTCTGTCGGCCTGGGAGCGTGAGCAGCAGCAGCACGACCGGATGCTGGATCGCAAGCTCATCATCTGCCGTGGATGCTGAGGTGGACCGGCCACCCAACGCCCGCCGGCCCAGGCATTCTCAACCCGATATCGCCTCTGCGTTCGCCAGCTCCAGCCCGTCAATCGTCGCTGGAGCCTGCGCCGCCTTTCGCCATTGCGCGGGGGTGATGCCCATGTGGCTCTTGAAAGCCCGCTGGAACGCCGCCTCCGACTGATAGCCGACTGCTTCCGCGACCGCACCAGTCGAGATCGACCCTTTTCTCAATTCATTCGTTGCCAGCGTCATGCGGATGTCGGTCAGCAGATCGCTCGGTGAACGTCCGACCTTCTCCTGAAATTGACGGGCAAGTGTTGCACGCGACATGTTGGCGAGCTGCGCGAGCTCGGGCAGCGTCCATGCGCGCGCAGGCTCGTTGAGCATCGCCGCAACCACTGGCGCGAGGCGCGGGTGACCTGCAAGCGCAAGCAGCCCGCGCGGCGCATCCCCGGTCTCGCTCGCGAGACGAAGCACGAGCGCGAACATCGCCGTCGACAGCGCGTTCAGCATCGCACGGCCACCGAGATGATCATCTGCCGTCTCGCTGCGCATCAGGGCAACGAGGCCCGCGAGCTGGCCGGCAGTATCCCGCTCGCCGGCCTGCGCGCCGGCGCGCACGATCAGGACCGGTGGCAGATAATTGCGCAGCAGGCGGTCGTGCGGCGGGGCGATCGAAAAATGTCCGCACAACAGATCGAGCCGCGCGTCCGAGCCGGGATTTTCGCTGATTGTGAAGTTGAGCGACGCGCGGTTGTGAGCCTTCAGCGGCGCAGCGCCGCCGCCGTCGTGCATGACATGTCGTGGATTACGCGGCAGAAGGAGAATGTCCCCGGTCCCCAGCCGCAGGGGCTTGCCGCCCGCCGGGTCTTCCAAGACGGCTGAGCCACCGACGACCGCGTGATAGGGAATCTCATTCGCCTCGCTCGGCCCCTGCTCGATGCGCCAGGGAGCGCCGTAGGAGCAGCGCAGGTCCAAACGACCGCGCACCGGCATCATCTCGAACAGCCGGCTCAGCCAATCCATCATGCCTTCCTTTGATTGAGACGAATGAGCATATATAGGAGCTTTTATAGCATTCAATATCTCATCACCGGACCATACTGTCACTCCGCAATCGTTCACCACCCCCAACCAAGGAGTGCCACCATGTCCCGTCTTCCCGTTCCGAACCTCGAAGTTGATGCCGGCTCGTCCGGCCAGGTCTACGCCCAGATCAAGAAGGCCATCGGCAGTGTGCCGAACACTTTTGCGGCGCTCGCCGCCCACGGCCCGGCCGCGCTCAAGGCCATCCTCGCCGCAGACACCGTGCTCGCCTCCGGGGGCCTGACCAAGTCCGACAGGGAGATCATCAAGCTGGTGATCAGCGAGGCTGCCCGCTGTGACTATTGTGTCGCCGCCCACAGCCATCTCGGAAAGCTCGTCGGCCTGACACCGGAGGTGCTGAAGCAGATCCGCGACGGCCAGCCGACTGGCGATGCCCAGCGTGATGCGCTGGTCGCCTTCGTCGACAAGCTCGCGCGCACCAGCGGCACGGTCGGCGACACGGATTTCGCCGCGATCAAGGCAGCCGGGTATAGCGACGCACAGCTCGTCGACATCAGCCTCGCCTTCGCCACCACCGTGTTCACCAACGTCTTCAACCGCATCAACGACACCGAGATCGACTTCCCCGCCGTCGCGTGATGCCACTGCGCGAGGTTTCAGATCTCAACCATGAAAGGATCACGACCATGACTACGCTTGCCGCAACTGCCCAAAATCCGATTGTCCGTGCGCTAAACGGCTCTGGCCTGCTCGCGGAAGACCTCGACTACCACATCGTCCGCGCCTCGATGGTGATCATGTTCTTCTTCTTCGGTTATCAGAAGTGGTTTGCATATGAGTTCGAGCGGCTGGTCCCCTTCATCGGCAACGGGCCGTTGATTTGGTGGCTCTATCCCGTGTTCGGCCACGCCGGCGCCAGCTATTTCCTCGGCGCTTGTGAATGGACCTTCGGCGCGCTGCTGCTCGCGGGCTTCTGGAGCCACCGGCTTGGCCTGCTCGGAGCGCTGGGCTCGACCGGTACCTTCATTGCGACCGTTACCATCATTCCCTTCATGCCGGAGGGTTGGGACATCGCCGCGGGAGGCTTCCCGGCGATGACGGGTAACGTGCCCTTCCTGATGAAGGATGTCGTCCTGCTTGCGGTCTCCCTCTACCTGTTGCGGCAGGATCTGGTTCGCCTGATCCGGCATTAGGTGGCACTCTGCCGAGCGGCGACGCGTCGCCGGTGAGCTTTCGAGTTCGCCGGCGATTGCGCGTTCGCGCCGACCTTCCATCCGCACGAGCGCGAGTTCGCTTCCTATCGGATCGAACCTTGTTTGGGTTCGCAAAGGTCGCCGGTTTTGGCAGCCGCGCGTCGCCAGCGCGGCTTCACCGCATTCTCGATCGGGGATCATGGAAACAGTCCGCAAAGCTTCTTTCCTTCTAGGAGTCCATGTCCGCGCAACGCGGTGTCCCCGCCGTTACTTCGCAGCCGCACGGGCGGCCTGTACGATCACGTCGGCCACGACGTCCGGGTTGGAGACAGTGACGGCATGCGATGCATTCACCTCGACGACGCGCGATTTTGCACGATCGGCTTCGAACTTCTGTTCGGCCGGAGGAATGGCGAGATCCTGCAGGGTCCTGATTTGCCAACTCGGCTTGCTCGTCCATGCAGCGGATGTCAGCGTCTCGGTCAGGGCCGCCAGGTTCATAGGGCGTTGGGTAGCGAGCATCATGGCGGCCTCGCTCGCGGGCACATCGGCAGCGACGTTGCTGTGGAACTTGTCGGCCTGATAAAGGAGATACGTGCCGCTGGTTCCGTCGGGGAGAGAGTAGCTGACCGCCTCGACGGACGTGGGGAATGTGCTGCCGGGAAACCGCTCGAGCAAATTGCTTGCAGCTTCCCCTGCCGCGGGTATCACTGCGGCTGCGTAGACGAGGCCCTTGACCTTGGGGTCCGTGCCGGCCTGAGTAATGACGGCCCCGCCGTAGGAATGAGCTGCCAGGATCACGGGCCCCTGGATTCTGTCGATCACGCTGCGCAGATAGGCGGCGTCGACCGCCACGCCCAGCAACGGATTGGCGAAAGCGACGACCGGGTAGCCGTCGCGCTGGAGCCGCGCGATCACCTTGTTCCAGATCGACGCGTCTTCGAAGGCCCCGTGCACGAGCACGATAGTGGGCGCGAGCGTTTCGGGATTCATCGTGATTCCTTCTCATGAGAGTTACGCAGGAGGTGGGTTTGCTGACGTACGCGCGAAACGGTACCGCCCAAGGCCATTATCTGGCTCGTGAGCTGCAAAGGCCCGTGGATCGTTGAGGATCGGAATGTTGGAAAGAACCGTGCGATGCGGGATGCCGCTAATTCCGCAGATGGTGTTGCCGATACCACTTGTTGATCTCCCCGCTGGTCGTCACCCACACGTCCTTCCGGCTTGAGATGTGGGCGAAGGCTGCCGCCAGGTGCTTCGTCCGAAACGGCTGCCCCGTGACAAAGGGATGCAAGGCAATGGGAAGGACCCTCGGAATCCGCTCCCCCTCCTCGTAGAGGACGTCAAACTGGTCTCGTATTGTCCGGCCAAAGTCTTCCGCGGACGTACCGAACGTCAGAACCGACGGAAGGTCATTGCATTCGAGGGAGTACGGCATTCCCAGAAGAGAGCCCCTCTTCACGTTCATCTGAAAGGGCAGATCATCACAAGTATAGTCGCACAGATACTCAATACCCCGCTCGGCGAGCAGATCTGGCGTGGCGTACGTCTCCGTCAAAAACGGGCTGAGCCAGCCTTTTGGCTTTTCACCGGTGGCCGCCGTGATGACCGTGATCGTCTCCTCGATCAGCGCTGCTTCCTCCTCCAAGGAAAGGCCGTTGACGATCTCGGAGTTGTTGCGTCCGTGCCCCATGAAATCCCACTTGCGTTTTGAGCTTTCCTCGACGACCCGGGGATACTCACGACAGACATCTGAATTGAGACACACGCTTGCCGGCAAGCCATATTTGTCCAACGCCTCCATCAGCCTCCAAATGCCCACTCGCTGCCCATAGTCTCGCCAGCCGTAATTGAGAGCGTCCGGCATGAAATGCGCGGTGTGCGGCACGATCGCCGGGCCAGGCCGGTCCTCCGGAAAATGCTCCAGATTGATGTAGATCACGACCGCGATGCGTTCCTTGTTCGGAAAGGACACAACGGTACGATCGACAATCGGCGTGAAGTTGTAACGCTTCGTTTGGGTCTGCATTCAGTCGATAACTCCTCGATAAACTACTTCAAGCATCAGAAATGCTCGCCGAGCCCATCACGTCAAAAGCACTGGCCGGCTTGGCCGTGCTGCGTGCACAAGGCTGAGATGGATGTTGTTTCGCGACAAAGGTCCTTTCTGCGAGCCCGGTCAGTCCAACCTTGGTCATGCTGTCCCAAGTACAATAACCTGCCGGCCACGCGCGACCGCCGATAGGCACGACCAAAGATTCGGACCAGGCACCAGCTTGGTTACAGCATCAAGGAATGTTTATGATCATCGGGCGAGCCGCGTGCTGCCCGTCGTCAACGATCTTGTCGTCATCATCCGAGCCGACGGATCAAGACGGTCAAATGGTTGGAGGATGACCGGAATGCCGACCTTGATCATCTTCCGGTATCCCGGGAGATCGAGCTCGCTGGTGCCGGGCAATCGGACGTCAAGCGCCGCGTATGCAGGCGCGTCGCGTTATAGTCTCGGCCTTTCGACGATTGACTTACGGAAGGCCCTCTCGACGAGCGGGCCGCTATCAGCCGAAAGGTCGCGAAGGACTATTCGCGCGATCAATCTGCGGAAGGAATTGTCATTCACCTCGTTCCACCACAGCGGCTTCACCGAGGGACCGACAGTAATCTGACAGACGCCGAGCCGAAGACCGCCCCGCCCACTCTTCAGCCGCGAAGCATTTAAAGTCCGCGCCCTGCACCTCAGGTGGTGAGTGGCTCCATCCTGAACCGGCATTGATCCTCGATATGAGCGCGGTGGTGCACCCGTTCGCCGTCGCGCGTTATAGCTGCGGTCGCGGGAGCTGCTCCGATCATTGTGCCGCCTGGAACAAAGGAACGACGGGGCACCTCTGGATTCTGCTTTTTCAATTCCATCTCCGCGATTAACCGCGTCCCGCCTTCAACGATAACGACAACCGGCCACTATAATGATGAGACATTGGGGTTGACATCGAGAGCATGTCAACGAAGCCCATGTTGGTGACGCATCGATTGCAGCAAGTTTTGCAAAAGCACGCACACTTAGAGACGATTGCAGTTGTTGTTGCACTGGACGATGTGATCGATCAAGGCTACGCGTCACACCTTGTATTGGGCCAGACGTGTATTTCAGGACTTTGTGACCTGGGCTGTCTCGTTGCAAGGATGCCCGCATCCCAGTTTCACTATTTGCGATCAGATGTGCGGAGAACGAACAAGATGCGTCGATCATTGGTGATGCTCCTGGCGGTGGCTTCGCTCAACCAGGCCCACGCGGAGGCGAAGGTGAACAGCACGCATGCCGTGTGCAGCTATACGTTAGCAAGCGGGGAAACGTACCAAATACCCGCGGGCCAGACTCTTTGCTGGCGCGTCCCCCCGCCCTCGTACAAGGCGTACACGCTCCTGCGTTGTGATCCGCCATTTCAAGAGCTCAGCCGGGTACAACTTGGCGATGGTCGCTGCAACAGATACGAGGAACGCCAATAGCCGCGGCCGGATGCGCGTTTCTCTGTAACTGGGTGCCAAGTCAGGCGAGCCCGACCGCTCACAACGGTCTGGTTGCAGGTTCGAGTCCTGCCGGGCCCACCAAGGTGATCAATAGCTTACTTCGTTCTGGTTTGCCTGCAGCGCGACTGCCGCATCAGAAACCGCATCAGTACAATCAAGACAGAAACGTAGTGCTTGAGGACGTCGAGCGGCTCGTCGCCCTTCGGAACGAGGATCCATTGCACCAAACGGCCAAATGCGCACACAGCCGCCCAAAGCCTCGCGCCGCCCCACCAGATTGGAGAGAACCCTCGCGACGAACGCAGATAGCGCAACGCCGCGTCCGAACGCTCACTCACCCGTATGGATGCGGCGGCCATCGCCGCACGACACCGGCTGCCGAGGGTCCCGCTCGCGGGAATGATTTCAACTGACTTTGCCGACATGATCATGCTTCCTTTTGCTTCCATGGGTGCAAGGCGCACCACGCGCCTGCACCCCTGCCCGTCGGCGAGACCGGGGGTAGCAAGTGCCAGGGCGACCCGAGCGGAGGGGGATCACCCGCCCGCAAGGGCCGCTCACAAGAGCGGGTCTGCACAAGTGTGTGGGCCATGCAGTCCGAGGCAGCAGTGTGAGAAGAGCGCGGAAGACCGGGGAAACCGCTCGGGGCGGCGCCGGCGCCAGCCGGCGCTTTACTCTGGCGCGCGCGAGGGGCGGAGCCCTAAGGCTTCAAGCGCCGGAATGTGAGCAAGTCAGCGCGGGCGTGAGCAACGCATCGAAAGCAAGAGCAAAAGTGAGAAAATCGAAAGAGGCACCCGCAAGAGGGTCAGCATAGCGCCGACGCGTAGCGGCGGGACCCGGGACCGAGTGCAGTCGCGAGACCGGTTTAACAAGGTACCCGCGCGACGGGCAGTGATAGCGGTGCCGCAAAGCGGCAGCCCTTCGCGCGAGTGCCTCCGGCGAGCGACACATTATATCTACCTGTGCGAGGGATCGAAGCCGAAGGCCGAGACGCGACGCGGCTCGGTTCACGAGAGCCCGCTGCGGCCGTTGCCGCATGCGTCCCACCATTTTCGACGTCAGCCCACTCGTTCCGCCGCATACGATCCCGGCGACGCCGGAAAGACGACCGTTTTTTCGTCGTTGACCAACACTCTTCGATGTATGTGCGCGTGGACCGCCCGCGCGAGGACCTGGCTCTCGACATCTCGTCCCAGGCTCACATAGTCCTCCGGACTTTGTGCATGCGTAACCCGGATGATGTCCTGCTCGATGATCGGTCCCTCGTCTAGATCCGCCGTTACATAGTGGGACGTTGCCCCGATGAGCTTAACGCCGCGCTCGAAAGCCTGCTTATAGGGGTTTGCGCCTTTGAAGGAAGGCAGGAATGAGTGATGGATATTGATGATCCTTCCCGACATTTTCCTGCACATCTCGTCAGAGAGGATTTGCATGTAGCGTGCCAAGACTACCAGTTCCGCTCCAGTCTCCTCGACGATGCGCATCTGCTGAGCTTCGGCCTCGGGTTTGTTCTCTTTTGTCACTTTGATGTAATGAAAAGGAACATCGTGATTAACCACGAGCTTTTGGAAGTCGAGATGATTGGAAATCACCGCAACGATATCGATCGGGAGCGCGCCGATGCGCCAGCGATACAAGAGATCGTTCAGGCAATGACCGAAGCGCGACACCATGATCACGACTTTCATCCGCGTGGATCCGTCCTGGATGGCCCACTTCATGTCGAACTGCTCTGCGACGGCCGAAAAGCCCTCTCGTAACGCTGAAAGCTTCGCACCTTCCTCCGATAGAAAGCTTACCCGCATGAAAAATCGGTCGGCCTGCACGTCATCGAACTGCGAGCTGTCCGTTATGTTGCAGCCATTCTTAGCGAGAAACGTCGAGATCGCGGCAACGATGCCGCGCCTTGCCGGGCACGTAACGGTGAGGAGAAAACTGGTCATGAGGAGTTCTCGAAAGGAGTGGCGGCGGTCTGCCGGAGGATGAAACGGTGGCGGCGCTTAGGCCGTCAGGCCAACAGGTACGGGGAGGTTTCTGGCTCGATGAGCCGCAGTCAGGGTGTTGACCAGCAGACAGGCGATAGTCATTGGCCCAACGCCGCCTGGCACAGGTGTAATCGCGCCAGCCACGGCAGCCGCCTCGTCAAAGTCGACGTCGCCGACCAGCCGAGACTTGCCGTCGCGTTCGACACGATTGATGCCGACGTCGATCACGGAGGCTCCGGGCTTAATCCAGTCGCCCCGGATCAACTGGGCTCGCCCGACCGCGGCGACGAGGATATCGGCACGCCGACATACCGATGGAAGATCACGTGTGCGGCTGTGCGCTACGGTCACCGTACAATTGGCCATGATGAGAAGCTGCGCCAGGGGCTTGCCCACGATGTTTGATCGCCCGACGATGACGGCCTCGAGGCCCGAAAGATCGCCGTGAACCTCCTTCAGCATCATCATGCAGCCAAGGGGCGTACACGGCACCAATGCTCTTTGCCCGGTTCCCAGAAGCCCGACGTTCGAGATGTGAAAGCCGTCGACGTCCTTGTGCGGAGCGATCGCGTTGATAACACGTTCTGCATTCATGTGGGGCGGAAGCGGCAGCTGGACCAATATGCCGTCGACGGCAGGATCCAGGTTGAGCTTGGTGACCAGCGCCAGCAGTTCGCCCTCCGAAGCATCCGCGGCCAGCCGGTGCTCAAACGAGTTCATTCCGACTTCACGGGTCTGGGCGCTCTTGTTGCGGACATAGACCTGGGAGGCTGGATCTTCACCGACGAGCACAACCGCGAGGCCACAGACGACTCCATGGTCCTCACGAAGCCGGACCGCGACCTCCGCCGCCCGTTGGCGAATCTGGGCTGCCGTAGACTTTCCATCGATAATTCCACGCCTCATTCCATTGCTCCGATTGCCTGGAAGTAATGCCTCTTGCCTACGCGATTTCTAGTTTGAAGAACTCAAGATCGACGTTCCCCCCAGAAAGCACGACGACGGCTGTTCGACCTTGCAGATCGATGCGGCCGGCCAGGAGCGCCGCAAATCCCACCGCGCCGCCAGGCTCGACAACGAGCTTGGCGATCTGAAACAACTGACGAACGGCTTCCACGACGTCCGCGTCGGACACCGCGAAGCCGCCGGCAAGATTGCGACGGTTGATGGGAAAGGTGATTTCCCCCGGGATCTCTGTGACGATGGCATCGCAGATGGAGCGAGAACCGGCGCGATTGCTGGTACGCTCTCCGCGCTCCAACGAAATCCGCGTATCGTCGAACCCCTCCGGTTCGACGCAATAAATTTCGATGTGCGGCTGCAGCGCTTTCAAGGCGGTCGATACGCCGGCAATGAGGCCGCCTCCTCCGACGGGACAAAGCAATACATCGGCTCGTGCATTGATCGCATCGAGCTGGTCGACGACCTCCAACCCGATCGTGCCTTGGCCCGCGATGACCATTTCATCGTCATAGGGGGGAACCAGGATGGCCCCTGTTCTTGCGGCGATCTCCTCCGCAATTGCCTTTCGATCGCCGACGTGGCGGTCATAGAGCACGACGTCCGCGCCGAGCCTTCGTGTATTCTCGCGTTTCAGAATGGGCGCGTCTTCCGGCATCACGACGGTAGCCGGGATACCGAAAGTCTTGGCCGCAGCGGCAACGCCTTGAGCATGGTTCCCCGAAGAGAACGTCACCACGCCCTTTTTTCGTTGGCCATCGTCAAGAGACGCGATCTTGTTGAAGGCACCCCTGAACTTGAATGATCCCGTTCTTTGCAGATTCTCTGGCTTGAACAGAACGCGACCACCGAGACTATCGTTGATCCGATCGTACTCGAGCATCGGCGTCACGACGTGCTTTCCGTGCAGGCGAGTTCGCGCCCGCGAAATCTCTTCGATCGTGATCATCGCGAAGTATCCATGCTTTTGGGAACGACCGAAAGGGCGCGCGCATATCGATCCTGCGCTCGGATGATCACTTTGACACAGCCTTACCCAGGCCGATGGCCCTTTCCACGATGAGCACGATGCCAAGCGTACCCAGCACCAGCAGCGCGGAGACGGCGGCGACGAGCGGATCGGTCCAGCTTTCCACGTAGTGATAGAGTGAGACCGGGAGCAGCTTGAGCTGGGTTCCTGCGATGAACAGCGAAATCACGACTTCATCGAACGAAACGATGAATGCCAGCGCGGCGGACGCGACGAGTGCGGGCGTCATGAGCGGAAGCGTGATCTGGCGAAAGACCTGCCATGGCGCAGCGCCAAGCGTTCCCGCGGCATCCTCGACGAAAGGAGGCATTGTGCTAAGGCCCGTCATCAACACTCTCAAGGCATAAGGCAGGGTAATGACCAGATGCGCAATGACGACCCCGGGCCAACTGCTAACCAGACCATATCCGGCAAATATGACGAGGATGGCCAGGCCCAGGACGATGCTTGGAAGCAGAAGCGGCGCGGTGAACAAGGAAATCAGGGCGTCTCGTCCCCGAAAACCCCATCGCGTCAACGCCACAGCGGCCGGCATCGCGACCAGGAGTGTTATGGCAGTCACGCAAGCTGCGATGAGCAGGCTGTTGCGAAAGGCCGTCACCATCTCTTCGTTGTGAAGAAGAGCGACGTACCACCTTGTACTCCAGGCCGATGGTGGCCAGGCCACGAAAGCGTCAGCAGAGAACGATATGGGGAATACGAGGATCACCGGCGCAAGCAAGAACATCATTATTAGAATGATGCCCAATGCGTGGATGCCTTTCGCGATCTTTGGCAGCACGACCGAGCCCCCTACTCTACAATCTTGGAGAGTTGGCCGTAGAACAGCAAGGCTGTTCCGAACACGATCAAGATCAGGACGGACAAGCACGCCGCAACGGGCCAATTCAACGTGACGATGGCCTGATCGTAGATCTCGGTCGCCAACAGGGCGACCCGCCCGCCTCCCAGCATCTTAGGCGTGATAAAGCTGCTTACCGCCAGCACGAAGCAGAGCAGGCATCCGAGCAGAATTCCCGGCATGCTGAGCGGGAGAACGATCCGGCGGAATACGGTAAAAGGGCCGGCCCCAAGCGTCTCCGCGGCCTGCTCCAGCGTCGCATCCAGCTTTCCAAACCCCGAGAGGAGCGACAGTATCATGTAGGGCATGAGGATTTCGGTCATGCCGATGATGACGCCAAGCTGATTGTTGATCAATCGCGGCGGCGTCAGGTTGAACGAACGCAACATGGCTGGCAGGAAGCCTTGGTCGCCGAGGATCACCATCCAACCGTAGGTACGCACTACGGCCGAGATCAGGAGCGGCGAGATGCAGAGCACGATGAGAAGCGCCTTGGCCCTTGTCGCGCGGCTGACGAACAATGCGAGAGGATAGGAAAGCACCAGCGTGACGAGCGTGATCAGCGCCCCGATCCAGACCGTTCGCCACAACATCGACCAATAGTATGCATCCGAGATCAGTGAACTCCAGGTCGAGAGATCAAAACCGTCAGTCATCGCTCCCGTAGCCGCCGCACTGCGGAACGACATGGCTGCGAGATTCGCCACGGGCGCGACGAAGACCAGTATGTTCACGAAAACGATCGGGAGCAGGAGGGCCGACAGCAGCGATCTCCCTCCGCGCTTTGCGTCGTTCGCTTCGAGCGCGGAAACGGTCATCCGGCCGCCTCCGAGGAGAAGGTGAGCGTGTCGCGTGTTTTCCATCGTAGCGCCACGGCATCGCCGGGCTGAAAGGGATCTGTCGCGGAGCTCGTGGCCTTTTCGACCTGCAGCAGACCGCCCGCCGTCGCGACCGCATATTGGAGCGTGTCTCCGACGTAGGTGATGTGCCGGATGGTCCCGGCAACCATATTCTCTTCCGGCAATCCCGAGCCCGGCTCGCCAGCCGCTGCCAGATCGATGCGATGAGGGCGGATCATAATGAGGACGCGCCCGGTACGGCCGTTCGCGTTTGCGCGGATGAGAGAGTCGCCCACGGCGATGGCGCCATCGTTACGCCATTGCCCTTCCAATCGGTTGATGCGCCCGACGAACTCCGCCACCATCGGTGTTTCCGGCCTCTCATAGATATCGAGGGGAGTTCCGATCTGCTCTAGCTTGCCGCGGTTCATCACGACGATCCGGTCGCAGATCGCCATGGCTTCCGTCTGATCGTGCGTGACAAACACGGTGGTCATCCGCAAACGCTGTTGTATCTCCCGGATCTCGTTGCGCATGTTGTCCCGCAGTTTCGCATCGAGATTCGAGAGAGGTTCGTCCAGCAACAGAATATCGGGTTCCACGACTAGTGCGCGGGCGAGAGCGACCCGCTGTTGCTGGCCGCCCGAAAGTTCACGCGGCTTGCGATCCGCGACGCCATCCAAGCGAACCATCGCTAGTGCGGATGCGACCCGCGCTGCGATATCGGACTTTCTCACCTTGCGCATTTGCAGCCCGAACGCGACGTTCTCCGCGATGGTCATATGCGGGAACAGCGCATAGGACTGGAACATCACCCCCATGTTGCGTCGGTAGGTCGGAAGGTGAGTGACATCCTGACCGCCGACCTTGATCTTACCCGACGTCGCCTGGACAAGGCCGCTGATCATCCGAAGGGTCGTGGTCTTGCCGCAACCTGACGGTCCTAACAGGCCGAGCAGCTCGCCCTGTCCAAGCGAGAAAGACAGATCGGCCACCGACGGCGCGAAGCTGCCGTACCGCTTCTCCAAGGCTTCAACCTCTAGATACAATGTCTTTCCGTCGCTTGTGCGACGCCCCTCCGGTAGATGCGATTCTGGAACCAGTTGCCTAGCTGCGGCTGATTACGTTCCTGCGCCATTGCTCGGTAATCTTGTCCCTGAACTTGGCGACCTCGATCCAATCCACGTCGATCATTCGAGCCGTCCGCTCCGGCGTGGTAGCGGTCCGCTTCCGCGCATCCTCGGAAATTGACGCGTTCTTGTTCGTCGGAACGTAGGAGAGCTCTTCGGTGAACCGCGATTGCGCTTCCCCGCTTAATGCGTATGTCATGAACTGGAGGGCAGCCTCCTGTTGCTTCGATCCCTTGACGAGATTGATCGTGTTGATCTGGGAGATCGACCCTTCTTCAGGCATCGCGGCCGCCATGCGGTCCGGATTCTGCTTCGAAATGGTTTGCGCGCGCGCATTGTATCCGACACCGAGATCGACGGCGCCGTTTGCCACCGCTGCATAGGGATTAGGCTTCGGATCCCAGGTCTGCACGAGTGGAGCCATCTCGGCCAGCAGTTGGATCCCCTTGTCGATCGACTGGCGGTAGTCTCCGCCACCGGCCAACTTGTTGGCTATTAGCGTCAGTCCAACTCCGACCAGATTCGGAGGGGCGTCAATCGCAATCCGGCCCGCATGCTTCTTGTCCCAGAGCTCCTTCCAGGATGTCGGCGGCGTTGGGAACTTGCCGGTAGCATACATCAACACGAGCGCATCGAACGTCACGGCGGGACCGGGGACGCCCTGGATCAAGGCCGCGGGAACCAACTCCTTCATCACCGGCAACTGCTCGGCGCTTACAGGCTGGTAGATGTTTTCGTCCCCGCCGGCCTTGGCGACCACCACGTCCATGATGCAGACGTCAATTTGAGGCGCCGCCTTCTGGGCTCGCAGCATTCCAAGGTTTTGGGCAGACGTCGGCATTCCCATGTAGTCCACACGGATACCGGGATTTGCCTTCATGAAGGGCACGATAACAGTTCGCTTGTAAATATCCTCGAAGATATCGCTGTAGGCGGCGACCGTGATCTTCCGCTCCTGGGCGCTTGCTTTGCTTACCCACGGCATCGCTGCGCCGAGAGCGCCTAGAGCCAATACCTTGCGTCGCGTCAAATTCGGCATGGAATTCTCCTGTCTCACGTTGAACAATGTATGGTCACGCCCGTCTTCGGAGTCTTGTATCTCTCGCCTGCCCGGGTACCTCCGGACGGACTTCCTGGTCGCGCTCAAGACGCTTTGGAATAATGTCGTTTCACGTATTCCTCAGAGAACTTGCCGGAAGCGAGGTCTTCCTGGATTGCCGCGGCGAGCCGCTCGGCCGGCGGACCGTAACCGCCTGCTCCCGCCGTCTCGAGCACTGCAACAGCATCGGGCTCCAGGCGAACGCAGCAGGCCTTGGCGGCAAGTTCCGTGACTTGGCCGGCATCCGAGCGAACGTAAAACCGTCCTGTTGCGCCATCTTCACCACCGAACAGTCCCCAAGGCTTGTGAACGAAGCGCTCGCCGACACCATTGAACTCGCAGACATGATCGATCGGCCGAATGGTGCGTCGGATGCCCAAGCCGCCGCGGTAACGACCCGCACCGCCAGTGTTCTCGATCAACGAGTATTCCTCAACGCGGAGCGGATATTCGAGCTCGATGGCCTCCACGGGCAGGTTGGAGGTGTTGGTGATGTTGACCTGGACGCCGTCCTTGCCGTCGAAGGTTGCGCGCGCGCCCATACCGCCGCCCAGCGTTTCCAGATAAACGTAGAGCTGGGCAGTTCGAGGATCTATTCCAGCAAACACGGCGCTGGTATTTGCTCCGTTCGTGCCCGCGACCACGCGGTCTGGTACTTGCTCGGCCAAAGCACCGAACACACAGTCGACGACCCGTTGGCAGGAGTTGGCACGCAAGGCAACCGCGGCCGGAGCGATGCAGTTGACAAATGAACCGAGAGGCGCCTTGATTTCGATCGCGTCAAAGATTCCCTGATTGTTCGGCACGTTGGGGTCGAGCAAAGCTTTGAGGGCGAAGCACACCGCCGATTGCGTCGCATTGAAAACCATATTGAAGTTGCCGGGGACCTGCGGATCGCTTCCTTCGAAATCGAACAGGATGCGGTCGCCCGTCTTTTCGATTCTCAGCGCGATCTTGATATCCTCGGTGCCTGCACCGTCGTCATCCATGAAATCGGTAAAGGCGTAAACGCCATCGGGAAGTGTTGCGATGGCCTTTCTCATTCGAATTTCTGTGCGGGCGATAACTTCCCGGAAGATCGCCGAAATCCGGTCGCCGCCATGCTCACGCAACATGTCCTCGAGTCTGGCGACTCCGAGCTTGCAGGCCGCGATCTGGGCGTTGAGGTCGCCCCGACGTTCTTCCTCCAGACGCATATTGAGCAGCAAAAGCGTCAGCAGATCCTGATCGAGCACGCCCTTGGAATAGAGCCGCATGATCGGAATCCGCAGCCCTTCCTTGTAGATCTCGTCCAGACCTCCCGACATCGACCCAACCGCCGCCCCGCCGACATCGGCGTGGTGGATGATGTTGGCGACGAATCCGATGAGCCGGGAGCCTTCAAATACGGGCATCGCCATGTTGATGTCCGGAAGATGCGTGCCGCCCGCGACGTGCGGATCATTGGCGATGAAGACGTCGCCGGGGTGGATATCACTACCGTATCGATCCAGGATGAATTTTGTCAGACCGCGCATCGATGCAAGATGGATCGGCAGCGCCATTTCCGCTTGCACAACCAGCCGCCCCTGCGCATCGGCGATGGCGGTGGAGTGATCGTGGCGCTCTTTCACGTTAGTTGAGAACGCGCTTCGCATGATGCTGATGAAGCATTCGTCAGCAATCGACTTCAGTCCATTCCAGGCGATTTCGAGCGAAATCGGGTCAATCACGATCTCAGACATTGTCGATCTCCATGATCATGTTGAGGGCGGCATCGACCGTGATCTCGGCCCACGGCGGGACCACCGTGGTCGAGTCGAGCTGCGTGATAATTGCCGGGCCCTTGATGACGGTTCCAACAGGAAGACCGGAGCGATCGAACATCGGCGTAGGAACGGGCCCGGCTTCATCGAACCAGACGTCCTTGGTATCGAATGGTTCGAGCTTTTTCGCAGAACTTTTCGTCGCCGACTGGCTCTGCGGCAGTTTCGCGATCGTCCGAAGTCGAACGTTCACGATCTCGATCGGTGCCTGCTGATCGTAGTGGCCGTAGGCCCTCAGATATGCGGCGAAGAATGCCGCGCGCAGCTGCTCGGCATCCGGCAAGACCGGAGCACTGGAGCCGCTTGCGACTTCGACGGCGAGCTCGTAGTTCTGACCGACATAGCGCATGTCCAGCGACAGGACGAGGCGGGTTTCGAGAGCGCCCTCACCTTCCTGATCAAGCCAGTCCTGTCCTTGCTTCACGAGATCTGCGACGACATTTGCAGCGGTCCGCATGTCCCCGCCGACACGAACCCGGCAGCTCGCGACGAAGTCTTCCTGCAGATCCGACATGATCAGACCTTCGGCGCAGAGAATTCCCGGAGCATGGGGAACGATGATCCGTTTGATGCCGATCGAGCGCGCGACGTCGGTGGCGTGCAACCCGCCCGCACCGCCGAACGGCATGAGGATGAATTTGCGCGGATCGTATCCTCGTTCGATCGTCACCGCCCGAATGGCCCGGACCATGTTGGATGTCACGATCCCGACGATGCCGAGCGCAGCCTTTTCAACGCTGAGTCCGAGCTCGGATGCGATCGGTGTAACGGCCTTCACGGCAAGGTCGCGATCGATGGTCATGCCCCCGCCGGTGAGCGTTACGGGCAGTCGACCGAGAACGACGTTGGCGTCGGAGACGGTCGGCAGCGTGCCACCGCGGCGATAGCAGGCCGGTCCCGGCACCGCCCCGGCGCTCTCGGGGCCGACCTTCAGAAGCCCGTCATTGCCCAGCCGCGCGATGGATCCGCCGCCCGCGCCGACCGTGTGAATGTCCACCATCGGCAGCCGTATCCTGAATCCCGAGATGTCCCGGGTGCTCGCGATGGCGGTCTTACCGGCCTGGATCAGGCAGACGTCCGTGCTGGTCCCTCCGATATCCAGGGTGATGATATCGGGAATATCGGACATCGCGCCCGCGCCGGCTGCGCCGACCGCTCCGGCGGCAGGTCCCGAGAGTGCGGTCCGAACCGGAAACTGCGCGGCTCTGTCAACCGACATCAATCCGCCGCTGGACTGGAAAATGCCGAACTCTGCGTTTGGCGCGACCGTCCTTACCTCGAGCTTCAAGCGGTTCATGTAGCGTCCCACCTCGGGCTGGAGGAACGCATTAATCAGCGTGGTCGAGAACCTTTCGAACTCGCGAAACTCCGGCTGCACTTCGCTCGATACCGAGACGAACACGTTCGGGAACGCCTCGCGCAGCGCGGCGGCGATCCGCTTCTCGTGCGAGGAATTCAGGAACGAAAAGATCAGGCAGACAGCAATGCCCTCGATCTCCGGCTGCGTCCTCAATTGCTCCACCAGGGCGTCAATCGAGGTATCGGACAATTCACGGACAACCTGGCCGGTCGGGCCGATGCGCTCATCGATCTCGAAACGAAGCGCGCGGGAAGCGAGCGGCTGAGGCGCATCCAACTGCAGATCATAGATATGCGGCCGAACCTGGCGGCCGATCTCGACGAGATCGCGAAACCCCTTGGTCGTTACCAGGGCCACCTTGGCGCCCTTCCGCTGAAGCAGCGCATTGGTGGCGACGGTGGTCCCGTGCGCGAAACGCGTGATGGCGCCTGGATCAATATCGTATTTCTCGGTCAGCTCTCGCAGACCATGCAGAACGGCACGCGAGGGATCGTCCGGAGTCGAGGGCCTTTTGTGAATCAGGACGCGGCCTGTCGTCAGATCTTTGGCCGAGAAATCGGTAAAAGTCCCCCCGACGTCGACGCCGACGACCCAGTTTTGACGAGAGCTGTTCTGCTGAAGCATTGTCGGCCTGCCTATCCACCTACCTGGACTTGAATACCTGAATCGTCACAGCGCCTATCCATAGACGCCGCTTGGAACGCACGCCGATCGAAAACGGTCCAGTCAGGCCAGCTAGAGCTTGAGTACCGTTTCGCGTGCCTGTCGAAGAAATTGCCATCGTGCCTCTCAGCTGTTGACGATGCCGCTGGACACCAGAATACGCCGCACCGATCCCGCAGCTGACTTGGGAGTGTAAGCCCCCGTCACCCCGCCAAGAGAGCGCGATGTGACCGAAAAATCCCAAGCGAAACCCTGTCCCGAAACTTGAATACGATGACGCATCTCTTCGGTATCAGGCTTCGCTGCAACTATGCTTTTGGTTCGATCAAAGCCGATGCCCGCGATTGCGATAGCGGCATGCACGTTCACGTTTCTCGGGAATTTCTGACAGGCCTCTCGGGCGCTTCCCTCGAACACGACGCCGGAGATGTCGCTTTCAAAGCCAAGACCCGTGGCACGCTTTGTCGTGGTTATCGTGACGTCTTCGATGCAGTCGCGGCCATCAACGAAACCATCAAGTCCCAGGATCGCACCGTGAGGCAGAAAGAACTGCGTGCCGTTCGCACGGCAACTCTCTGCGACGGCACGCTCGACGTCGGGCCTGGCAAAGGCGGAGCAGCTGAACCCGCAAAGATCGGAAGACGCCAGCACGCGCGGCGCGACGGCCGCCAGCACGTCAGCGTGGGCCGCTTCGACCACAAGGTCTACCGGCTGCGCCATTGCCTCGTCGAGATCGGACACCAACAATGCCGGATCTATGCCTTCGACTTCGCGATGGGAAGCGCTCTTCTTGCCGGACACGAGTACATAGGCCACTTCGGCAACCTCGGAACGACAAACCTCGTTGTAGACGGATCTTCCGATCAAGCCCGCGCCGATGATGCCAACCTTGCGATACTTCATCACGAGTAACCGTCGGTACGAAGGGACAGCCCGGCTGGGTGCCCATTTTTGTTGATCTGACTACGCACTCCGCGCAACACGTCGAACACGATATCGCTCAATCATCGCAGCGACCCGATTCACCGCAGCGACAGCGGCTGCGTGATCCTGCGAATAATTGAACCGGATGCTTCCGAAACTGTTGGGACCGAACTCCGCTCCCGGCGTCACGGTGACGCCGGCCTGCAACCGCAATGCGCGGACGAAATCGATCGCGCTGATCGTCAACTCGGGGAGTCTTGGAAACAAATAGCTTCCGGCCTCTGGCTTTCGCAGCTCAAGCCCGTCAACCTGACGCAGGATGGCGACCAAATCATCGCGGATTGCCTGATGTCGCTGAATGCGATCACGCATCCACTCTTCCGGTTCGGCAAGCCAGACGTTCAGAACGGCCTGGCTATAGCCAGCCGCGCGCAGCGAAACGATAGCTTGCAGCTTGGCCATGCGCTCGATGACCGACGCTGATCCGAAAGCCACGCCAAGGCGAAAGCCGCTGAGCGACTCGGTCTTTGACGGCCCACTAATCGTGATCAGATTTTCGCGGGCGACCGATTTGGTCCGCAGATGACTATACGACTGCCCCGCGTAAAGTAGCCGCGAGTAGAGTTGGTCGACGATGACCGTCGCGCCGTACTTGCCGGCGAGCCGGGCAATCGCGTCAATCTCGTCATCCGAGTAGACGACGCCGGTGGGATTATTGGGATTAGAGAAGACGAGAACACGGGCCCCATCCCTGAATGCCGCCTCGAGCTGTTCAAGGTTCAAACCCGCCCGCCCAGCCGTCCCGAGATAGTCCATCTCGATCGGGACAAGGACACCGTCAAAGAAGCGGACCAGTTTCCGATTGGCGAAATAGTCAGGCTCGACCACGGCGACCTTCGTTCCCGAGGCGACGGTCGCTCCCATAGCCAGAAACAGAGCGCCCTGCGTTCCGGGCGTCACGATCAGATCCTCATCAGCCGAAAGGCGCGCTCCGGTAAAGATCCCCAGCCGCTCCGCAACGGCATCGCGAACCGCGGCATCGCCAAGATACTCGGTATAGGCTTGGGATCCTCCGCGGCGATACCCTTCCAGAAACGCGTCGAGCGCCCCTGGGGCCGGCAAAAACGCATCTACGTCGCCGTGAGAAAAGTCGACCGGCCTGCCTTCGATCACACCGCCGAGCAGGGCACCATCAGAGGTGGGTGTGGTCAGCCGAACCTCCTGACCTGGAGCATTTTCGGTTGCAAGCTCGGCGAATTTTCTCTGGATCGAATTCATCATACGCTCGCCACCGTTTGCCCATTGATCCACCAACCGCTGACTGCTAGTTGGGCAGTGCACGCTCGAGTACGTGGGCCCTTGTTGCCGCGGGGATCAACCCATCCCTTAATCGGTAGTACTTGCTTGATTACGCTCCAAGAAATAAAAACTGGCTCAGTGACCCTGTTTTCATTTGGCGGCGTTTTGAATGAGAAACTTGCCACCTCTGAGCGGGCTTCAGGCGTTCGAGGCCGCAGCGCGGCATCTGAGCTTCACGGAAGCCGCAAAGGAGTTGAATTGCACACAAGCCGCAGTCAGTCAGCGTGTCCGCGGGCTGGAATCCTACCTTTCGCGGCAACTGTTCGTACGCAGGCAAAATGGACTGCAACTGTCCGAGGTGGGCGAAGCCTACCTTCCGGGTGTAGCTGAGGCCTTGAATCTCGCAGCTGCAGCAACCGAGGGGCTGCGTGGCAAGGATGTACCTCGCACCGTGACCTTATCGGCTCCCCTCTCATTCGTTAGTCTATGGCTTGCCTCCCGGCTCGATGGCTTTCTGAGCCAAAATCCGAATGTCGAGATTCGTCTGAATAGTGCGATCTGGACTGACCCGAACGCTGAATTGGCTGACATCGTCGTAGAAGTTCGCGACGCCTCGGAGCTCGACGCCGACACCCCTCACTTGCCCAATGAAACCCTGGAGCTGGTCTGCGCGCCGGCACTCATTGGCTCGCTTTCCACGACGGCGCTGCAAGACGTGCTGGACTCATCGAGGAAGATCTTCGTTCAAGGTCGACACAATGTCTGGCAGCGCTGGGCGACCAAGCTGGGTCTCAATCTGGACGGCGACGTTCCCGCGTTGAAGGTGGACAATTCCGCGACCGCACTCGAGGCAGCGGCCCAGAACCTCGGCTTCGTCGTTACCTATTCGTCCTATTGCGAGCCGTATCTGAAGGATGGACGTCTTGCGACCTGGAGCAAGGCCAAGGTCCAGACCACGCTCTGCCTCGCACTCACCGGTTCGCCCGACAAACCTTCGTGGCATCCCGCGCACAAGGTTTTTGATTGGCTCAAGCAGGAATTCAAAAGTGGAACGCCGACACCGTAGATTTGATCTTGCAGCTCAGTTACGTGGCGTCCAATTCCTTCAGGCTCGACATCATGTAATTTGCCGAGGCCACATCGAAGAACAAGTCGAAGCCGTGATCGTTAGTACGGTCAGTACGTGCGAGGATGCAGTCCATCTGCGCCACACGGGTCTGCACTACACGCCATAGCGGCAATCGATCGGCGCTCAGATCGACAGGGCATGTCTTTGCGAGGAAATCCGCCACGTTGGCTCCATGAATGTGGAACCATGCCCAGACCTCTTCTCGCCAGGCATTGAAGCCTTTGCGCTCGCGTCCGTCGGATTCCCATTCCGACCGCAACGCAACCAGGGATGCCGACTGCCCGACGGACTGGGGCAGGACCAGATAATCTTCGGCTCCAAGACGAATCAGGTCGAGCCTTCGCGACGCAAGCGGGGCAAGCATATTGACCGGCTCCGGCAACGCGATCGCCTTGGACCTCAGCCAATCGCTGGCGCCTTTGCCCTTGATACCGAAGCGGGCATACCGGGTCAGATCCAGCAGGTGGATTGATCCGTCACCGTCCCCTTCAGGCACGATCGTCGTCCGGACAAGTGTCCCATCGATGGAGGACGGAACGCCGTCCGGGTGTTCGGCGTATAAATCGCCGAGCGGCGTCCGCCGACCTGTCGCGGTCACAGCCATATCAGATTTCCTGCCGCTTGTTTTCGGGATCGAAGAAGTGCGGAGAGACAATGCGAGCTCGCAATTGCGCGCCCTTCCGCGTTTTGATCAGCAAGCTTCTGCCCTGCTCGGACAGATCGGCCGGCACGAAGGCGAGACCAATCCATTTCCCCAGCGTCGGCGACAGGCAGGTCGACGTGACGTGACCAACCGCCTCGCCTTGCTCCAGGACGAGGCATGCTTCATCCGGCCTGTCTTGCTCGGACGATGGAAGCTCGAACCCAACCAGGCGACGCCTGGCAGGAAGATGGCGAAGCAATTCGGTCGACCTCTTGCCGATGAAGAAGGGTTTCTTCATCGCCAGCGCCCACGCCATTCCCAGTTCGTCCGCGGTGCTGACGGCATCGGTATCCTGACCGATGATGATGTGCCCCTTCTCCAGACGCAGGATTCGCGACGCTTCCAGGCCGTAGGGTCGAAGTCCCAGCGGCTTGCCGGCTTCCATCAGAGCATCCCACAAGGCCTCACCATAGGATTGAGGCGTGTGCAGTTCGAAGCTCAGTTCGCCGGAGTAGCCAATGCGCATGATGCGGACGGGACAGTTCGCGACCCGGCCGATGCGCCCGCCCAGGAAGGGCAGTCCTTCGGACGAGACATCCATACCTCCTGCCGCCTCGAGAACTTGTCGGGCAAGCGGTCCGGTGAGGTTAAAGGCCGCGAAGCCGGCTGTTACGTTGTGGATGTCAACGTCGAGTCCCCATTGAACGTTCTGCCAGCACATGTCCGCATAGATGCGGTCCACCCCACCGGTCGTTGCCGTGACGTAGTAGTGATCCTCAGCGACCCTGAAGGCGACGCCATCGTCGATGACTGTTCCCATCTCGTTCAGCGTCAGACAGTATCGGACCCTGCCGACGGGCTGCTTGGCGTAATTCATCGAACAGAAGCGATCGAGCAGCAGCCCGGCGTCCGGTCCGCGCAATTCGATCTTGCCAAGGGTCGAAACGTCAAGCACGCCGACGCGCTGCCTGACGAGGTTCACCTCATCAACGATCCGTGCATCAACAGAACCTTGGTCGCCGTAATACAACGGGCGCCACCACGCGCCCACCGGCGTCATCTTCGCACCGGCCTCAACGTGGCGATGATGGACCGACGTGTAACGATAGCGGCTTTGTTGAATTCCTGCGAGGAGCCCGAGCTTTTCGGGGCCGAATGGCGGGCGCGATGTCGTGACGCCGATATCGGCGACCTTGCGCTTGGTGGCATGCGCCACGATGCGCGCCGTGGCGAGAGCCGAATGACGGCCTTGCGACGGCCCCATTCCGACCGTCGAGAAGCGCTTGACGAGCTCAAGCTCGTCGTAGCCGGTGCGAACCGCGTTCTCAATGTCCTTGACCTGGAGATCCTCGTCGAAATCGACGAAATCACGCCCCTTGGAATGTCCGACAATGGGAAGCTCAAGGCTGCTGAGGCTTCGCTCCTCGTCTTCGGGCACTTCGACTTCACGTGTAGCAAGACCTAGCGCCTGCGCGGCCGCCCCGCCTGCCTTGCGTCCCGCCGCCAGAACAGAGCGAAGGGAGAAATTGCCCGCGACCGATCCGGCAAGCGTCAGATGCGCGGGCACGTTGGTGAGCGTAAACTGTGCCGTGCCATCGTCATAGCTCAATTTCGCACCCGCCTGCAAAGCGAGCTGATAGGTCGGAGTATAGGCGCAGGACATCGACAGAAGGTCGCAGTCGATCCACTCGGGCATATCCGCATCCGCGCGTGCAATCCCGACGGCCTTGAGATGCTTGTTGCCCGCGGTGCCCGCAGCCTCCGCTATTTTGGCGGTGAGGATGATCCGCACGCCTTTTGTCTCGAGCTGTGCCGCGAATGAACCGTGTTGCTGCGTGGCGCGGGGATCGACTACCGCAGCCACTTCGACACCGGCTTCCACGAGATCCAGCGCCGTCCGGTAGCCGTCCCGGTTGCCGGCGAAGACCACCGCGCGTTGGCCCGGCTTCACCGCGTAGTGCCGCATCAGTCGCTGTACGGCCGATCCGAGCACGATTCCGGGAAGGTCGTTATTGCGAAACGGAACCGGTTGATCGAGCGAGCCGGTGCAAAGGATGACCTCCTTCGCGCGAACCTTATACAACCGGTTCGCCGTGATGACAGGAATCCAATTGTCGGCATACCAGCCGTTCGCCACGGCATTCGTGAAAACCTTGATGCCGGGATGCGCTTTGATCTGCTGCCTCAAATCGCGCAGCAACAGCGCGGTGGCTTCAGGCTTGTCGTCGAACCGCGCATAAGTCAGGGACCCGCCGAGCTCGGGGTTCTCGTCCACCACGAGGACGCGCGCACCCGCCTCTGCGGCCTCGATCGCAGCTGAAAGGCCAGCCGGGCCGCCACCGACGACCATGACGTCGTAGAACAGGTTCTGCTTTTCGTAACGGCCGCGGGGAGCCGACGTATCAACCCTGCCGAGGCCCGCTTTTTTCCTGATGAGCGGCTCCCAGAGCCGGAGCCAGCTGTTCTTGCCCGGGCCAAAAAAAGTCCGGTAGTAGAAGCCGACCGGCATAAACCGTCCAAGCCGATCGAGAAGCGCGTCGCGATCCTTTTCGAGCGACCCGTTCACATTCTGGGCTGTCGCTTCGAGGCCCTCGCGGAGAGGATGGACGTCAGCCAGAACGTTAGGCTCTCCTTCGACTTGGACCAGAGTATTGGCATCCTGCCCCGCCATAGTCATGACGCTTCGGGGCCTGTGATATTTGAATGACCGCGAGATAAGCCACTGCCCCGAGGCAACGAGCGCGCTTGCTATGGAATCGCCGGAGAGCCCACGAAATGTCCTGCCTTCGAATTTGAAGGTCAGGACCTGGCCTCGATCGATACGGGTCCCATATGGCAGGGGCAAACGCGGAATCATGACTTGTTCTCGATGCGCGAAAGCTCGCTCGCGCTGTAGGTCGCGATGATTTCGTCGGTGACGGTGTGTCGTTCGGCGATGAAGTAGTAGTTCGAGGGTGTGTGTCGCCACCACTCGCGAATGATTCCGGCCTTGTTCTCCTGATAGAACAAGTAGTGAGACCAGGCGGCATCGCCGACCGATTGCGCATCGATGGCGTCGTGAACCGGCCCGAAGCAGGTGAACTCGCTGATGTTTCGTGCCCCGTTCAGAGGACAATTCATGATTTTCATGCAACAGATCCTAGTGGCTTGCCGCCGTAGCACCCATTTCATTGATGAGAGCCATCGTCTCGAAGCGGCCCAGACTGAACGGAAGCAGAATGTCCGCGACCCGTTCGTTGGCGACGGTGTCGGCCATGTATTTTCCGGCGACGGGCGTTGCCTTGAAGCCCCAGGTACCCCAGCCGCAATCGAGCCAGTAGTTCCTAAGCGGACTAGCGCCCATGATCGGCGTGTAGTCCGGTGTCATGTCGGTGATGCCGGCCCACTGCCTCAGCAGCTTCACGTTATGGAGGAAGGGGAAAAGCTGCACCGCGCCGTGAGCGAGCTGTTCCTTGAGATCCAGCGTCGAGCGCGTCGAAATTAATTGATACGGATCCGAACCGCCGCCGATGACGATTTCGCCGCGGGACGACTGCACGAGATACGTATGCAGATTTGCTGAAGATACCAGCGTGTGCAGGAACGGCTTCAGCGGCTGTGTCACCATCGCCTGCAACGGGAAGCAACGAATGGGCATATCGATGCCAGCCAGTTTCGCGACATGCTGATTGGCTCCGCCCGCGGCCTGGATGACGTGCCCGACGCTCACCGTTCCGCGGCTGGTTCTGATGGCCGACACCCTGTCGCCGGTCGTGTCGAAACCAAGCACCTCGGTCCGTTGGTGGATTTCCACACCTCGGCCGGCGGCCTGCGCCGCGTAGCCCCATGCGACGGCGTCATGGCGTGCCGTGCCGCCGTCCTCGTGCCAGAGGCCGCCGAGAACCTCGTGCTGGCCGCCTTCATCCATATTGAGATGAGGGCAGATCTCCTTCACCTGCCGCGGATCCACCACCGCGATCCGCGTGCCATGGTGCTTGCCCATCTCGGCGCGCAGATGGAAGGATCGAAGGGTCGCCTCGGAATGCGCAAGCGTGAGCTGGCCGCGCTGCGAAAACATGACGTTGAAATTCAATTCATGCGACATGTCTTCGTAAAGTGAAACGGCCTCCTTGTAGAAGCGTATCGACTGGTTCGTGATGTAGTTCGAACGGATCGTAGTCGTATTGCGAGCCGTATTGCCCCCGGCAAGGTAGCCCTTTTCCAGAACGGCAACGTCCCGGATGCCATGATACTTGGAGAGGTAGTGGGCAGCCGCCAGGCCATGCCCGCCGCCGCCAATGATGACCACATCATAGCGGCGCTTCAGATCAGGCGTAGCAGGAATCTCGCGGTGCGGAACGTAGTCGCGTTTCAGCCCGTACTTGAGCAATGAGAGAGGCATAGCGTGGGGCTGCCTTGGTTTGGCATCGTGGTCGCTTGAGCCTATGCTTCGCCTTCTTCGCTCGGCCCATCAAGCAACGTTATCTGGATCGCTGACCCCGATTTTGTTTTGCAAGGTTGCAACCTGACGCACGAATCCTGGATATGAACGAATCTGCAAGCAACTCGGCACGCCTGCAGCCATTTGACCGTGGCCGGGACTGGCACGCGAGCTAGAGTTCGGACGTCTCGCGAATCTTTCCGAAGCTCGTCGGACCTCCTCGATGACGCGCCGAACGCCTTGGCGCGTTTGGCGATCTCACGGGCCGGTGCTTCCGGACCCGACCATCAGCCAACGTTCCTGCGCATTTCTCACGAGATCTCGTTCCCATCTATGCACACCCGTGCACCACGGCGATACGCTCAATGCGTTCACTGAAGTGCTGGAGAAGACGGACAGCGATCACACTGGCTAGGGCGTTGACGGCCAGGGGGATCGCCCTGAGATTCAAGAGATTAGAACGATGAGCAACTCAACACAGTCGAAAACAAGACATCGAAAACAAGAAGAGTGGGAAAATTCAAAAGAGGCACCCGCAAGAGGGTCAGAATAGCGTCGACGCGAGCGGCGGGATAACACGAATATGATCGACTTGACCAAGCCGCTGCCAGTCATACTCAGATGACGGAAGCAACCCGATCTAAACGCAAGATGCGATAGCCTTGCTCGGCTTGCAGTTGAGCGAATGCTGCTGACCGTGCTTGATGACGATCGACAACTAAGAAGTCGATCTGAACGCCCGTTGCTACGTCGCGACACCGAGCTTCTGCAAGCGGCCAGCCGTTCACCGCCCTTCTACAGCACGCGCTATGTAGAAAGTCCTCGCGATGACCCGCCATAGTCCCAGCCAGTTATTGGCTTCGCCGAATGCCAGTTGCAATCGCAGCAGGATATTTGACAGACGAAGGCTTTATACCGTTTCGCGTCCACAACATCGAGTTGCCCCGCATAGCTCCAACGCTGCTTTTCGCCCAAACATCCTCGAAGCAATATCCCGAAGACGATCGTCAGCTGTCACGTTTTTCCAATTCGTGACGGTGCCTGCACCTCGAAACGTGACGCGATGATCTAGAGAATCGATCGTGCGGCCTGCTGATCGAAAATTACCCTTTGCAGAGGAGTTCCGACGAGGCGATCTTACGCCTTGCGCGCGTACTTGCTCGCCTGGCTGCAAGGGAAGATCATGAGAGAGCAAGCCAATCGAACAAAAAAAGAGAGCGGCGATCTATGCCCGATTCTCGACAGACCTTCAGAACGAGCGATCGATTGAGGATCAGCTTTCGCTTTGTCAAAGCTATGCAAGCCGCGAAGGATTAAGCATCGTCGGCACCGATGAAGATCGGGCCCGCTCCGGTGGCTCAGTAATGGGACGCAACGGCTTGCTGCAGCTGTTGGACGATGCAAGAGAGAAATCCTTTGATATTGTCATCGTTGAAGCCCTTGATCGTCTCTCCCGCGACATGGAAGACCTCGCTGGCATTCACAAGCGGCTATCCTTTCTTGGGATTGAGATCCGGGCGGTTCATGAAGGCGTCGTCAATACCGTGCTGGTTGGCCTTCGCGGTTTGGTCGGGCAGCTCTATCGCGAGGACAACGCTCATAAGGTGCGTCGTGGCCTTGCTGGACGAGTCAAGCAAGGCTTGGCTGAAGGGGGCCTGACGTACGGATATGCCGCGCTCGCCGGAAGACGCGGCGAGCGGGTCATTGTCGAGGCTGAGGCGCATGTCATTCGCCGCATCTCTCAGGAATACGGCGAAGGTCGCACCCCTCGCGAAATCGCGCACGATCTCAACAAGGAGGGAGTATCACCTCCGCGAGGCCGGGCATGGAATGCCTCGACTATCAACGGCAATCTCGAGCGGGGTGCCGGTATCCTACAGAACGAGCTTTATGTAGGGCGTCTTACTTGGAACAAGGTCAGGATGGTGAAAGATCCTGACACCGGAAAGCGACTGTCACGCCCCGACCCGCGGAGCGAGTGGCATGTTGCCGAAGTGCCGCATCTTGCGATTATCAACCCCGAACTATTCGCGGCGGCTCAGAAACGCAAAGGCGAGCGCGGTCAAACCCATCCTTGCCACCAACGCCGGCCGCGCCGGATGCTGTCTGGTCTGCTCCGTTACGGTTCGTGCGGCGCCGGCATGTCAACCAATGGAAAAGACAAATCGGGACGCGTTCGCATTCGCTGCTCAGCGGCGACGGAGAGCGGCACGTGCCCTGATGCAAAGACCTTAGACACAGTCGAGAGCGCAGTTCTCAGCGGACTAAAGGCCGAATTGCGCGCACCGAAAGTTATCGCAGAGTACGAGCGGACCTATCTTGAAGAGCGAAAGCGCCTCGCAATCACATCAAAACGCAAAAAGGCAGCGTCTTGAGCAGCAGCTCGCTCAATTGAACCGGGAAATCGAACGGCTGGTGGATGCGATCGCAAAAGGGCACGGCGATCAATCCGTTCTCGGCCCGCGATCAACTGCCCTCGGTGCCGAACGCGGCCGAATATCTGAAGAGCGGAGCGAACCACCAGTCGCAAAGGAAGTCGCGCTACATCCGGCCATCCTCAAGCGATATGAGGAACAACTCAGCCGGCTCGAGGAGGCGCTCGCGAAGGGTGTCAGTGGGGGCGACGGCGAGGCCGCCGAAGCCATTAGAGATCTGGTCGAGACGGTCACCGTCTTCCGGGATCCCGGGCGCCTGGGGTATGACCGTGGAGATAGCGGGCCGGCTCAACGCTCCTCTTGGGGAAACGGCTTATCCAAACCGCCTCCAAGGAGTGTGGGGAAAGATGGTAGCGGGAGAGGGACTCCCTACCAAATCAAAAAATTCGCCAGCAAGTTCAATAATTTCAGACGCTTCGGCGACACCTGTGTCTTGTGCCGGTGATACAAAACTACCAGGGGAAGCGCAAGATTGCCGCTTCACGGCAACCTGGCGCGGTCACTGCGCCTTCTCGCCGTCACCCCCGGCTCGACCCGTACAAACACGTCGGGGCCAAGAGAACGGTGCTTGAGGCAACTGGGTAGAGGGAAAGGCCGGCGGCGGCGCCGGCTGAGCGGTTGCCTGAACTACCGAGTGGGGCATCGAAGCCTCGGGCGAGATGGTGCGCTCGGTCACCGGCGGCGTCGCGTCCCCACAGCTTCCTCAATCGCGTCGATGGATGTTTCGGAAACGGCCATGGACTGATCTGTCGCGCTGTCCACGGCGGACGTGGATTCGGAACCAGCAGCGGCCGCACTCACCTTGCCGGGGAATGCCGTGACGAGGCGATCCAGTTGCGCGGCATCCACTCGCCCATGCCAGAATCCGCGCGGACCACCACGCTTGAGTCCAATTTCCTGGAGCAGCATGACCCGATCGCCTCGCTTGTAGCTCGTGTAGTTGACCGTGAATCAGCCAACTGATCCAGGCTGTTATTCGGCGCAGGGTTTATTCACACGCTGCGCAACCCCTTGTCTTAGGCACCCGGCTTTTTCTTGCTCCCTCCACCAGCGTCACGCTTCTTCTTGACGACGCTGATCTCTCCGTTGCCCTCGACACATGCGCTTTCTACATCAGAAAAATCGTCGAGCCCCTCCTGCCTGAGATGACTCCTTAGTTCCTCTTCAGTGATAAGCTCGCGCCGCATATTGCGCCGGTCCAAGTGGCCGCCGGTGATCAGCGGTACCGGCAACGGTGCGAGCAGTCGCTCGAAAAGGCTGACGTGGAAACCAAGCCAGTTGAACGCGAAATCCCAGAAAACTATGGTGAGTACGAGCACGATGCTCTCGGTGACCGATTTGTACTCCTTTGAGAAACCATTTTGCGCGGCATCGGCAATCACGACGATTACGAGAATGTCGGCAATACCTATCGTGGAGGATTGACGCTTCATGAGAAACCGCAGGATAACGAAAAGGGCGACATAGCTGAGGCTACCACGCACGACCATTTCGAGAATGGAGTGGGTCGGAATAACTATGTCAGCCCAGTCGACGCTATAAATTTTTGACATCGCAGATACCTTCTTCACTGGTGGTCATTGCCCCAAATGATCCAGTTTTCGCAGCGGAGCCATTGATGGTGACGCACCCGTCGGCATTGCCTCGCGGCTCGGCAGGCTGCTAATAGCCTACATGGCGAAGGCTCAGCGTTGTTCAGCCATGCTACCAGCGGAAATGCCGAATGAGCAGCCGCTCTCCTCAGCGCAAGCGCACTCAGTGAAGTACTATCAAAACGCAGGGATAGCAGGCCTTCACTGGAAAGGCATGGACAAGGCTACTTCTGATCGACGTTGCTCGTCCCGGAGCCCGGAGTGCCGATTGGCAAGCCGTTCGCGGCGTGACCGACGCCAACGCCTGGAGCACTGACCGCGCCGGGAGCTTGGTCTTGAGGAAGCGTCTTGATGCCCGTTCTTGCTTGTTCGGCGGGGGTCATCTGCCGGCCGTTGTTGTTGCCGCCGTTCGTTGCCGTGATGCCAGACTTGTCGTTCCCGTTTTGCGTACCCGTCAAACCAGTCGCGGTGTTGCCCGTGCCCGAGCTGGTTGGGGCCGCAGGTGTGCTTGCTGTATTCCCGTTCGGCGTCGGCGGCTGAACGTTCGGACTAATTGGCGAGTTGTTTGTGTGGACTCCCGTTGTGCTGTTGTTGGTCCCCATGCCGGATGGTGCCGAGGGGCCGCCACTCGCGCCATTGGACATCCCGACGCCTGCGCCTGAACTCGCGGATGACCCGGACGCCCCACCGCTGGAGGCCGCCCCACCCGCGCCTCCACCAGCACCACCACCGCCTCCGCCACCTTGGGCGAGGACAGGAGTAACAGCCAGGGACAACGCAGCTGTAAGAAGAAGAGATTTTCGGTTCATGACCTTCTCCCGATGGAAAGAAGATCAATGGTGTGAAAGAGGCGATAGTTCCTGAGTGGCCCATTCCCTTTTGGGGGCCGTCCCTCTCCCGCCCTTCCCCTTCTTCCTTCGATTGTGACTTCTATCGTCCTCGCGGGACGCAACACTCGCGGTTGTCTTCAAGCCGACCAACGATCCTGTTCTTCTTGATGAGCATGCTCATTGAGCCGTTTAGCGACCTGATCAGCGAGCTCTGGGGTCTCGGCAACAGCGACAGGTTCGTCCTTCTGGGTTCGCAGCTTCTGATTCTCGACCTTCACCGGGAAGTCATCAGGTTTGAGAGGACTATCTTGGGTCATGTGGCACCTCGACGCGTTTGAATTTCCATCTGCTTAGGAACGAGGCTTGGGGCGCTCGGTTGCAACCAAACTTCAACAGGAGGATACAACCATTAAGTTTGGCGCCGGGAGCGGCGCAGGTGCAGGCGGATTGGGTGGAGGCGGCAACTCCTTTCGTGAGCGGCCAAGCTGCTTGAGCAGTCCAGGATCGACAAATCCGGTTGCGAGAACGAACGATCCGAATGGGAAGGAAATAGCGGGGAAGAGACACCCGCCGGTTCTGACCGGCGGGATGTTGTCCTTACCCGGTATCCAAATGGACTAGTTGCAGTCCGCTAAGTCCACTAGCGGTCCTTCCCACGCAATCCGCCTTCGTCGGCTAGGCGCGCCTTACCGACGTTACTTCTTCAAGATGCCAGGATTAGTGTCTCCCAGTTGCCGGACTGCCGCGTCTGCAGTTGGCGTATTGTACGTCGGCCGCGATCCCCCACCGGCTTGATCAGAATTCGATGGACCGAGTCTCTCACCTGTTGTTCTGTGACTTTTGGCATTAGACGTGTTGGGGTCGGGCGAACCGCCTGTCCCGCTGAGCGTAGTCCCACTCGAAAGCGTCGAGCCACCTGCGCCGCTCGTACCGGCCGCACTTGCTCCACCAGCGGATGAGGCACCGCCCGAACTGCCTCCAGAGCTTTGCGCCATGGCTAACGAAAAGGTGCCCAGCAAGATAGCGCCAACGATCGCAAGAAGCTTCATTTGTCCCTCCCTATCGCCGGCGTGCAAACCACGCTCCGAGTAGGAACGCGACACCGAGCGAGCGTAAAGGCGCCTTCACGGTCATCTCACGCAGCTGATCCGCCCAGCGCATAGCAGAATCCAGCGAAGGCGAACGCTCTGATTGATGGCCTCCTCTTGTTTCAGCCCTGGGCTCCGACCTCTGGCCGGAAGTCTGCTCGACACCGCCCTGTTCGTCCGTCAGCCCGGAAGCTTCCGTCATTGCCGAAGTATCCTTTATGTCCATGTGGGTCCTCCTAGGGTCGTGACGGAGCAACAGGTCTCCTTTTGTCTGGTTCCTACGTTCGGTAAGGGCCGGACTAGGCCGACGTCCGCCGCGGTTTGGCCCCGAGCTTCTTGGCTGATCCGTCCTTCGCCGGCTTCTTGCCCGCGATAGGCATCAGCATCTCTTTTTGGCTGCTGGCGGCCTTCTTCGGCTTCTTCGCCTTCGCCGACTAGGCTTCCTCGGCTGGAGCGGCCATTCGACCGACACTGCGGCGCAGCGCCATCAGATCAACGACGTTCTCTCCCTTCGGACGGATCGTCTTGCCGGCTCGTTTTTGGTTGATGAGATCGATCAACGCGGTTTCGTAGCGGGCTTCGGCGCGGCGCTGCCTGCCCGCTGCACGAAGACGTCGCTTTGCGAGACCCCGCGCTCCTGGCTGCTCCACCGCCAAATTCGGCCTCGTCCCGAGTGTCGAACTCGCCGATGATCGTGCTTTCAAGGTCGATCTCTGCGGCAAGGATGAATGCCGGACAACCGACCAAAGATGTCCAAGGTTCCTAGCGGCGGCGACGGTGCCGCAGTTGACCATTAACGGCTGTCCGCGTGCGCCTGCGGAGTGTCGGACGCCGAAGCTTTCGGAATCTTTGCCGCGATAGGAACGATCGACCGCTACGCGCCTTTCTCAGCTTGATTATTCCTTCCCGCACAAGCCGAGGGTCCCCATGTATCACCACGTAAAAAAGTTGATGTTCACCGTGCGCGTCGACGAGCCGGACCCCCGCTTCGGCAATATGCTCCTCGAGCAATTCGGCGGCGCTAACGGCGAGTTGGCTGCTGCCATGCAGTATTCAATTCAGGGAATCAATTGTGAGGACCCGGACCGCAAGGATCTTCTCATGGACATCGGCACCGAGGAGCTCAGCCATCTCGAAGTGGTCGGCACCCTCGCCCGCATGCACCTCAAGCCGTCGAAGTTTGACCGACAAGCCGCCGAGGCCGATCCTTTGATCGCGATCGCGGGCGGCGGAGGCGTGAATCTGTTCAATTCGCAGGGCAACGCCTGGACCGCTGACTATCTGAAGATCACAGGCGAACTCGACGTCGATCTTCGCAGCAACATCGCCGCCGAGGCGCGGGCCAAGATCGTGTACGAACGCTTGATCAATTTTACAGACGACGCCGGGACCAAGGACGCGTTGCAGTTCCTGATGACCCGAGAGATCACCCACATGAAGGCTTTTACGCTGGCTCTCGAGAGCATGGGCAAGCCGGCTTTGAGCATCGGTCGCATCGCTCCCACGCCCGGTCTGGTAAATCAGTTCTTCAACGATTCCACCGGCACTGGCGACCACGGCGAGATCGACACCCGCGGCCCCTGGAACGAGGGGGGCGATTGGGTCTTCACGGAATCTCCAGCCATCCAGGTTGGCGATCCGGGTCCGGCGAGCGCCATCGTCACGGAAAGCTCGCCGCCGCTGGACGAGGTCGGTCTCGGTGACCTGCTGCTCGACGAGCTTCGCGACATCCTGCACGCCGAGAAGCAGTTGACCAAAGCCCTTCCTAAGATGGCCGGGGCGGCCCGCTACGATCAGTTGCGCGAACTCTTCGAGCAGCATCTCGCCGAAACCGAGGGTCAGATCGAACGCATCACTGAGTGCTTCGAGCTCCTAGGCAAGACAGCCCGCGCTAAGCCCTGCAAGGGCATGATGGGCTTGGTGGAGGAAGGTCAGGAGATCATAGCTGAAGGCGAGGAGAAGGAAGACGCGGCCGCCGACCTGGCGCTCATCGGTGCCGCGCAGCGGGTCGAGCACTATGAAATCGCCGCCTATACGACCGCCCGCAACCTCGCGCAGCAGCTCCGCCACAGTGCGGTTGTAGCCTTACTTTCGAAGTCCCTGGCCGAGGAGGAGAACGCCGACCAGTTGCTCAACCAGGTCGCGCGCTCGCTCATGTCGGTGGCCAAGATGCCCGCCGCCATCGAACAGGCCGAGCCAGCCGAATAACCTGGCCACGTCTTTTCGAGGGGCTTCTGCTACCCGATTGTCCTTTATACATTGAGAGAATCAACGCGCCGTTTCTCTACACCTTGAAGGGCAGCGGAAGTGAGTTCGGCGCCGGCATCGCCTACGCGGTCGAGAAGGGCTGGCTGATGCTTCACGAGAGCGGAACTTACGTGAAGCTCCTCGCAGCCGGCGAGGATCCTCTCGCCTCAGAATGCGTTCCGGATGCTTTTTCGGGAATGGACGAGTCGGAGCTGGCGAAGCTGGAGGCGCGGCCATGAAGCGCCACGCCATGAGCAAGTATTTCGGGAATGGCGCCGGCCACGTTCTGCGCCAGCACAACAGCGACGTTCTGCTGTTCAGCTGGCACGGCAAGCCTGACGGATCGGCCCGCTATGTTGAGCACGTCAACCGCTACGCCCGCAATGGCGTGGAATATCCCAGCCTTGCCGCCCTGCTCCGCGCCATCGAGGCCGAGCACGCTCAGAAGACGCCCTGATGCAGCCCCAGCTCAACATCAACGGCACCGGCCGGCGGAGCGCGGCTGGCTGGAGCTCCATGAGAGCGGCACCTATGTGCGGCTCACGAGAGGCGAAGACTTGTGCATCAGCAGCTAGGAACGACGCGAACGGGACGGGATTGCTTGGTCGCCGTCCCTTCACGGCGGGCTGGCCGAAAGGGTCGGTGGGACGGCTCTGGCTCAAACCTCCGCAGTCAGCCGGAGCCGTCTTCTCCATGAGCCGCAGAAATTTAATCCGCGATATTTGTCATTTAGTACATACGAGGAGATTTTCCCGGCCGAGATTGCTGCTGACGCATGCGTTGAGTTTGCACGCGCTGGCGGCCCCGGCTCGTCCCCTACCAGCCCCGGAGATGGGCTTGGGGCCGTTCCGTCCACGACTTGGCTGTGTTTGGTATGTCCGGAATAATGAGCCGTGCTTGCCGGGCCAAAATGAAAGAAACCGATATCGGATGCTGGTCATCCGACAGAACGAGCGCGTGCGCCTACTCGGGCGTCTCTTGCCCAGAAACGGCAGACCCAATTAACAAACGTTGAGGCGGGAACATTCCCCTGCGTCATACGATCACGGTGACCGGGGCTGGCTGCATATTTCACTTGAATCGTTTTCACCCGGGATTTTTTTGACACGGCGCGGGCCGCAGCGATCAACTTCGCTGCGGCCTTCGTTTTTAGTCGGCTTCCGCACATAACGCTTAAAGGCGTAGTCGCCGGGGCCGCGCCATGGCCCTCGGTGAGACGATTGTCGCGGTGTGTTATTCGGCGCAGGGTTTGACCCCCGATCGGCGCCGAAGGTTGATCCCGGCCAACACTGACGAAGCCCTTGAACTATTAGCAGAATGTCCATGACCTATGGGGTCAACGTTGGAAGCCGATGGGGGTCAAAGTTCCGAGCTTATTCACACATACGAAGGATGCTCGACCGTCTCGCGTGGCGTCCGCATGGCGTCGGGATTGGAATCGAGCCGTCTCTGAACCTCCTCGACCACATGCTCATGCTCCCAGCGCGTGATGCGGCGCTCCTTGGACGGCGTACATTGGCTCTTGATCGCGCAGTCTCGGCAAGCCGCCGTCGACCAGTAACGGCGCAGCGTCATCCCATGCTCGAGGTTGGTGTAATGATAGGGCAGCAGCTGACCGGACGGGCAGGCGGTAGACGTCCTCATCCGGCAGATAGGCGAAGTCCTGTTTGCCGAACCGACCCTCCGCCTTGGCGCCCGACGTCATGGCTTGGCAAGGTGACTGCGACGCCAGCCTCTTCGCAGGCCAGTATCTCCTCTCCATCGAAGTAGCCACGGTCGGCTACGGCCTCGAGTTTGTCCACTTCGAGCACTTCCTTGGCTTGCTTCGACATCCGAGCAAGCTGCCCACGGTCACTGCCGACGTTTATGACCTCGTGCGTAACGATCAGATGGTGTTCGGTGTCCACGGCGACCTGGACATTGTAGCCGACGACGCCCGATCCGCGTCCGCTGGTGGCCATCGAACGGGCATCCGGATCGGTGAGCGATATCTGTTGATCCGGCGTGTTGCGCATCTGGGCGTCAAGCACTTCCAGGCGGCTCATCTCCGGCTTCTATCGAGTGATCTTTTCCTTGATCCTCGTGGTCTTGATGCTGATCGCTTCCGAAGGCTCCTGTCGATCGGCGCTATCGAGTTGACGCAGATACCGATGAACCGACATTCGGCTACACCACGCCAACGGAAGCGATGGGCTACTTCCGGACGCCCACTTTGCAACAAGAAACGTTATACGGTCCTCAGCGGTGCGGTGAGCGCCAGCGCCGCCACGGCATCCGCTATTCCCGGCGAATCTGCATAGGTAACCATGTGACCGGCATCCTCGACCAGATGTAGCAAGGAGCGGGGCAATGCCTCGTGCAGGCGGCGCGACTGGTCGGCCTCGATGAGCCGGTCACCCTTTCCATGCAGGATCCTAACGGGACACTGGATACCCCGATACTGAAGCTGCAATTGCGCGGCAGCTGGAATAAGGAACGCGCTCTCCTCGGCGGCTGCCCTCAACTGCTTGGGCCGGAGAGCCAACGAGATCGGAAATTCATTCTTAAATTTCGGCGGAATGGCACGCGGCGCGAACAGCGTGCGCATCAGCTTCGGCGCAATAGCCCACGCTATGATCGGCGAGATAGTGTAGCGCATCAGATCCCCGAGCAGCGGCAGTGCCGGACCTGACATGAGCCAAAAGTCCATCCGAGAGGTTGGAAAATAGTAGCCTGACACAAGCACGAGCCCACTCACGGCATAACCGCTTCGCAGCGCCAGCGCGATTGCCACTAGCGTTCCCCAGGAGTGGCCGAGCACCACGGGATTGCGCACTCCAAGCTGATCAAGCGCCTTCGCGAACAAGGAAGCTTGCGTTGTGGGCGTCCAGATGCGCGTGCGAGGCCGGTCGCTGTAGCCAAACCCTGGCCGGTCGAAGCAAACGACGCGATAGTTGTGGGCCAGGCGGTCGACCAAACCGCTTAGGACGAGATCCTGAATCATGGTGCCGTTCCCGTGAAACAGGACCACGCAAGGCGCGGCGTCATCGCCGCGTTCGATATAGTGAAGGCGCACTCCGTCGCAATCGGTAAAGACGCCGATCGGCGGATTCTTTCGCTCCGCTGTCACCTGAAACGCGATGTTGCCGAGGATCAGAACGACAAGTCCTGCCAGAACGATCAGCAGCACGGCTTCAGTTGTGGACATGGTGTCAACCTACTTCGTGATGGCGGGGCCTCGGATCGGCGGCACCGAGCCCGCTAAGGGCTGCTGCTTCCGCTCCCTCGAGGTGAGCCGAACTCCCAGAAAGCAAGCGACCGTGATCGGCGCGCGCGTGATCCGCGTTTGCGTCCATCGTCTGTCGCAGCGGGTACGGCTTGCAATTATCGTCCCGGCAGAGCCGTGAGCTCTCGGGCCGGCTTGATGCGCCAGAACGGATATGCCGCCAATTCTTTCGAATGCTGCCCGTACATATCGACCCGTCTGCTTGTAAACTCCGTAATGACACCGAAGAATTCAGTTGGTGACCCGATCGTCGCAAGTCTCAGGCCGAGATCAAAAGCAAATTGCACGTTGGCCTGGGCTATCTCAAGAAGCTTCGCTTGGTACGCCTGCATGTTTGCCGTGGCTAAAGCAAAGCCTTTCATTGGATCGCTATCAATCATTCTCTGACTGAGGTCATCTGGCAAGGCATCCACCCGCGACTCAATGATAGGAACCTCGTGTCTAGGGTCATCATGAAGCTTAGGAGGCGGTTCAATCAAGACTGCCGCAACAGAGCGGAGAAGATTCTCTTTCGGGCTTCTAACAATGGCCTGCTTGTTCCGTTGGGCCCGCGCGGCCATTTTCGGATTGCGGGCGCGCTTTGACGCTGGTGCCGGTTTGCGTTTGCTCATCTGACGCTCCAAGAATATGGGGGTGCGACCACAACGGTCATTTCTGAACGGACAACAGGCTTTGTGATGTGGCGTTCCAAACCCGCGCATTGTTGGAGTCCCGCATGAACTGAGATCAATCGCACGTTCTGCGATGTGGACGATGATTTCAGGTAGCAATTCCAACCAACAAACGTCTAGCTGGCAGCGGCAGATCATAGTCGCGATCCAAAGAAGCTCCGACGTCGACGAGCCCGGACTTGCTGATATCTATGACGTCGGTGTTCTCGGTAGCGTCCTCACCCTAGACCAGCTGGCCGACGGCAGATGGAAGGCGCTGACCCAAATCCATCGGCGCGTCATGATCAAAGACTTCGCAGGTGAGGTGGACGGCTATGTCGCCGATGTCGAAGTTCTCGACGAACAACCTGCTCCGGATGTGCCGGACCTGATCCTGATGATTTCGGAAAAAGGTTGATGCAGCAAAGCAAGGTGATCCGCCGCGAATCGGGCCGCCGTTCGAATGGACCCGCGATCCCGGCCGGCTTGCCGATATGATTGCGTCGCATATCAAGCTGTCGATCTCGGATAAGCAGGCGCTGCTCGCGACCCTCGATCCCGTAAGGCGGCTCGAAAGGGTTCGGGACCTCCTGCAGGGTAACGCTTGAGGTCAGCTAAGGGTCACAAGCGGCGGTCGAGGCAAGCACGGCCCCGCGGCCGGTCCAGCGCCGAGCCGACATCACAATAGCCTCAGCCTTGTTCAACTAAGGGCCAGGAACCGACTTGCGAGAAGTGGCAGCTTTGGGCGGCAAAGCGGACATCGGCCGGCGAGTTGGCTTCGACCTCCATCCTTTCCTCCACCCCCGAAGTTCCCTCTGGGGACCGGATCTTCTTGGTTTCGTTTGCAGGTGACGGAAAGCCGAGCGGGCTTGTAGGCGCTCCTCATCCGCGAGACATTCTGTCGCTGAACCATTCGTTTTGCCGGAAGACTAACCTCTAGACGGAAATCTGCCGTTCGCAATGTCGAACGGGCGTGCAGCGGGGTGCTTCCGCGCCACGTCGGTTGCAACAGCCGTGGGCGTGGTCGTCCTTTCCGCTGATCCGTCCAAGTGCATGAGAACTGACTGCCGAAATACTACCGCTAGTCACGGAGGAGATGCCATGACGCAGATTCGGCTGGCCTCGCTGCAGGGCGAGGCGATTACGCTTGAAAGCGATGCAATTGAGGCCTTTCGCCAAACCTTGCGGGGTAACGTCTGTCTGGCCGAGGAGCCGGGCTACGATGAAGCACGTACGATCTGGAATGCGATGATCGATCGCCGTCCAGGCGCGGTCGTGCGCTGCAAAGGGGCCGCAGACATCATTCGTGCCGTACGGTTTGCGCGTGAGCACGGCCTCTTGGTGGCCGTGCGCGGTGGCGGCCACAACATTGCGGGCAATGCTGTTTGTGACGGCGGGCTCTTGATCGATCTCTCGCTCATGCGTTCCGTCCGGGTTGATGCATTTCACCGCACGGCGCGCGTGGACCCGGGGGCAACCCTTGGCGACTTCGACAAGGAGGCGCAAGCTTTCCGCCTTGCTACCCCGCTGGGGATCAACTCGACGACCGGTGTTGCGGGATTGACGCTGGGCGGCGGCTTCGGGTGGCTTAGCCGCAAGTTCGGGCTTGCCGCCGACAACCTGATCTCGGCCGACGTAGTGACGGCCGAAGGTGAGCTCGTCCGGGCAAGCATCGCCGAGAATACCGACCTGTTCTGGGCGCTGCGCGGAGGCGGAGCCAATTTCGGGGTGGTGAGCTCGTTTGAGTTCCGCCTGCACCCCGTTGGCCCAATGGTTCTGGCCGGGCTCATCATCCATCCCTTTGCCCGGGCGAAGGAGCTGCTCGCGGGCTATCGTGACGTCGCCGCCAAGGCGCCCGATGAGTTGACAGTGTGGGTGGTGCTCAGGCAGGCGCCGCCGCTGCCGTTCTTGCCTGCCGAGGTTCACGGCAAGGAGATCGTCGCGTTTGCCGTCTGTTATGCGGGAGATGAGAACGAGGGCAAGCGTGCATTGGAGCCGTTGCGCGCGCTCGGAGAGCCGATCGCGGACGTGATCGGCATGCAGCCCTTCGCGGCGTGGCAGACTGCGTTTGACCCACTCCTCACGCCTGGCGCCTATAATTACTGGAAGTCGCACAATTTCGTTGAGCTGAAGGACGGGCTCCTCGACACGCTGGTAAGTCAGACGACAAGCTTGCCAACCGGGGAGTGCGAGATTTTCATTGGTCAGCTCGGCGGTGCCATCAGCCGCGTAGCCATCGACGCCACGGTGTTCCCTCACCGCGATGCGAAGTTCGTCATGAACGTTCACACACGATGGCGCGACCCAGCGGATGAGCAACGTTCGATCAGCTGGGCGCGTCAGCTCTTTGCTGAGACAGCATCCCACGCAACCGGCGGCGTTTACGTCAACTTCATGCCGGAGGACGAGATCGATCGCGTGGCGGGCGCCTACGGCCCGAACTATGCTCGTCTCGCGGCGCTGAAGGCCAAGTACGATCCCGGCAACCTGTTCCGGCTAAACCAGAATGTCAGGCCGTCCGCCGCACAGCGACCGGCCGCCTGACAAGAAACCGTAGTTGAGGGGCAACGGAGACGAAGTTGGACATCGGAGAATGGCTGCGCACCCTGGGCTTGCAGTCCTATGAGCAGACGTTCCGCGACAACGGAATTGACCTTGAGATCCTGTCCCACCTGACGGTTGAAGATCTCAAGGAGATTGGAGTCCAGGCCGTAGGCCATCGGCGGAAGATTCTCGATGCAATCGGCCTGCTGCCAGCGGACCTGGCGGCGGCGCGGACCCCTGCGTCGGTCGAGCGACGTCAGCTCACGCTCATGTTCGTCGACCTCGTCGGATCGACCGACCTCAGCCGCCGTCTCGATCCCGAGGAACTGCGCGAGGTCATGCGGGCCTACTCGAATACGGTGGCGGGAGAGATTGCGCGACTGGAGGGCCACGTCGCGAAGTTTCTAGGAGACGGGGTGCAGGCCTATTTCGGCTGGCCGCGCGCAAGCGAAGATGCGGCGGAGCAAGCCGTGAGGGCGGGACTTGCCGTCGCAACAGCGGTCAGCGGCATGTCGTCAGGCGCAGGGGGCCTGCTGGCGGCACGTGTCGGCATCGCCACCGGGCTTGTCGTGGTCGGCGATCTGCTCGGGGAAGGTGTTGCGCAGGAGGAAACGGTCACCGGGGAGACACCCAATCTCGCTGCCCGTCTGCAACAGATTGCGGAGCCCGGTACGGTCGTTATCGCCGACAGCACGCGCCGCCTGGTCGGCGATCTCTTCGAATTAGTTGAGCTCGGTTCTCTTCAGCTCAAGGGCTTTGTCGAACCGGTCCAAGCGTGGCGGGCCATCGGCGAAGGCAGGGCAGAGAGCAGGTTCGAGGCCCTGCACGGCGCCCACGTCACGCCACTCGTCGGGCGCGGCGAGGAACTCGACCTGATGCTGTCACGGTGGAGGCTTGCAGAAGGAGGGGCTGGACAGGTCGTCTTGCTTTTTGGCGAGCCGGGAATTGGAAAATCACGATTGGTGCTCGCAATGCGCGAGCGGCTACAGACCGAGCAAATCGCGCTCGTTAGCTATGCCTGTTCGCCGCATCACCTGAACAGCCCGCTCTTTCCCTTCATCTCGCAGCTCGAGCGCGAGGCGCGGTTCGCACCTGAAGATGCCGCGGAAGCACGGCTCAAGCGCCTCGAATTAGTCCTTGGCGAAAACGGCGAAGGGCTGTCTAGCGATGCAATCCAGCTTCTTGCCGATCTGCTTGGCATCTCAACTGAGAGACCGAGCACCCAGCCAGAGATGTCGCCGCAGCAAAGGAAGGCGCTCCTGTTCCGCACATTCCTGGCCCGGCTCAATCGTCTTGCCGCTTGTGGCCCGGTTATGATGGTGCTTGAAGACGCGCACTGGCTCGATCCGACCTCGCGCGAGCTGTTCGACCAGATCGTGGATCGTCTCCAGGACTTGCCAGTGCTGGTCGTCGCCACATTCCGCCCGGAGCTCCCGCCGCCATGGACCGGGTTTCCGCACGTCACGTTGCTCATGCTGAACCGCCTGCCACAGGCGCAGGTGGTCGTGCTCGTCGACCGGATCACCGAAGGTAAAGCGCTTCCCGCCGAGGTTCTCGATCGGATACTGGAGCGGACCGAGGGTGTGCCGCTTTTCACCGAGGAGCTCACGAAGGCCGTTCTTTAAGCCGGGATTCTCCGCTACACCGGCGCTCGTTACGTGCTCGCCGGAGCATTCCCGTCCTTGGCGATTCCAGCGACGCTGCACGATTCGTTGATGGCGCGGCTTGACCGCCTTGCTCCCGTCAAGGAGGTCGCCCAAATCGGAGCCTGCATCGGCCGCGAGTTCGATCACGAGCTGCTTGCTGCAGTCGTGTCGATGCCAGAGGTGGAGCTCGCCGCGGCGCTTGACCGCCTGGTGGCCGCAGAGCTCGTTTTCCGGCGGGGGCTCGCACCTGCCGCTACCTATGTCTTCAAGCACGCCCTGGTGCGCGACGCCGCCTATGAAAGCCTGCTCAAACGGCGCCGCCAGGAATTGCACGCGCGGATTGCCACGTCGATCGAAGCGCTGTTTCCGCAACTTATCGAAGCGCAGCCGGAGCTCGTCGCCCGTCACTTCGGCGAGGCCGGATTGGCAGAGAAGGCCATTCCATACTGGCTGAGGGCTGGTCGCCTCGCAGCCGCTCGATCGGCGAATATGGAGGCAATTGCCCATTTGAGATCAGGGCTCGAGTGCGCCGGAACACTCCCCCTCGGCGCATCACGCGCGCGCTTCGAGCTCGACCTGCAACTTGGGCTTGGCGGCCCGTTGATTGCAACGAAGGGATTTGCGTCGCGCGAGGCGGAAGCGGCGTTCCAGCGCGCGCAGGAGCTCAGCCGCGAGCTGCAGAGCGAGGCTGACCTCTCCGCCGCATTGAAGGGGCTCGGTCACGTCTATCACGTGCGCGCCAACCTGCGCGAGGTCACAAGCCTCGTGGAGGAGACGGAGTTGCTGGCCAAACGAAGCGGTGATCCCGTGCGTCAGGCCGAAGCCGATCATCTTGCGGGAGTGCTCTCGTTCCACCTTGGCCAGTTTCAATTCTCGCGCGACCGGCTCGAGAGAAGCGCACAAGCCGGCGAATACCGCGGCCGCTATTACTCCGAGGTTTACGGAATTAATATGAGCGTATTCTGCCGTGCCTATATGAGTCATTGCGACTGGCATCTCGGCTATCCCGTTCGTAGCCTCAGGATTGCTGAGGAAGGGCTCGCCGTGGCGCGTGAGATTTCACATCCATTCAGCATCGCGCTCGCGCTCAACTATCTGGCGATGCTTCATCAATTCCAGCGAGAGCCAAATGCCGCACTGCAAGCCGCTGTCGAGTCACGCGACATCTGCGCCAAGTACGGCTTCGACTACTATGGTGCATGGGCCAGCCTCGTTCGCGCCTGGGCGATTGCAGAATCCGGCCGGCTTGACGAAGGCCTTGCGGACTTTGATACGGGGTTTGAGGATTTTCGGCGTACAAGTGCGGGGCTACGTATCCCGCACCATCTCGGCTTGCTCGCCGCGCTTCGTCGCAAGGCTGGAAACGCCATGGCCGGGCTTCGGGTCATCGACGAAGCGGTCGCACTTGCGGACGCAAGTCTCGAGAGCTGGTGCGCCGTCGAACTTCACCGGGAGCGCGGTGAACTGCTGTTGCTCGCAGCCGGGGAGGAGGCCGAAAATCAAGCGGACGCGGAGTTCGAGGCTGCGATTGAAATTGCCGCTGCCCAGGGAGCAAGGCTGCCCGAGCTTCGCGCAAGCGTTGCGCGCGCCAGACTTCAAGCGGCACGCGGCATGCGGCGAGAGGCGCGCGACGCTCTTGTGCCGATCTACACCTGGTTCAGCGAGGGCTTGGAAACACGCGATCTCGTGGAAGCTCGCAAGTTGCTGGCAGACTTGTGAGACAGAGCATCTTGCACGTTGGCTTTAGGGTCAAAGGGCTACCCTGGCCGAACCGACCGGTTCAGGCCACCGGGCAAAGCGGGCATCCTGCAGACACGCCACGAGCGCGCCGCCCGGGCGTAACGAACACGCACGACAATATTTGGGTCAGAAGGCCAGCCCAATGATGGGACAGATGAGATGTCATCGAGAAAAGATCAGGATATAGTGCTGGTTGCCTTAGGGGCACACCGAAAGATTGGTGGCCGGGATGCACTCGATTGCGCACTGGCTTCATGCACTCGGTCTCGAGCAATACGCGCAGCGCTTCGCCGAGAATGAAATTGATGTGTCGATACTTCCCCATCTGACTGACCAAGACCTCAAGGACATCGGTATTCCGCTCGGGCACCGGCGGAAAATTCTCGCAGCCATCAGCGGACCCGCTTCTTCGGCGCAGGCCGCGATCGAACCCTCTGCTGATTCCACGCCGTGGAAAACGACCGACGCTGCGGAACGCCGCCAGCTCACGGTCATGTTCGTCGATCTCGTCGGCTCGACCGCCTTGTCCGGGCGGCTTGACCCTGAGGAGCTGCGCGACATCATCGGCGCTTATCACCGTCGTTGCGCCGAGGTAATCACTAGCTCGGGAGGCTTTGTTGCCAAATATCTCGGTGACGGCGTATTGGCTTACTTCGGCTACCCGCAGGCCCATGAGGAGGACGCCGAACAGGCGGTGCGCGCGGGTCTCGCCTTGATCGAAGCCTTGGCCAAACTCGATGCGGGCAACGCAGCCACGTTGCGTGTGCGTATCGGTATAGCCACAGGCCTCGTCGTCGTCGGCGATCTGCTCGGTGAGGGCGCCGCCAAAGAACAAGCGGTCATCGGTGAGACCCCTAATCTTGCGGCACGCCTTCAGGGATTGGCCGAACCGAACACCGTGGTCATCGCAAACAACACGCGCCGCATGCTAGGCGGCCTGTTTGATTATGGCGATCTCGGAAAAAGGGCGGTCGCGGGCATTGACTATCCAGTGCACGTCTGGCGCGTCTTGGGCGTGAGTCCGGTCGGCAGTCGGTTCGAGGCTCTACGGACCGCCAGCACGCCGCTGATTGGTCGTGAGGAAGAGATCGCTTTGTTGAGGCGCCGCTGGGAGCGGGCAAAGGCCGGCGACGGTTCCGTCGTTCTAATCGCGGGCGAGCCGGGCATCGGCAAGTCGCGCATCGCCCAAACACTGCTGGAGCAGGTGAGCGAAGAGCCGCACACCCGTTTACGTTTTTTCTGCTCGCCACATCATCAGCACAGCGCGCTCTATCCCAGCATCGCCCAACTCGAGCAGGCGGCCGGATTTCGACGCGAGGATACGGCTGAGACCCGCTTGGACAAGCTAGTGGCGGTACTGGCTCTCGCCAACCAAGAGCTGCGCGAAGCCGTTCCTCTATTTGCGGACTTGCTGTCGACACCGATCGGCGATCGTTACCCGCCGCTCAATTTGACGCCGTATAGCCGCAAAGAGAAAACGCTTCAGGTGCAAGTGGCTCAGGTGGAAGGTCTCGCAGCGCAGCAGCCGCTACTGATGCTGTGGGAAGACATCCATTGGAGCGACCCCACCACCCTGGAGTCGCTGGATCTGCTTGTAGACCGAGCCGCGACGCTGCGGGTCCTGGTCATAATCACATTTCGACCGGAGTTTACTCCGCCGTGGGTCGGCCGTCCGCACGTGACATTGCTCAGTCTCAGCCGCTTACCGCCTCGCCACCGCGCCGAGATGATCGCGCATGTAACCTGTGGCAAGGCATTACCCAAAGAGATCGCCGATCAGATCATTGATCGCACCGACGGGGTGCCGTTATTCGTCGAGGAGCTGACCAAATCCGTCGTCGAGAGCGGATGGATAACCGATGCCGGAGATCATTACTCCGTAACTGGAACAGTGGTTCCTTTGGCGATCCCAACGACGCTACAGGCCTCACTTCTGGCCCGACTCGATCGGCTGGCGCCAACTCGAGAGGTGGCGCAGATTGCAGCGACGCTCGGGCGTCAGTTTTCCCACGACCTAATCACTGCCGTTGCCGACATGTCGCGACCGCAACTCGAGGCGGGCTTGGAGCAACTGATCCACGCGGAGTTGGTGTTTCGGCGCGGGACCCCGCCGGATGCCACGTACGCCTTCAAGCACGCGCTGGTACAGGACGCCGCCTACAGCACCTTGCTGCGCCCCCGGCGGCAGCAATTGCACGCTCGAATCGCGGAGGTCCTTGAAGCGCGGCTGACCGGGAACGCCGAGGCTCTGCCAGAAATCATCGCTCATCACTGCACCGAGGCGGGTCTTGCCGAACGGGCTATCCGATATTGGTGGCAAGCTGCGCAATTGGCGAATCAACGCTCCGGGACTCTGGAGTCGATTTCCCACCTGCAAAATGGGCTGAGTTTGTTGCAGACGCTGTCCGATGACCCCGAGCACGTCCGTCTTGAGCTCGATATGCAGGTGGCCTTGGGTGCAGCCTGCATGGCCGCCAAAGGTTGGTCATCCCCCGTCACAGTTGCGGCATTCGCGCGGGCAGAGGAACTATGCGAGCAGGTCGATGACCCCTTGCAGCGTAGCATCGCCGACTACGGCAGGTATCTTGTATTCCTTCTGCGTGGCCAAGCAGAAGCTGCGCTCGCCACTGCAACTGCCATGCTAGGCCGGGCAGAGCGCGAGCGAGACTCAGTTGCTATGATGATGGCCCACCGAGGTGTCGGGGCTGCGCTGGTCCATTGCGGAAAATTTGATGCAGGCCGCACGCACTTGGCGGAAGCGCTTACGTTGTGTGATCCAAATGCCACCTTGGCTTACCGGTTCGGTTACGAGCCTCGTATCGCAGTCCTTTCCTATCTCACGCACGCCCTCGTTCCGTTGGGCTATCTGAATCAGGCCCAGCAGACATTCGATCAACTGATGCAGGAAATACGCGCGCAAAGGCACAATCCCTCGATCGCGTTCGGCCTATTTCACGCCTCTCTGTTCTGCACCTTTGAGCGTGGCGCAGGGGCATACATACTCGATGGACACCTCGGGATGGACGAGAACATTGTTGATGAGCTGATCGCCGTCTGCACCGAGCATGATTTCTTTCTGTGGCGAGCTGCAGGCACGATCATCAAGGGTTGGCTGATGGTCCGGGCTGGCGAGGCTGATCGCGGCCTGGCTCACCTCCGAGAGGGGATATCGGCTTGGCGGGGCGATGCAAAATCTGTAGTGACCCACTGGCTCCTCCTGCGTGCGAATGCACTTGGTAGCCTCGGCCAGCTACAGGCGTCTCTCGACACTGTCGACGAAGCCTTCGCATTGATCGCCGAAACCAACGAGCGATGGAACGAAGCAGCGTTGCATTTTTGCAAGGGCGAACTGCTCCTTGCCTTGTCTGCTCCTGACAAGGCTGAGACCTGCTTGCAGCGCGCGTTTGACGTTGCCCGGGATCAGCGGGCCAGACTTTGGGAGCTACGCGCCGCGACCGCCCTCGCACGGCTTTGGGGCGAGAAGGCCCAGCGATGCAAAGCCCAGGAAATCCTTGTTCCTGTCTACGGCTCGTTTACAGAGGGCTTCGAGACGCCGGACCTGCGGGATGCGAAGGCTCTGCTCTACGAACTTGCCGGTGCTCCGCCGTCGGTCCCCTGCTAACCCCATCGATAGTTGCTTGATCACTTCCGCAAGCTAACCGAGACAAGGCAGATTACGCCCCATAAATGCGTTCACCCGACCGAAGAGCGATAGACATGGCGAAATTCACGGCCGAACGTCCAGATCCGGAAGCCGCGGCCCGCCAGCTGGTCCAACTCGCCGCCAGCATCGAGGCGGTTCAGGACGGCGCATATACATTGAGAGAATCAACGCGCCGTTTCTCTACACCTTGAAAGGCAGCGGAAGTGAGTTCGGCGCCGGCATCGCCTACGCGGTCGAGAAGGACTGGCTGATGCTTCACGAGAGCGGCAGCTATGAGCGGCAAAAGAGAGCGAACACCTGCGCGCCAGCAGCGGAACGACGGGAATGGGACGGGATTGCTTGGTCGCCGGCCCTTCACGGCGGGCTGGCCGGAAGGTCGGTGGGACGGCTCTGGCTCAAGCCCCCGCGGTCAACCGGAGCCGTCTTCTCCATGAGCCGCAAAAATTTAATCCGCGATATTCGCCATTTAGTACATACGAGGAGATTTTCCCGGCCGAGATTACTGCTGGCGCATGCGTTGAGTTTGCACGCGCTGGCGGCCCCGGCTCGTCCCCCTACCAGCCCCGGAGATGGGCTTGGGGCCGTTCCGTCCATGACTCGGCTGTGTTTCGTATGTCCGGAATTCGGTATGTCCGGAATAATGAGCCGTAGCTTGCCGAGCCAGATCCGCCATGGGCATGCACACGCGTAGAAACGACCCAGCACAACCCCATGCTGGGGCCGTTGGAGGTTTTGCTTGGCGGTAATGGGATCGTCAAACATCACAAGTTAGACGATTGCCGCGCCCGTTCTGTTCGCTTTCGGACGTTCTGTTCTGCGTCCACCGCTTCATGGCGAGAGGGTGTGACCTCTTCAGCGGCTAGTTGAGCCTCAAGGGCCTGGAGCAATCGCTGTTCGGTGATCGGGTCCCTGCCTTCACAAATAGCTTGGGCGATAGTCTCAATTTGTTCGGCAATGCGCGCTTGGATGGCGGTTTGCCGCTCGTTGTGGTCCATGGGGACCCCGCTGAATCGATGCAGGCGGGAGCGCCATTGGTCTCTCGGCCACCGACGCCTACGGGCAGAGCCTTGGCCGGTGATGGTGGTAGACTACCACGAATGTACGAAGGTTCCGGTAAATTTTTAATCGTCCCAACCCGCACTGGCATTTGAAGAGGCGAATCTGTCGGCAAGCTCTGTTGAGCAGCAACGTTGGCGAGGCAGCGGCGTCCGACACTTGGGCAATCGGACGGGATTTTGACTCGGTCTTGCGCAGTTATAGGCATGCCTCGGCGTGATCCCGAGACACTCGCCCCGAACCACCGACAGCGAATTAACCCAGACAGTCTTTGACGGCCTTCGCGCTGATATTAATCCAACAGGACGTATCATGTGATACGACGCGCCGATCTTTTTTACGGAGAACTAGCGAGAGCTGCATCCCGTTAAGCCAAAGCCTTGCCCGCGGTTAACAGACGCAAGGAATTAAGTTGCCTCAGCCGTCCAGACAGCGGCTGAGGCCTCTTCGTTAGCATCCCGCAGCGAGAAGCTTCCGAAGAAAGCTCAAGTAAAATTGTGAAACGTTCAGTCTGAACTCTCCCGCACCAGTCGGACTACCCTGCGCGGCCCTGCCCATACCTCTACCGCAGGATGAGCTTCTAAAAACTTCTCAGCCCGCTCCGTGGCGGCTTCGTCAGTCGGACTGTCGATTTCATAGACTGCGCGAGCAACACCGCGCAGGCCGACTGCGTACGCAACATATCGCATGGCTGATCCCCAGCGGGGGAAGAATGTCCGTAAGATTCGCTTGTGGGCGCTCGGTTCCTAAGTCGATGCATAGCCTCGGTTTAGGCCTGCCATCTCAGACTTTTCTTCCGCGCTCCTAGCCCGCTTCAGCAACGCCTCACGATCCTTCCCCGCGGGCAACTGGTTGGCCTGCTCTTTGAGCTTGGCGGCCTGGTCGGCCATGCGTTCTTCAAGAGAGCGAGTCTGCTTCACTCGCCGGCGGAGCTGCGTCATGCCGCACTCCTCAGATCGGTAATGACGAACCCCAACGGAATCGGTCCGATCTGGTTCCTATAATGAAACTGCGCCTGGTCTTGCCACATTTTCCCGCCCCCGGATTCACCTATGCAAATGCATCTACAAAGGCAAATGATTTTACCTGCTAATGCTGGGCAAAACCGGGAGCGCGCTCCATTGACTGACGAAGTTTCGTTGCAGAGTCGATATTTCGTGCGAATGGGCGGCAAGGGTTGGGTCGTCTACGATCGCGAACGAAAGGGCCCAGCACTAATCGGGTCGTACATGGCGGCCAACTTGACAAGGGAGCGAGCTGATCAGTTGCTACGATCGCTCACGTCCTCGCGCGCGGGGAATCCGTCTCCTGCAAATGACAGAGGCCCGCCAGCTTGAACGAAAGGCCGCCTGGCCACGCCGAGATGACGCATCGTGGCGAGAGGCCCGTGGCCCGGCATCGCGGAATGGCCCCAGCGCCTGAAGAGAGGGAGAAAGCGCCGAGGCCACTGCTCGCTGCTATCGGGACATCAGCGCAATACGAACTGGTGCCGAGAGCGCTTCGTTCCTAAGAGCGCTGGTCACGCAACGATTGGGCTGAGTCATGAAGCTGACGACCGAACGCGCCTACGCCACCCCAGAGTCCGCCGCACGCAAGCTGATCCAGCTCGCCGCCTGCATCGAACCAGTGCAGGACGGCCGAATCCACATCGAGAAACTCAACGCGCCGTTCCTCTACGCCCTGAAGAGCAGCGGCCCCGAATTCGGTGCCGGCATCATCTATGCCCGGCAAGGGTGACGCGAGTTGCACGAAAGCGGGACTTTCGTGCGCCTGCTTGCTTCGAGCAAAAGTGTTCTCAGCAACAGCGAGAGTTGACGATGCGGTGCTAATCGGCTCGCCAGAGCGTTTCGCCGATTCGCAGCGCAAACGGGTTCGCCTCACGCCTCCACGCGGTAGCGGCTAATGCTCTTGAAGCCACCCGGCTTCGGCGGCCAATGAGCGGGTTCCTTCGAGGTGCGCAGGTCAAAGACCTCACGACGTGAGCAGCGCGCGCAACGAAACTCCATGCGGAAAGTAAAATCGACCGGGCCCGTGAGGGCCATCGGCCAAGCCTTGCACTGCGGGCATGGCGGAAGGTAGCCACATGGCACCATAACGCGCCTCCTTTCTCTGTCCTGCTGCCAGCGGAACACTGAAGGTGGCGGGCTCGTTCCAAAGCCTCGCTTTGGGATATATTTTCGGGCCAGACGCCCCGCCCCCTTCGGATGTCTCTTTGGTGGAGTGGCGTATGAGTCAAGCGCTCCCGCTAGTGCGACGGTTTGTCCGCGCTAACTTTTGTTATGGGCGCCTGTAGCCAGAATCCCTAGTCTCGTCTCGTCTCGTCAGCAAGGGTGACGCGGTGGGATTGAAGCGCAGACGGTTCAAGCAAACGACTTCTCTCAAAGATCGGCGGCGCAGTTCGCGGCGGATACGAGGAAACGAGCTGAGGCGAAGCCGAGCGGCGCCGAGAAGGATAAACTTTTGAAGAAAGTTCGCAACGCGGAGGAATCGTGAACCTGGAAAGGCAACTCCGAGAGCCGCACTGATTGTTCACTCGGGCGGATGTACCCCAGTGAATCAGAAGGCCTCCGGTCCGATCCCGGGGGCTTTTTGCGGTGTGATCCTGACGGGGTAATCGGCAAGTAGGACATGGCGCGTCATGAGCGGATTCGCGTGCCTTTGGACAGCCGCGAAATGGCGATGCCGGAACCTCCCGCCCCCTTGCCGGTTTTTCCCGGCATGACGTTCTTTCATTTTGATCTCTATGACGGCAACGAGGATCATACGGATGAGGACGGGAACGATCTGCCTGATGTCCCGGCCGCCCGGCGGTTGGCTATCGAGGCGCTAGGACAAATGATTATTGATGCTGGCGTCAAAGATCAGCACGGCCTGAAGGCCGTCACGGTTCGCGACGCCCGTGGTGAAGTGCTGCGCGTATCTGCCAACATTATTGTCTCGACCCCCTGAGTAATCGCGAGGGTCAGGGTCACGTAGTCTTTGGTTATCGAGCCGGGACACGGGATACTCGATCAAGCGACGCGTTTTCCTCGCCATCATCGCTTCGTTGTTGATGTTACTTCTCGGTGAAACCGGCTTGTCCGTGATCAAGTATGCTGACCTGTCTCACGACCGCCGCACGGTCGGTTTCGTCCGCTCACGATAGAGTAGCCAGCGACAGCCTTCTGCTCAGTATCCTTGAGCACTACAACGTTGCGGCGGGAACGAGCTGCAGTAGACATCTCGCTTATAGTTCCTAGTGACATCGGCTAAGCGGAAAGAATGGGTAGCCGCAGGAACGGCCTTATCGGGATTGCGTTTCTGCACAATAGGCTGAGGGCAGTCACCGACTCAATCATCGGAGAACTAAAGATGGCCAACCCGCGTCCGGAAGAGAGATCGACACAAAGCATGGAAGACGCATCCCGCCGTACGGGAGAGCAGACTACGCGCATCGGGCAAGCAGCGGCTGAAGCCGGAGAGGAAGTGGCACGGGCGAGCGCTGATATGCTCAAGCAAAATGTTGAGACGTTACAGCAAACCTGGCGCTCCAGCCTCGAAGCGGCGACCTCGGTGATGGGACGGTCTAGCGAGCAGTTTGGTCGCACGCTTGGCTTATCTGCGGAAGATGCGCAAAAGGCAACGGCGGCAACTGAACGGTCAGCTCGCAACGCGCAGACGCTCCTTTACAGTGGCACAGCCGCCGCCAAAGTGATGGGGGGAATGTCCCAAGAGTACCTTCAGATGGTTCGGCAACAATTTGAGAAGCACATCGACCACATGAACAGGTTGTGGACGTGCCGAACTCCACAGGACTTTGCAGCGGTGCAGACTGACATGGTGCGGGAGACCGTGGAGACTGCTCTGGAAAGCAGCCGTCGTATCGCCGACATGTCGCTCAAAATGGCCGACGATACCGGAAAGCAGATTAAACAAACGATGGCTCAGATCTCACGCTAAGCGGGCGGACCGGTTCAACGGACGAGGAGCGGCTCAGGCAGGCAAGCCGCTCTTGCCGCCCCGGCGAATTCAGTGCGGTTTTCGTTTGCGCGTTCGCTTCCGACTGAGTCGTTTGACGTTTGCCGCCACCTTTCTTCGATATTGCTCAACAATCTTGTCGCCGGAAGCGCCAGCCACCAGACTGGTACTGGCCTTCGCCGCCGCGGCCATTTTTTCACTGACCATGCGGTGGGCTTCACGTTGGGCAGCTTTGCCGCCGCGCATCAGCTTCGCAATCCGCAGCCCGATTACGCGATTGCTTTCCAGCGCCAGAACCATCCAGTTCAACATTGCCGTGATCCGACCTTGGTGACGCGTCTTCCCTTCGGCGGCTCAGGCCGTATGCCGAAGAGAACTTCCATAATGCTTGAAGAAGTTATCAAGCCTTACAGGTTCGCCAGTATCTCGCCAGAATAGTCTTTTGCCGAGGCTTGCCGCCGCTGCGAGGCGGTGGTGGCCGCCCATTAGAGTATGGTCATCCGTTGCTTGGGCGATGATCTCGCCGGCTTCGTCCACGATGAATTTCATGGGCCGCCTCCGATCCGACGCGCCGGTCAGCGCCGCCGCGACGTGCGCAATCCATCCAACCTGGTTGCAGGTCCCGGCGTTCCAATCCATCCATGAAGATCACTGCCTCCCGCATTCGACATACGCCATATCGCGCACCGCCATTTGTGTATCGATATCGGTATAAAACTTACGTGGGAATGACTCCGCCAGCGCGCCGCGTCGCCGGCGCGCACGCGCACAACGACCAAAATCAAGAAGTTCTGTGTGTGCAGGATCGGTGCTCATTTTCCGAGGAACAACCGCGCACCTCCTTCGTTGGGCTGGTCATCCGGACAGCAAAGGTACACGATCATGGACCGTGAACACGTGAAGGGCGCCGCCGACAAGGCAAAAGGCGCAATCAAAGAGGGGGCCGGTAAGCTTACCGGCGATAAAGACATGGAGGCCGAAGGCAAGCTGGATAAAGCCAAGGGAGCTGCCCACAACGCCACGGGAGATGTGAAGGATGCGGCCCGGGACGCCGCTGACGCTCTCAAAAAATAATAGGATATAAGACCAAGACTAGCCGCCTCCGGGCGGCAATTTCTTTTACGAAAGGTTCCTTCATCTTTGGGCCATCAACCAAAATTGCCGAAACGGCAAAGGCCAAGAGGACGACAGAGAGTCAATTGAAGCGGCTCCCTTTGGCAGCCAAGATCAGGGTAGAGACAAAGAGACAGCTACGGGTCCAAAAGGAGCAGGAACTACATCCTCTCGTTGCTAGTTTGTCTGAGTCCAAGTTAGGTTCCCACATCTATGAACGATGGACGGCTTGCGCCAGATCGACTCGTTCGGCTCGATCCTAGGCGTGCGCGCGGCACCTTTCGGCGATCTCGACCGATTGAAGGCGTTCGCACATTCGGGCTATCTCACCTACGTCATCGATGCGCCGCGACTGTATACCGGACATGGCAAGGAGGACCGCAAGATTGGTGACCGGATTGGCAAGGCCGCCGGTCTTCGCGACAGCCATGTCTATCTTCTCTACTCTCGCGATGAGCGCTTCAACAAACTGACTGCGGCGTATCTGGAGGCCCGCCTCATCGACATCGCACACGATCTGGGAATTCCGCTGGCGAACGGCACGCGTCCGTTCGGCTCCTTCCCGATCCTGTCCGATGACCTTGAGCAGCTCGTCCAGCATGCCCAGATTCTGCTGCAGGTCGCGGCGTTCCTCCGTTGAAACTTTTCGCCAGCCGTGGCACGTTGGGGTTACCCAAGGGGCTCCACCCGAGGGCTACACCGGCGCCGCCGGCGTGCAGTGAGACCTGTTTTTAGGGGGCTTTCTCGAAGCCGTTTTATTATGGCGGAGAGGGAGGGATTCCCGTTAAGGTCGCAAAAATCTCTTACAAAATCATAGCTTTTGGAGAACAGCCCTCTCACCCCCGAGCGTCGTGGTGGTGATAGAGCGTTAGGATATGTCGTCGCGGCTTCTTGTGGGAGTCTTTCATAAGCGGCCCCTTACGACGAGGCCATGAACGCAGCTTTTTTGAGGGGCACGGTTGCTAGTCGACAGTTACGATCCGCAGACACCGACGTACGGTTTAGGAAACCATTTTCGGCTTAACGATGTCAACGGCTTAGGTTCGTCGTGTTGCAAATGTGTTGCATCGACAGATCATGGCGGAGACTTGTGACCAGGTCGCACCGACTAATGAACGGATCCGCCGCACGACCGCTCAGCCACCGTTAGACACCGAAGCGAAGCAGTGCGGAAGGTTGTTCAGCGAGCTCCGGATTCGCTCGGTTAAACGGCGCGATTATGGCTCGGCGAGCGACCGCCCCCATCTGCGACCAGCACCGCACCGGTGACAAAGGAAGCCTCGTCAGCCGCCAAGAACAGGCAGCAGGCGGCAATCTCGGTCGGCTCGGCCATTCGTCCCAGCGCAATCCGTCGTTCGACGGCCCGGAATTCGGACTCCACGGATGTGTCATTTTGATGCGCCAGCAGACCCATCTCGTAGGCGCTCATCGGCGTCCGAACCCAGCCGGGCGCGACCGCGTTGGCGCGGATGCCGTCGACACCGTGTGCGTAGGCAAGCGAGCGCGTATAGGCCACGACTGCCGCCTTGCTCGCAGCATAGCTTGCACTGCCCGGACTCGCATTGAACGCGGCGACGGATGCGATGTTCACGATCGCGCCGCCGCGTTGCTTTAGCAACGGCAACGCGGCACGACACATCCGCATCGTGCCGGTCAGATTGACGTCCAGCGTCCTCGCCCAGACATCGTCGGATACGCTCTCCGGCTGATCTGGGACGATTAGGCCGGCGGCATTGACCACGACGTCGAGCCTCGGCCCGCAAACTTCGATAGCTTTCGCGATGTCACCCACTCGCGTGACGTCGCCGTGGACAGCGTGGCCGCCCGCCTCCGCCGCCGCGGCGTCGAGATCATCACCACCGAGCCCGAACAGCACGACGCGCGCACCGTGTTTCGCAAACAACAGCGCCGTCGCTCTGCCGATACCGGTACCTGCTCCGGTGACGAGTGTCGTTCTGCCCGCGAGCCGCGACGCCATTTAGAGGCCCCACTGCCGCTCAACGGCAAACCCGGTCTCGGGGAGCGTCGCACCACCGTCAACGACGATGGTTTGTCCCGTGATGTATTTCGCCTCGACGGATGCCAGATAGAGCATCGCGTAACCGACGTCGTCCGCAGTACCCATGCGACCGACCGGGATGAAACGTTCGAGGCTGGCACGGTTCTCGGGCGCGCTCATGGTGCCGCGCCCCGGCTTGGCAATGAAGCCGGCTTCCACACCATTCACCGTGATGCCGTCGCGCGCCAGTTCGAAAGCAGCGGCCCGTATGAACGCGTTGACCCCGGCCTTAGCCGCCGAGTAATGCGCGCCACCGCCCATCGCGAACCGGGCTGACACCGAGGATGTCACCAGGATCCGTCCGAAGCCGTTTGCGCGCATATGCGGGATCGCGGCCTGCGCCAACCAGAAGCTGGCGTTGAGGTTCAACGCCAGCGCTTCGTCAAGTTTAGCCTCGTCGAGGTCTTCGATCGACGACCACGGGCAACCACCCGCGTTGTGCACGACGATATCGAGCCGGCCATATCGCCCGGCGGTACGGTCGACCAAGACACGCAGACTGTTGCGGTCGAACCGATCGAACGGTACGCAATGCACGGTCAACCCGTCGGCCGCGAGTTCCCGTGCCAGCGTTTCGGCGACGTCCTGCGTGCGGTTGGCGATCACCACGGCCGCGCCTGCGCCCGCAAGGCGCGTAACGATCGCAGCACCGATGCCCCTACCGCCGCCGGTCACAATGGCGACCTTCCCGCCGAGATCGAACGGCTTTTGCGGCATGGCCCTAGATCACTCCGGCTCTGCGCAGGAGGTCGATAAACTCGACGAAGACGGCCGTGTGGCGCTCCACGTCGTGCGCCGAGGTCGCTGGGCACATCAGCAGCATGGTGTGGAACGGCGTCACCAGGATGCCTTCGTTCATGTAGAAGGCGTGCAGCAGCGTTTCGAGATCGGGTTGTCGACCGGCGATGACGTCGGCGCCGCTGCGTGGCTGCCGCGGCATGAACATGATCTCAGCGCGGGCGCCGATCTGGGTGACGTGCCAGGGCAGACGATTTGCCGCGATCAGTTCGCGGATCGAGTCCGCGAGATCCGTGGCAGTCGCGATCATGCGCTGGTAGTTCGCCGGCGTCAGGACCTTCTCCAGCACCGCGCGCATAGTCGCGATGGTCAGCGCATTGCCTGCGAGCGTGCCACCGAAACCGAGATGCGCCGATTGCCGCTCGCGCGGATTGACGTGGGGAACGAGTGTCCAGAGCCGTTCGGCGGTCTCTCTGCTCAGACCGAACACACCGGCCGGAATGCCGCCTGCGATCGCCTTGCCGGCAACGATGATATCGGACTCGAGCCCGTTCTCAGCCGTATAGCCGCCAGGTCCGCAAGACAACGTGTGCGTCTCGTCGATGACGAGCACGACGCCGGCGCGACGGGTCAGGTCCCGCAGCGTGCGATGGAAGTCCGGCGCGGCCGGAATCATGCCGAAGTTCGTCATCAAAGGCTCGGCCAGTACGCATGCGGCATCGCCGTGTGCGAGCGCGGCCTCCAAGGCCGCGACATCGTTGAACTCGATCACCCGCGTCACGGCATCATGGTCGACGCCGTTCGGGTGGATCATGTTCCGCATGCCGACGCGACCGTCGCGGATCTCGACATGCGCCTCTTCGACGCCGCCGTGGTAGCACCCGGAAAACACCAGCACCTTGCGACGACCGGTGATCATGCGCGCGATGCGGATCGCGGCTCGGTTGGCGTCGGTCGCCGACGTCGTCAGCGTCCAGTATTTCGGGCCGAAACGGCGGGAGAGTTCGGCGCCGACCCAGAGACTGTCCTCGGTCGGCAGCATCATCGTGGTACCGCGCTTGAGCTGGCAGAGCGCCGCTTCCGTCACCGCTTCCGGCGCGTGCCCGCACATGCCGCCGGTGTCGCCGAGACAGAAATCGATGTAATCGCGCCCGTCGATATCGCGGATATGCGCGCCGTCGGCTTCATCGACGTAGATCGGGAAGCCTCCGGCCCAGCGGCGCATCCAGTGCGACGGTCCGCCATAGAGGAAGTTTCGCCCGCCCTCCTGCCAGGCCGCGGCCGAGCGCGGATGCAACGTCTTGAACCGTTCCTGCTCGGCGTCGATCAGCTTGCCAAGGAGGCCCGTACGCTCGACAGCTGCGATGGTCATAGCGCGATCCATGCGGTCTTTAGGTCGGTATAGCCGTAGAATGCGTGCAACGATTTGTCCCGACCGAAGCCGGACTGCTTGAAGCCGCCGAGCGGCACGGTGATGTCGGCGCCGCCATAGGTGTTGACATGCACGACGCCGGCATTGATGGCACGCACCATGCGATGCGCCCGCGACAGGTTGCCGGTCCAGACAGCGGATGCGAGGCCATAGGGCGTCGCGTTCGCAAGTGAAACGGCGTCGTCATCGTCGTCGAAACGCGTGACGGCGAGCACCGGACCGAACACCTCCTCGCGCCACAACTCCATCCCGGGCGTGACGTCGGCCAGGATCGCGGGCGACATGAAGCTGCCACCGCTCTCGACGCGGATCTGCTCGCCGCCGGTCAACCGCGTCGCGCCCTCCTCCTGCGCTCGGACCACGGCGTCGAGATTCTTGTGTAGTTGGCCAGCACTCGATACCGCCCCGATATCCGAGGTCAGGTCGAGGGGATCGCCGACCTTCAAGTTCGCCGTCGCGCCCAGCAGCGCCTCCATGAATTCATCGTAGACCGACGACTGGACGAGTAGGCGCGAGCCGGCGACGCAGACCTGGCCGGAATTGCGGAAGATGCCGTTCACCGATGTCTTGGCCGCCTGCCGGATGTCGGGCGCGTCAGCGAACACGACGTTCGGCGATTTGCCGCCGAGTTCCAGATGGACACGTTTGAGGTTCGATCGCGCCGAGCATTCCAGCAGTCTACGACCGACCGCGCCCGAGCCGGTGAAGGCCAACGCATCTACATCCATATGCAGCGCGAGCGCCTCGCCGGCCGACGCACCGCGGCCGGTGACGACATTGAGGACGCCGTCGGGCAGTCCCGCTTCACTTGCAAGCTCCGCAAGCCGCAGCAACGTGAGGGAGGCGGCCTCCGGCGGCTTCACCACCACCGAATTTCCGGTCGCGAGCGCCGGGCCGATCTTCCACGCCCCGATCATCAACGGGAAATTCCACGGCACGATGACGCCGACCACGCCAAGCGGTTCACGATGGACGAGACCAAGGATATCGCGTCCTGTTGGCGCGATCTCGCCATAGAGCTTGTCGATCGCTTCCGCATAATAGCGGATGGTGCCGGCGGCCGAGAGCGGCTCGGCCTTATACGCCATGGCGATCTCGGTTCCGTTGTCCCGGACGCCGAGCACCGCGATCTCCAGCGCATGCTGTTCGATCAGTTCGGCCAGCCGCAGCAGGACCTTCTTGCGGTGGGTCGGGGTCGCCCGCGACCAACTTCCACCGTCGAACGCCTGACGCGCCTGCTTGATCGCAAGGTCGATATCCTGCGCGTCGCCGTCGACGATCGTCGTGAATGATCGGCCGTCGATCGGCGACACGACATCGAGCCTTGCCTCGCCATTCGCGGCCTTCGACCGCCCTCCGATGAAAAGCTGCCGGGCCGGAACGGTGGCCGACCTCAACCGATCGATTTGCGCTTGCTGCATCTGACGGGCTCGAACCTGCGTAAAAATGACCGCAGGCTGATGCGCCCGCGTGGTTCAATCTTCGGCAATTCAAGGCCTTGGCAGCAATCAACCGATAGGTGGATGTCGTGTCCGCTCGTGTCCCCCTAGCCTTAGCCTAGCCCAACTCGACGGTCGGACATCCAGCCCGACCGGTGGACTCTCGTTGTTCGACACTTTCAAGCGCACTGGCGAGCTCTGACAGATGCAAGAGACCAAGAAGCCTCGAATCCTCCTGATCGGAACCGGGGATACCAAAGCCGACGAATTGCTGTTCATGCGCGATTGCATCGCAAGGGCGGGCGGCGACACTATCAAGATGGATATCAGCGTGCTCGGCGATCCACCCTACCCGGCCGAACACGACAAGCATGCGGTGGCCGCGGCAGCAGACACGACCATAGAAGCGGTAGCCGCGAGCGGCGACGAGAATTCGGCCATGTCGCTGATGGCGCTCGGCGCCGCCAATCTCGCGCGCGATCTCGCCGCGCGCGACGCGATCGATGCTGTCATCGCGATCGGCGGAACGATGGGAACGGATCTCGCGCTCGATGTCGCCCAGGCCCTGCCGCTCGGCATGCCCAAGCTGATCGTCTCCACGGTCGCATTCTCGCATCTGATTCCGCCGGAGCGGGTCGCGGCCGACCTGATGATGATCCTGTGGGCAGGAGGCCTCTACGGCCTCAATGGGACCTGCACCGCGGTGCTGTCGCAGGCCTGCGGTGCGATCGTGGGGGCGGCACGTAGCGCCGTCAGACCGCGCACCGACAAGCCGGTGGTCGCGATCACGTCGCTCGGCAAGAGCTGCCTCGCCTATATGGTCGAACTCAAGCCGCAGCTTGAGAAGCGCGGCTATGAGGTGGTCGTGTTCCACACCACGGGCATGGGCGGCCGCGCGATGGAGGCGATCGCAGCGCAGCGCGGTTTCGCGGCCGTGCTCGATCTGAGCCTGCAGGAGGTCGCCAACCTGCTCACGGGATCGGTGGTAAACTCCGGTTCCGACCGGTTGGAGAACGCCGGCAGAGCCGGCATCCCGCAGATCGTAGCGCCCGGCGCGATCGACATGGTCGATTTTCCGGCGTGGTTGCCGACGCCGCAGGAGCTGACGGAGAGACCTTTCCACGCCCACAACCGCCTGCTCGCCTCCGCGACGTCGCGACCGGACGACCGCCGCAGGATCGCGCGGGCGATCGCGAAAAAGCTGTCGGGGGCCGCCGCGCCCGTCGCCTTCGTGCTGCCGTCCGGCGGTATCCAGCAATGGGACCAGGAGGGCGAAGCCCTGCACGATCCCGAAGGGCTCTCCGCCTTCGTGGACGAGATGCGCTCTGCGGTCGCGTCCCCGGTCGAGTTGCATGAGATCAAGGCGCACATCAACAGCAAAACTTTCAACGAGACGGTCCTGCGGATTTTCGACCGCTGGGTGGACGCCGGCATCGTGCCTGCAGGCAAGACGACGGTCGCCGCGTGAGCCGGCCACTCGCACAGGCGCTTGTGCTGGATTTCGGTGGTGTGATCTCGAAGACGTTGTTCGAGACGCACGACATGACGGAACGCGCGCTGGGCCTCGACCCTTGCACGCTGAAATGGCTCGGACCGTTCGCTCCCGACAGCGATCCCCTGTGGATCTCGATGCAGCGCGGCGAGATTTCCGAGCGCGATTACTGGCTGACGCGCAGCCGCGAGGTCGGACGCATGCTCGGCGAAGACTGGGCCGACATGGAGACCTTCGTGAAACGGGCGCGCGGCGCCGATCCTGCCACCGTGATCCGGCCCGAGGCGGAGAAGGCGATCCGGATCGTCGGTGATGCCGGATTCAGGCTCGCCATTCTGTCCAACGAGCTCGACCTGTTTTATGGCGCCGACTTCCGCACCCGGCTTGCCGTTCTGGCGTGCTTCGATGCCATCGTCGACGCCACCCATACCAAGATCCTGAAGCCCGATCCGCGCGCCTATCAAAGCGTATGGGATACCCTGGCGCTGGAAGCGGAGGATTGCGTGTTCGTCGACGACCAGCGCCGCAACATTGTCGGCGCTGCCGCGTGCAATATGCGCACCGTCCTGTTCGACGTCAGAAATCCTGCCGCGTCCTACAGCGAGGCCTTACGTCATTTCGGACTGGAATTCGACTGAGAGAGCCACCATGCGCGACAAGAATTTTTTGCTCGAGAACAACGCCAAGCCGATCTGGCACCCGATGGCGCACCCGGCCGAGATGCGGGCGCAGCCGCCGCGGATCGTGATGAAGGCCGAAGGCGTTCACGTCACCGACATCGAGGGCAAGACGGTGCTGGACGCGGTTGGCGGACTCTGGAACGTCAACCTCGGCTACAGTTGCGATCCCATCAAGAAGGCGATCGCGGACCAGCTTTCCGCGCTGCCCTACTATTCGGGCTTTCGCGGCACCTCGACCGGACCGTCGATCGAACTGGCCTACGAACTCACCGAATGGTTCAAGCCGGAAGGCATGGTCCGCACCTTCTTCACTTCCGGCGGCTCGGATTCGGTCGAAAGCGCGCTGCGGCTCGCACGGCAATACTGGAAGATCAAGGGCCAGGCCGACCGCACCAAATTCCTGGCGCTGCGCAAAGGCTATCACGGCACCCATTTCGGCGGCGCGTCCGTCAACGGCAACGCCAATTTCCGTCGCAACTACGAGCCGCTGCTGCCCGGCGTCTTCCATATCCCCGCGCCATGGACCTATCGCAATCCCTTCAACGAGACCGATCCGGCAAAGCTCGCGCAACTCTGTGCGGCGGCCATGGAGGATGAGATCGCGTTCCAGGGTGCCGACACGTTCGCCGCCTTCATCATGGAGCCGGTGCTCGGCGCCGGCGGCGTGATCGTGCCGCCCGACGATTTCATGAAGCTGGCGCGCGAGATCTGCGACCGCCACGGGATCCTGATGATCGCAGACGAGGTCGTCACCGGCTTCGGCCGTACCGGCGCCTGGTCCGGCTCGCGGTTGTGGGGCGTGAAGCCGGACATGATGACGATCGCGAAAGCGATCACGTCGGGTTATTTTCCACTCGGCGCGACAATGATCGGCGAAAGGGTTGCGGAAGCCTTCGAGGCCGACACCACCTCGTTCGGCTCGATCGGGCATGGCTACACCTATTCCGGCCATCCGGTCGGCTGCTCGGCCGGCCTGGCGGCGCTGGCCGAGACCCGGCGCCTGAAGCTCGACGAGAACGCCGCCGCGCGCGGCAAGGATCTCGCGAGCGCCCTCGCCCAACTCAAGGCCCGGCATGCGATCGTCGGCGACGTCAGGAGCAAAGGCCTGATGGCTGCCATCGAGCTGGTGGCCGATCGCGACAGCAAGAAGCCGGTGGACAAGAAGACGATGGGCAAGGTGGCAGACGCAGCCTACGAGGCCGGCGTGATGCTGCGCGTCTCCGGCAACAACATCATCCTGTCGCCGCCGCTGATCCTCACAAGCAACGACGTGACTGATATGGCTGAAGGGATCGGCGCAGGCCTGTCAGCGGCCGCTTGAGATCGCGCCCACGCAGGCGATGGCGCGCTCGAACATCGCGCCGTCGGCTCTGTCCTTGTCGAGGCAACCGGCCAGCGCGATCGGCGACATGGTCTGGTCGGTGCAGAAGATCCGCATGAAATCGGCTGCGAGCGCGATCTTGCTCGCGGCCGGTTGCCGCTCCCAATCTCCTTGACTCAGGTAGAGCAACTCACCGGGAGACGCCGCCATCGCCATCTGTCCCGCCAGCAACGGGACGCCGATGACCATGCCGAGAGCGACCGAGCGACGGATCATTTGGTGACCTCGGCCACCGGCGGCACGTCGAGCGCGGGATTGCGGTCGAAGAAGTTGAAGGGACGCAGTCGGAAGCCGTGCCACAGGCCGGGCATGACCGGCCAATCCTCGGCGCGCGGCACGTGGCGGAAGCCGACCGTGTACCACAGCACCAGATCTCGGTTCTCGATTTGACGGTTCGCCGCCGTCCATTTCGGCAGACCGTCGACTTCCTGATTCTGGTTCGGATAAAGACCCGCAGCGTATCTCTCATCCTTGGCGTAGGCCGAGGCCCACAACGTATAGGCACTGAATGCTGCGCGAAGCTGGACGGGATCGTCCTTGGCCAGCAGCGACACGTCCGAATGGCCCGGCATGAGCTGGTAGCTCGTGCGATAGCCATGTTTGTTGGTCCTGACGGCGCTCTCGATCCTGAACTGGGCGGCATTGAGCGGCGTGGTGATGGGTCCTTCGGTCGCGACCGGCCTGGTATCGACCTGCCAGAGGCTCTTCCGCGTGCCCTCACCGTTCAGCTTGCGGACGCCGAAGCGATCCTCGACCAGGCGGTTGCCGGTGCCGTCGACATCCATATCGATCCGGAAGGTCATGTAGTGATCGTGATTGACGGCAAGGAGCCGCCCGTCGACCAGCGTACCGTAGGCGGTATCCACCGCCGCGCTCGGATCGCTCAAGGTCCGGCTTGCCACGCCCTTGGTGGCGTCGATGCCGTAGGCGCCGAGCCGCACGTCGATGTCGCCGGCGCGATCGAAGACGTAGTCGACGATGTAGTCGTAATTACCGACCACCGGCGCCATCCGCACCACGAGCTCGTTGTTCGGCCGTCCCTCCGCGGTATTGTTGATCAGCTCGCTGTGTCGCCAGATCGGATCGCCGGTCGGGCGCTCGAAGATGCAGACCGCGCCTCGGGAGACCACCGGCGCGCCCTTGGTGTCCGAGATGGTCAGGTCGAGGAAGTGCGCGTTGCCGGGACAGTCCTCGCCGGGTCGCAGTTCGCTCGACAGCACGCCGAAGCCGTATTCGCCGATGTCCATATAGGCGCGAAACGACCAGGTCTGCGCCGGGTCCATGTAGGGTACGAACATCTCGCTCGCCGAAAGCTGATAGGCCACGTCGCGCCTGATACCGTGATCGTCGTAGCGGATCAGCGACAAAACTGCGCCGACACGCGGCTCGAGGCGAACGTGAAAGGACCAATTGTCCCAGCGGACCTTGCCGCCCTCCACCGTGACGTTGGAGCCTTTCGGAGCGGCGATCTCGATCGGCTTCGGCACCGCGCGGTATTTGCCGGAATCGGCATAGGCGTGAGACGGCGTCGGCGCGGGCGGCGGGACGATGCCGAGATCGTCCACCGACAACACCGTCCGCGACTTGAGATCAACCTGTGCGATCAGATTCTCGATCGGCTTGCCCCAGAGATTGTTGCCCGCGCCCGTCGTGTCGACGCAGGGAACGTTGAGCAGCCGGCGCCCCCTCATGTCGGGATCGGCCACCGGACCGACGGTCAAGGGCAGGCAGATGATGTTGCGAAAATCGGTGATGCCGCGCTTGGCCATCGCCGCGATCCAGCGTTGATCCTGCTTCGGCAGTTCGCCCGCCGACATCAGTTCGTCGATCGTCAGCGCGGCCTGCCGATCCCCGATCTCGTCGAAGCCGGCCAGACTACGGGTCGCAAGATCGATCCGTGCCTCATAAAGGCGGCCATCGGCAAGCAGCGTCGCTATTGCGCGGCGCGCGAAAGTCTGTCCCAGCTGCCACGCGCGCACCTCATCCTTGGCGTTCTCGTCGAGCGTGATCGAGACGATCCGCGCGGCGGCATCGAACTTTCCGGCACTGCGCAGCAAATCGACAGCGGCGCGAATCTCATCCGCGGTCAGCCCATCCATCGGGTGCGTGGCTGCCGCCAACGGCAAAACTCTCGTCTCCGCGAACGAAGAAGTTGCCGACGTGACCGCTCCCGCAAGCGCGAGCCCAACGATTCGGCCCCATGACTTCGAACTCATGCCGCTCTCCCTTTTACTTCGAGCGCAAGCATACTCACAAAGGCGGCAGCATGAAGCCCCCGAATTCGCGTTCGAGGAGCTGGGCGAACTTCAGCGTCGTGCGATCTTCGAGATATGGTCCGACGATCTGCAGGCCAGCCGGCAGGCCGTCGACCAGCCGACGCGTCGGGATCGCGGTGGCGGGCAGGTTCGCCACCGTCACCAGGCCGGGCCACATCAGATTGTCCATGTAGGGCGTCGCCTTGCCGTTCACGACGATGCGGCGGTCGAACTGCGCCGCCATGTCGAGCCGGGCCACGTCATGCGGGAATGCGACCGTCGGCGTGATCGGACACAGCAGCACGTCATAGCGCGTGAAGAAGTCACGCCAGACGCGGAAGAGATGCTCGCGCTGCTCGGCTGCCGCGGCGAACTCCGCGAGGCTCTGGCCGACCGCGTCGGCCACCATGCGCGGATAGCTGCCCTCGGGCGCCGTCCTGCCGCCCGCAACGATCGCCTCCCGCACCGGCGGCGGAAAGCCGGCACCGATGATGCCGAACAGGGTTTGCATATAGATGCGGAAACTCTGCGCCGGATCGATCGCCGGCCGCGCCGCAGTAACGACCCTGACGCCGAACCGTCTGAGATCCTCGACCAACGCATCGATCGTGGCCGCATAGGCGCTGTCGACCGGATAGGCCGACGCGTCGTTCCAGACCGCGACACGGAAGTCGCTGAGATTGCTGCGGCGGGCGGGCGGCAGATCGATGCGAAACGCGGTCCGCTTCAGCTCCGGCGCGGCGGTGATGATGTCGAGCATCAGTTCCAGGTCGAATGCGCTGCGCGCCAGCGGTCCGGCGACGCCGAGCTCGGGCTGCGACAGGTGACCGGGCGGCGGTGGAATGTGGCCTTCCAGCGGCACCATCCCATGGCTCGGCTTGTGGCCGTACACGCCGCAGAAGTGGGCAGGAACCCGGATCGAACCGCCGATATCGCTGCCGAGCTCGAGCGGCGTGAAGCCTGCCGCGAGCGCGGCCGCCGAGCCTCCGGACGAACCGCCGACCGTCCGCTCGACGTTCCAGGGATTGCGCGTCAGGCCGAACACGGGATTGCAGGATTGATGATCGGCGGCCGCCGGCGGCAGATTGGTCTTGCCGAAGACGATCGCGCCTGCCGCGCGCAGCCTGGCGACAGCCTCGGCATCCGCAGCCGGGCGATAATCGCGCAACTCCTCAAGGCCGCAGGTCGCGGTCATCCCGGTGACCTCGAACGTGTCCTTGATGGTCATGGACAACCCATGCAGCGGACCCAGCGCCGCATCGCGTGCGCGGGCCTCGTCGGCTGCCCGAGCCGCCTTGCGGGCGCCCTCCTCGTCGAGCGCGACCACGGCGTTGACGGCCGGATTGAACTTGCGCACCCGCGCGAGATGCTCGTCCAGCAGCTCGGATGCGCTGATCTGGCCGGCTGCCAGCATTTTCGCAAGCTCGGTTGCCGCGCGATAGGTGACGTCGGTAGCACTCATCAAGTCGTCCTTTCCGAGACGTTCTGCAGCACCACGTCGGGAGCCGGACGCGGCGACGAACGGTGGACGTCGAGCAATCGCACCCCGATCCGATCGCGTAGCACCGGCCAGATGCCACGTGGCGCCACCATCATGACGATGACGGCAATGACCCCGAGCCCGACGAGATACCAGCCCCCGGAGAGCCCGAGCGGGCCGGTCATCAGTTCACGCAGGCCGAAGAAGATCACGACGCCGAGGATCGGGCCCTCGAGCGTACCGATGCCGCCGATGATGACGATGAACATCATGTAGACGGACCAGTTGGGGTCGAACGCCGCCAGCGGCGCGATGTAGAGATTGCCCATGAAGCTGAGCGCTCCCGCAAGACCACATCCCGCCGCCGACAGCACGAAAGCGACGAAGCGGTTGTGCCGGACGTCGACTCCGACGCTCATCGCTGCCAAATCATTGTCGCGCACACTCATCAGACCGAGGCCGAAGCTCGACGTCATCAGCCGGTATAGCGCCGCGATGGTGCCGAGCGTCAGTCCGCCCGCCAGCCAGAACATGATCGGCTCGAACCAATCGAAATCGATCAGCCTGCTGGTGGCCAAGGGAAGACCCGAGGTGCCGCCGGCGAGCGGCGATTTCATCACCAGCGCGCCGATGATCTCCGCGAACACCCAGATCGCGATCGAGAAGTAGGCGTCGCGCAGTCGGAACAGCGGAAAGGCGATCACGGCGGCCACGGCCGCCGCGATCAGCGGCGCCACCGGCAACACCCAGATCGGCGTCACTTCGAGCCAGCCCGAAGTCAGGAACAGCGCATAGGCGCCGAAAGCCACAAACACCTGGTGGCCGAGCGAGACGAGACCCGCATAGCCCGCCAGCAAATTCCACATCTGCGCCATCGTGAGCAGCAGCAAGCATTCGGTCGCGAGCCGCAGAAATCCTTCGTTGAGGACAAAGGGCGCGCCGGCACCGATTGTGACGAAAACGACGGTACAGGCGGCAAGGATGGTCCGTGTCGACATCGGCATCAAGCCTTGCTCGAGACCAGACCCGACGGCCTGATCAGCAGCATGCAGAGAAAAAGCAGGTGCGCGTAGAGCAGTCCCGCATTGGGATCGATCTTCAGTCCGATCAGCTGCGCCATGCCGAGCGCAATGCCACCGAGCAGCGCGCCCCAGAACGAGCCGAGCCCGCCGAGCACGACGACCTCGAACGCGATCAATAGCCGCTCGGCGCCCGAGAACGGCGTAAAGCTCGAGCGTACCGCGAGCAGCACGCCGGCGATCGCGCCGAGCGCAAGCGACAGGCCCATGACATAGTTGTAGACGCGGTCCGGCTTGACCCCGGCCAGCCGGACAATGTCGCGGCGGTCCGCCGTGGCACGCACGATCCGCCCGAATTCCGTACGCTGCAGGATGAACTGCAGCGCCATGAACAGGATCACGGCGAGCACCAGCGTGAGCAGCGGCATGATGCCGATGTTCAGCCCGGCCACCTCCAGGCTCGCGCGCGACAGATCGCCGACCTGCAGGCTGCGCACATCGGCGCCGAACACCTCGACCATCACATTGCGCAGGATCACCGAGACGCCGAAGGTCAGCAGCAGCGGCGCCAGCGGATCGGGCGATTTGGCGACCCGATTGACGATCGCCGCCTGGTAGATCCAGCCGACCACGAATGATACGGCGATCACCGGGATCAGCATCAACAGCGGCGGCACCGACGGAAACAGCGCGGCCAGCAGCACCGCGAAGAACGCGCTCAGCACCATGAACTCGCCATGGGCGATGTTGACCACCCGCATCACGCCGAACACCAGCGCAAGCCCGATGCCGAGCAGGCCATAAAGGCCGCCGAGCATGGCCCCGTTGATCAATGTCTCAACCCAGATCATGTCCCCACCGAATCGCTTGCTAATTGCCGAAATAGGCGTGCGTCAGTTGCTCGGGCTGCATCTCGCGCGCCGGCCCCGTGAGCGACACCCGCCCCTTCAGCAGGCAGTAGACACGCTCGGACGCGGCAAGTGCGCGCTTGACGTCCTGCTCCACCAGCACGACGGCGGTTCCTTCGCCGCGGATGTCGGCGAAGGAACGATAGATCTGCTCGACCATGACAGGCGCCAGCCCGAGCGAGATCTCGTCGCACAGCAGTAGCCGTGGATTGGACATCAGCGCGCGGCCGATCGCGGCCATCTGTTGTTGGCCGCCGGAGAGCTGGCCCGGATAACTCCGCCGCCGCTCTTGCAGGATCGGAAACAGGTCGAACACCCGTCGCAGCGTCCAGTTCCCGGTGCGGCGATTGACGGTGCCCATCAGAAGATTTTCCTCGATCGAGAGCGAATCGAACAACAGCCGCCCCTCCGGCACCATGATCAGGCCGAGCCGCGACACCTGCTCGGCTGGCATACGGGAGATGTCGACGCCGTCGAAATAGATCGATCCCGTGCGTGCCTCGTTCAATCCGACCAGGGCCTTGAGAAACGTGGATTTGCCGGCGCCGTTGGCCCCGACGAGCGCAACGGCTTCACTGTCGCCGACCACGAAGTTCATATCGAACACGGCCTGGAGATCGCCGTAGAAGATCTGCAGGCCGTTCACCTCAAGCAACGCCATCGGCCTTCAGTCCCATGTAGATTTCGCGCACCACGGCGCTGTCCATGACATCCGCCGGCGGTCCCTCCAGAACCTTGCGGCCGAAATTGAGCACCAGGATACGATCCGAAACCGCGCGCAAGGCGTGCGGAATGTGCTCGATCCAGATGATCGCGTGATCAGCCTTGACCGACTGAATGATGGCAACCAGGCGCTCGACCTCGGGCTCGGTCAGGCCGGCCGCGATCTCGTCGAGCAGGATCAATGTCGGCCTGGATGCCAGCGCCTTGGCGAACTCCAGCCGCTTGCGGTCGATCAACGGCAGGGCGCCGGCGAGCTTGTCGGCCTTGGCCGCGAGCCCAGTCCGCTGCAGCACCTCCATCGTCCAGGTCGACGCAGCCTCGCCGGCGAGGCCGGCGCCGTAACAGGCGGCAACCAGCGCATTCTCATAGACCGACAGATGCGGAAACGGCTGCGGAATCTGGAACGCGCGCCCGAGGCCCTTGCGCGCGCGGCGATGCGGCGGCAAGGCGGTGATGTCCTCACCGTCGAGCACGATCGACCCACCGTCGGCCCCGACGAGGCCGACGATCAGGTTCAACAGCGAGCTCTTGCCGGCGCCGTTCGGGCCGATCACGCCGAGACACTCGCCGCGCGCCAGCTCGAAGCCGACATCGTCGGCGACGACGATCTCGCCAAAGCGCTTGCACAGTCCGCTGACGCGCAGGAGCGGTGCCATCTCAGGCGAGCTTGGAGAGCAGCGCGAGGTCGGCCTGCTTCGGGATGAACGGCGCGGTGCCGTTGTGCACGATCAGCAGCTCGTATTTCGACTTGCCACCCTTGGTCTTGCGCCATTGCCCGCCCGACAGCGAGGTCACCGCGACGTTCTTGATTGGAGTGCCCTTGAACTTGACGGGCCCGACCACGGTCTCCATGTCGAGACCCGCAATCGCATCGCGCAGCGAGTTCTTGTCCTTCGGGTCGCTCTTCTGCAGGGCGGCGAGCGCAACCTCCCACAGGGCATGGGCGTATCCGATCGGCTGGGTCCATTGCTTGCCCGTCGTGGTTTCCCATTCCGCGGCAAGCTCGCCGGCGCTCTGTCCGGTCAATGACGATTTGAAGGGATAGGCCGGCGTCCACCATACTTCCGTGGACATGCCGTCGCCGCGATCGCCGAGTGCGTTCACCGCGCTCGGGAACAGGAAGGCTGCTGCCACCGTGCATATCTGCGGCCGGAAGCCTGCCTGCGCGGCCTGATTCCACAGCGTCACCCAGTGATTGCCATAGGTAAAGCCTGAGACGATATCGATGCCGTTGTTCTTGAAGGCCGAGACCTGATTGGTGAAGTCGTCGGTCGCGATCTGGAACTTGCCGGCCGCGAATTCCTGATAGCCGCCCTGCGCGATGCCGGCCGGCAATCCGAGCTTCGGATCGGAGAAGGCCGTACCCGCCGGATTATCGATATAGAGCGTGCCGACCTTCTTGTTGGTGTCGACCGACTGCCACATGCCCATGAAATTCTTCACGACATCGTCGGCGCCCCAGAAGAAATGGAAGCTGTAGGGAAAGCCCTTGTCCGGCGTCGATTTGCGCGGAAACATCCAGCCCTGCCAGGGCACCATGGTCGAGATCGAGGGGATGCCGCGGGCGTCGGACAGTTCCTGCACCGGCGCCTGCGCGTCACCGTCCTCGACCAGGATCAGGTCGCATTTTTCGCGCAGCACCAATTCGCTGGCGACCACCGATGAGCGGTTCGGGTCCGACTGGTTGTCCTTGAAGACGAACTCGACCTGCCAGGTCTTGCCGCCAATCTTCAGGCCATCCTTGACATGCTTCTTGATCCGCTCGTGGATCCAGGTGTCGGGCTCGGCAAACGGCGCACGGACGCCGGAGAGACAGCCGACCCAACCGATCTTGATGGTGTTGCCGGCAGCGTGCGCGATGTTGGGCATCGGCATATTGAACGCCGTGGCAAGCCCGCTGGCGCCGGCGGCCTTCAGCAGACTGCGCCGATTGAACCCGCCTGCCGACGGTAGCTTCGAATTCTTGTTCTCAGTCATGTCCCTCTCCCTCAATAACCGATGAATAAATGCCGCTTACGCCGCCGAGCGTTGGATCGCGTCACGGCTGATCGACGCAAATTTGCACAGCGTGTTTTCGATGATCTCGCGCGGGATGCCGCGCACGATGAAGACGAGGCGCGAGCGGCGATCGTCCGACGGCCAGGCCGCGAGGGTGATCGGCGGATGGAAGACATGCTGCACGCCATGCACCACGACCGGCGTATTGGGCTGCTCGGCGACATGGACAATCGCCTTGAAGCGCAGCAGGTCCTCGCCCTTCAGCGCGGCGACATAATCGAGCCAGCGCGCAAAGGGATCGCGGCGGATCGGCTCGTCGATGATCAGGCTGTAGGACGACACGCCGACGTCGTACGTGTGGTGGCTATGATGCCCGCACGCTTCGCCCTCGCAGTGGTGATGCGCGTGATGATGCGGCTCGTTCGCGGCGATCGACGCCGCCTCGAACCAACCCGCCACATCGGCGGAGCGCGCCGCCGGATCGAACAGTCCGGCATCCAGTACCTTCGCAGGATCGACGATCCCGTTCCGGACCTGGCTCTTCGCCGCGACCGGATTGATCGCCACGAGCCGCGCACCGAGCCGGACCAGCGCATCATCCGGGGCAAGGTCGGTCTTGGTCAGGAGCAGCCGATCGGCGACCGCGATCTGACGCACGGCTTCCGGATGGGTATCCAGCGTGTTCAGGCCATTGACGGCATCGACGGTCGCCACGATCCCATCGATCCGGTAGCGCTCGATGATGTCGGGCACCGTCATCAGCGTGTGCAGCACCGGTACGGGGTCGGCGAGACCCGTGGTCTCGACCAGCACGCGGTGGAACGGCGGAATCGTGCCCGCGGCGCGACGCGATGCGAGGTCCGCGAGCGTCTCGACCAGGTCCTCGCGCACCGAGCAGCAGATGCAGCCATTGTCCAGCAGCGCCAGGCGATCCTCGCTGGCCTCGACCAGGAGATGGTCGAGGGCCACCTCGCCGAACTCGTTGATGATGGCGACGACGCCGTTCAGCGCGGGCTGGCGCAAGAGATGATTGAGCACCGTGGTCTTGCCGCTGCCGAGGAAGCCGGTGAGAACCGTGACCGGGATGTGATCCGCCGCGACCATCGCACTACCCCCGCTCGTACACTTTGCGGCCTTCGAAGAAAGTCATCTCGACCCGCGTATCGGCAAGCCGGTCCGGCGGAATGTCGAAGATCATCTGGTCGAGCACGATCAGGTCGGCCGACTTGCCGACCTCGATCGAACCGATGGTCTGACTGAGCCCCGCCGCGCGCGCGGCATCGATGGTGTAGATGTCGATCACGGTGGCGAGATCGAGCGCCTGCTCGGCCCAGAGCGATTTGCCGGGGAAATCGCCGGTCGGATTTTGCCGTGTCACCATGCCTTCGATGCCCTGCCAGGGATCGGGGATCGGGATCACCGGCCAGTCTGAGCCGCCGGCCATCAGCGCACCAGCGTCCTTGAGATCCTTGTTCGGCCAGAAGCGCTCGGCGCGTTCGGCTCCCATCGCGGCCTTGTGCGCCTCGAGGAAGACGGTCGGGTACCAGATGATGGGCGACAGGTCGGCGGCGACACCCAGTTCGGCGAAGCGCGGGATGTCGTCGGGAGCGATGTAGCTCGCATGCGCGATGTGATGCACCAGTTGGGTCGGACCGTTGAAGCTCCGTACCACATCGACCGCGTCGAGGGCCTGGGTCACGGAAGCGTCGCCCGCGCAGTGGATCTTGGCAGCGAGACCGAGCTTCTCGCAACGACCGATCCACGAGATGAGTTCGGGCACGTTCATCATGGTGGCACCGCGAAAGCAGCAGCCGCGTACGGGATCCGCGACGTAGGGCTCGTGAAAGGCTGCGGTCTTGGCGCCGGGTACGCCGTCGAGGAACATCTTTGCGTAGTCCGGCTTCACATGCACGCTTCGGAACTGCTCGCGCACCTCGAACAGATCCGTGCCGGCCTTGCCGAACATGAAGCCCGGCTCGACCACGGGCATTGCACAGACCGCCCAAGCGGTCAGCTCCCCGCGATCGTCGAGCCCCTTCAACGCGGCCATGATGGGCTCCATGCTGGCCGCGTCTACGAAGGCCGTCACACCATGAGCGTTCAAGACCGAGATCGAACGCGCCACCGCGGCGCGGTCCATCTCCGCGGTGTAGTGTCCGGATGCGGCGAGCGCGCGCTCCACGAGGCCGGACGCAGCCTCGATCATCAGGCCGGTGAGCCTGCCGGACTTGAGGTCGCGCCCGATCTCGCCGTCGGTCGGGTTCGGCGTGTCGTGCCCCACGCCGGCGAGCCGCAGCGCCGCTGAGCTGGCCCAGCGATTGTGATAGCTGTCGTCGCGCAAGACGACGGGGTGACCGAGGCTCGCCGCATCCAGCAGTGCGAAGGATTCCGCGGTGTTGAGATCGGCCAGCAGATTGTTGCCGAACTGGCCACCGACGATCCAGGCGCCCGGCTTCGCGGCGGAGGCGGCCTTGTGGACGGCGTTGGCGATCTTGGCAATGCTGTGGCTCGACGAGAACCTCAGCTCGTAGAGATCGGCCTGGCCGCCCATCATGATGTGATTATGAATGTCGATGATCCCGGCCATCGCCATCCGGCCGCTGAGGTCGATGATCGCCGTGCGCTCTCCAATGAAGGGCGCAATGTCATGCTCCTCGCCGACAGCAACGAAGCGGCCGGCCCTGACGGCAGCGCTCGTCGCCCAGGGCTGCCGCCGGTTCGACGTATATATCCGGCCGTTGCGAAACACCGCGTCGGCAAATGTCTTCTGCATGTCCGTCGAATTCCCGGTTGAAACAGATCGTCCGCGTGCCACGCAGGGCGCATCGCAAAACCGGACGACCTTGCCAGCACGGCGCCGAAGGGTTCGGCATGTCGCGCTCCGGAACAATCAACCATCCGGTGGATGTCCGAAGCGAGCGCCCCATTTTGGCAGGGGAACCGCGATTTCGACCAGCGCAGCTCCCGCACCGCTCGGGTGGTCATCGACGCGATCGCGCCGAGCAAGCCGCTCTGCTTGGTGAACATCGGCCGCTTCGGCGGTGCCGCCGGCGCGTCGGGACCCCAGAGCCGGAACCTCAGGTCCGCGAAGACCGAGTAGCCCTTGGTGATCGAGGCCGTATCGACGCCGGGCGGGCCTGCGGTGCCACCGGACGCGTTCGACCAAAACTCATGCGTTACCCAGGCCGATCGCGGCCGCTCTGCCGGGGCGCGGCTCCTACGCAGGTGCTCAAGGCACAGGTGGACAAGGCTGATCCCGGCGGATCGGCCCGTACTGCCCGTCTACACCTCAAGGCCGGCTACGAACGCCAGAAGGGTACAGGGTGGACGATCCGTGTCTACGGTGACGTCGAGCGCGGTGGTCGGCTCGTCCGCGATCAGGAGCGCGGGCTTGCGGACTAACGCCATCGCGATCATGACGCGCTGGCGCATACCGCCGGAGAGCTGGTGCGGATAGTCGTCGAACCGCCGCTCGGCCGCCGGCAGCTTCACCTTCCGAAGGAGTTCCACCGCGTGTTTGCGGGCCTCGCCTCGGCTCATCCTGCGATGGCGCACGAGGCTCTCCGCGATCTGGTAGCCGACGGTGAGCGCGGGATTGAGGCTCGTCATCGGATCCTGAAAAACCATCGCAAGACGGTCGCCGCGAAGCTCGCGAAGCCTGGATGCCGGAAGCGTCAGAAGATCGGAGCCCTCGAACCTCACCTTTCCCGCGGCCGTGAGCCCGCTCGGGAGTAGACCCATGAGCGCCAAGGACGTCAGCGATTTTCCGCAACCGGACTCGCCGACGACACCCAGCGTCTCGCCGGCGCGGAGACTGAAGGAGATGCCGTCGACGAGGCGATAACCCTCCTCCCCGATCCCGACCGTGAGTCCATGAACATCGAGCAGCGGAGGCGCGAGATCGGAAATTCGTCCTGGAGGACCTTCCATCCCGCCGGACGTCAGCGTCGGCTGAGCGGAATCGGCGCAAGCAAGATCCATGCGCTGCGCGTAGAGCGGTAGACCAAGACTGTACATGACATTCGCTGACAATCACCGGAAGAGGCGCCGATCTCCTTAGAGCGGCCTCAATGTCGGTGGCTTCAGCGTCTGCCAGCAATCAACCGAACGGTGGATGCCGGAGCAAAGACAAGGATTTACGCGGCAAAGCGCCGCGGCTAGGCGGTCGTTTTCGAAGCGAGTCCGTCCGCCGGGCTAATGCGGCCGTGACATCATCGCCACGACGGCCGAGCGGGTCTCGACGCCAAGCTTCTCGAAGATGTGGATCAGATGCGTCTTCACGGTCGCAAGGCCGATGTTGAGACACTCGCTGATTTCGCGGTTGGTTCGTCCGCAGCAAAGAAGTTCGATGACTTCCAGTTCTCGCGAAGTCAGGCCGTACCGTGCAGCCTCTTCCGACGGGGACGACAAACGATTGATCAGGTTGAACTCAAGATAATCGTGAATCTTTTCGGCGATATTCATCGTGCCTTCGGGAATCTTGCAACCCAGGCCCCAAAGCACGCTCATGCCGGCCACGACGCGATCGTTGCGACGGAAGAAGAATTCGATCATGTCGGAGATGCCGCATTGGCCGGCGAAATTGCGGTAGGTCGCAGCCTCTTGCGTACCGCATCGGTCGATGGCGACACTGAGCCGGGCAAAAGACTGATTGCTCGCCGCCCGCGGATGCAGCGGATCGAGCCGATTCATGCCCGCGATATACTGCTCATGGAAGCCGGACGGCACACCGCTGCTCAGCACGAAACGGTTCAGGTTCAGGTTGCCGTCGACCTCGTAGAACGCGGTCGCGGAGCCCTCGAGAATTCCCCGAGCAAACTGAATGGCCTGCGTGGTTGCCGGATCTGATCGGCCCAAAAGCGCAATCATGATCACCTCTCCCGATGTTTCCCGCCAGCGGACATCTCGCGCGTCTCGCAGCCAACGACGCTGGGACAGGCACGCGATTTAGTCAAGCAAAATGCAGGCCACGCGCCGCAGCCGTGGCTTTCCTAGCCAATTCACCTATATGACCTGCCGTCCTCCTCCACCATCCGGTTGATTGCGTGGCTTCCGGTGCGAGATAAAGTCGCGCGCCCACGGCAACAGCTTCCGGGCGGGGGACGCTGCTCGGACGATGGAAGCGTTATTTGGGAGCAAGGGACTTGGACCGGGAATGTCAGCCTGCCCGATGACAAGACCATGGATATCAGCGGAAACTTCTTGCTTATCGCAGAGAAGGACGCCTCCGATTTGCGGATCAAGGCGCACACGTGGAACGTCAACGCGCGCGAACTGAGCGCCTCCAAGATCATCAGCATCCGCTTGATGTGTGCCTGAATGATCGACCAGTTCTCCTGCGTGGCGGCGACGATCAGATCGTGCATGGGCTTTGACCAGCATCATCTTCGTGTGGTGGTGAACAGTAGGCAGCAGTTGCTCAAGCTTCTCCGTGGCGGGCGCGTCGGTGCGTGCGATCGCAAAGGCGATGTCGGCAACCTCGTTAATCAGACGCCCGCATATTGACTCGTCGATGGCAATCCTGGACGGAAAGAAGCGGTAGATATTCGCCGGGCTCATGCCGAGTTCAGCGGCGATTTCGGCCACCGACGTCCTGTGGTGGCCGACGCGGCGAAAGCGCTCTTCGGCCGCTCCAAGAATCCGCGCGCGGGCCTCGTCGGACTCTCTTCCTGTTCGGACCGGACGATTCATTGGAGCAACAGAGCCTTACTCGGCTGCCAATGCTGGTTGCAATTCCGGCTTCTCGCGCGAAGCCTCGTCCTTATTGTCTGCGGTCGGCTTGATCCGAAACCACGCGGCATAGAACGCGGGAAGGAACAGCAGAATCAGGACCGTGCCGACTGCGGTGCCGCCGATCAACGTATAGGCCATCGATCCCCAAAACACGGAATGCGTGAGCGGGATGAAGGCCAGCACGGCGGCCAATGCGGTGAGGATCACGGGCCTCGTGCGTTGCACCGTCGCCTCGATGACGGCGTGATAGTCATCAAGTCCGGCGGCAAGGTTCTCCTTGATTTGTTCGGTCAGGATCAGAGTGTTGCGCATCAGGATGCCCGCCAGTCCGATCAGGCCCAGAATCGCGTTGAATCCGAACGGCTGGTGAAAGATCAGCAACATCGGCACGACGCCGACGAGGCCAAGTGGTCCCGTCAGCACGACCATGGCCATCGTCGAGAAGGATCGCACCTGCAGCATGACGACGATCAGCATGGCGGCAATCATGGCCGGGAAGATCGTCGCCAACGCGTCATTGGCCTTGGTTGCCTCCTCGATCGATCCGCCCAGCTCGATACGATAGCCGGCCGGAAGAGATGCGATCAGGGGCTGCAGGGCCGTCTTGATCTCCTTGGAGACCTCCGGAGGTTGGGTCGCCTCATTGATATCCGAGCGTATCGTGACGACGGGGGTGCGATCGCGGCGCTTCATAATCGGCTCTTCAAGTCGGATTTCCGAATGGCCGACCTGGTCGAGCGGAATCGAACGGCCGTCCCGGCTCATCAACGAGAAATCCGCCAGACGCGCCGGATCGAGCCGCTCGCCACCGGCGCTACGTGCCACGATCGGGACATTGCGGATGTCCTCGCGAACCTGCGTCACGGCGATGCCCGTGAGGAGGAACTGGAGCTGGCGGCCCACCTCGGCCGGCGACAGGCCGATCAGGTTCAGTCGGTCCTGATCCGGGATGAAGCGAAGCACGGGCGTGCGATCGCCCCAATCCCGATTTGCCTGCCGCGCGTCATGAACGCCACGCATAACTTCGAGAGCCTTCTGGGAGATCGCGTACAATTGAGTGGGATCTCGTCCCATGACCCTGAACTCCACCGGGAACGGCGTATAGGGTCCGAACACGAGCTGGGTGACGCGCACATTGCCCTCGGGAGCAAGGCCCTGTGACACGGCCTGCCGGAGCCGGTGCTTCAAAACTTCGCGCGCTTCCGCGTCAGGTGTCAGCACGACGATCTTGGCGAAGGCCGGATCCGGCAGCTCCGGCGCCATCGCGAAGAAGAACCGCGGCGCACCCTGACCGACATAGCTCGTGATGATCTTGGCCTCGGATTGATCGTGCAGCCAGCCCTCGAGCTTCTCGACGGTGGCCGTCGTCGTCTCGATGCTGGTGCCTTCCGGCAAGCGAACCTCCACTAGCACTTCGGGGCGGTCGGAGGTCGGGAAGAACTGCTGCTTGACGCCGCCCATGCCGACGACGGAAAGCGCGAAGGCGACGGCGACGATGCTGCAGGTCAGGAACTTGTGGCGGACGGCGAAGGTGATGAGGCCTCGCAGGCGCTGATAGTTGGGCGTTCCGTAGATCGCGTGATGACCGCCTTCGACCGGCTTGATCGCGGGCAGCATCTTGACGCCAAGATAGGGCGTGAAGATCACCGCGACGATCCAGGAGACGATAAGGGCGAAGCCCACGACCCAGAAGATGTTGCCGGCATATTCGCCGGCGGTCGAGCGGGCGAAGCCCACTGGCAGGAAACCGGCGATCGTCACGAGTGTTCCGGACAGCATCGGCGCCGCAGTGTGGCTCCACGCATAGGCTGCCGCCGAGATGCGGTCCATGCCTTCTTCCATCTTCACCACCATCACCTCGATCGCGATGATGGCGTCGTCGACGAGGAGACCGAGCGCCAGGATAAGGGCGCCGAGGGTGATACGGTCGAAGAACCGGCCGGTCTCCAACATGATGAGGAACACGACGGCCAGCGTCAAAGGAACGGCAGCCGCGACAACGATGCCGACGCGCCAGCCGAGGCTGAGCAGGCTCACCAGCAGCACCACGCCGAGCGCCATCGCGAACTTCATCATGAACTCGTCGACCGCCGAGGTGATGTTGACGGCCTGATCGCTGACCTTGGCCAGGGTCATCCCGAGCGGCAGTGTCCCAGCGATGGCTGCGGACCTGTCCTCCAGCGCCTTGCCGAGCGCCAGACCGTTCCAGCCCTCCTGCATCACCGCCGCGAGCATGATGGTGGGCTCACCCTGGTGTCGGATGATATAGGTGGGTGGATCCTCGTAGCCGCGGCGGACCTCGGCAATGTCGGAAAGCTTCAGCGTTCGCCCGGCAGCGACGATGGGCGTGTCGGCAATCGCCTGGACGCTGTCATAAGCGCCATCGACCCGGATGAAGACCTGCGGCCCCTTGGTGTCGATCGAGCCTGCCGGTGTCACCGTGTTCTGCCGCTGCAAGGCGGCAACGATATCCGTTGCCGACACACCGAGGGTTGTCAGCTTGGCATAGGAAAACTCGACGAAGATTTGCTCGGGACGTTCGCCGAGGATGTTGATCTTCTTGACGCCGGGCACGTGCAGGAGGTCCTGACGGATGACCTCGGCTTGCCTGGCGAGCTCGCGCATCGGCATGCCCTTGGCCTTGAGGGCATAAAGGGCGAAGCTCACATCCGAATATTCGTCGTTGACGAAGGGGCCGAGCACGCCAGAGGGCAGCTTGCGCGCTTCATCTCCCAGCTTCTTGCGGGCCTGATAGAATTCCTCCTGCACGCTCGATGGCGGCGTGCTGTCCTTCAGCGTCACCGTCATGTAGGCATAACCGGGCCGCGTTGTCGTCTCCACCCGGTCGTACCAGGTCAGTTCCTGAATCCGCTTCTCCAGGGGTTCGGCGACCTGGTCCTGCATCTCGCGTGCCGTCGCGCCCGGCCACACGGTGGTGACCGTCAGGGTCTTGATGGTGAAGGACGGGTCCTCGGCACGCCCGAGCATGATGAAGGCGTAGGCGCCTGCGGCCGCCAGCAGGAGGATGAAGAACAGGGTGACGGCCCGCTCGCGGACGGCGAGCGCGGAAAGATTGAAGCTCATCAGTTGCTCCTGGTTTCCGACGCAGTCCGGACGCGAGCGCCCTCGTGCAGGAGATGAGCGCCGAGTGAAACAATCTGGTCACCGGAGTTCGATCCGGAGATAACGGCCGTTTCGCTGGTCACACGCAGAAGCGTGACGGGCTGCAGGCGTACGGTCGAGGTGGCGCCGTCGAAGACCCAAACGCCCGTCGTCCTGCCGTCATCGAGCACGGCTCCCAGCGGCACCTGGAGTTCGGGCTGACTATCCTGGTTTGCAAGCCGAATGGTGACCGTCGCGCCAAGTGGTGCCGCCGCGGCGTCACCATCGAGCACGTAGCGGGCCTCATAGGTGCGGGTCTGCGGATCGGCGGAATCCGACAACTGCCGAAGATGTGCGCTATGGCGGCGCCCTTCGCTCCCATAGAGGCTTGCATCGGCGAGCGAACCGATCGCCGGCCGCATCGTTTCGGGAAGCGCCACCACAGCTTCGCGAGGACCGGACTGTGCCAGCCGAACGACCGTTTGGCCGGCGGAGACCACTTGTCCCGGCTCGCCAAGTGTTTGAGCGACCGTTCCGTCCGCATCAGCCACCAGGATGGAATAGGTTGCCTGGTTCTCGGCGACCCCTGCTTCGGCTTCCGCCGCGGCAAGCTGCGCTTTGGCGGTGTCCGATGCGGCCTTCGCCTGCTCGTAGCGCTGTTTAGACGTCCATCCCTCGTTCACAAGGTTGGCGTAGCGCCGCTCGTCGGCGTCGGTCTGAACGACAACTGCACGCGCAGCGGCGACGGCGTTGCGCTTCGCTGCCACCGCCAAACGTAGGTCGGTTTCGTCGATCCGCATCAGCGCCTGGCCGGATTTGACCTGCTCACCGACATTCACGAGTCGTTCGACGATCTTCCCGGCAACGCGAAAACCGAGATTGCTTTCCACTCTCGCGCCGATGGTCCCGGTGAAACGGCGTTCGGATCCGCTGACGCGCGCGGCCGTCGCCAGACGGACCATCGGGGGCTCCTGCCTCGGGTCGATGACGGCGGAGGCCTCATGCGCGGGAATCGCAAGAGCAACGAAGGTCGCCACCCCCGCCGGCACCAAAACACCAGCGAGCACCGCAATACCCCTCTTCATGTCCGTCTCCTTTGTATTTTAGATTTCGTACGACATCTATATGCGATATAGATGTTGACCACAATCTAATTTTGCAAAATAACGGAAAGGTGATCCCGAAAAGGCGAGATCTTTCGTCGTGCGGCGGCCAAATCCAGCCGCCTCGATTGATAGATTGCATTCGAACTCTATATTGGGTATAGAAGTCGAACGAAATCCAAATGGAGATCCACGATGCGAGTCAGTCGCACTCAGGCGGCCGAGAACCGCCAAACCGTGATCAATGTGGCTAGTCGCCTCTTCAGGGAGCGCGGCTTTGATGGCATCGGGCTCAAGGATCTGATGAACGGTGCCGGGCTGACCCAAGGCGCCTTCTACAAGCAGTTCGCATCAAAAGAGGATCTGGCGGTTGAGGCGTCCAAGCGCGCATTGGAGAGCGCTTCCGGCCGATGGTCGGACGCGGCAGCGGCACATCCTGACGATCCACTCGGCGCAGTGATCTCGTTTTACCTCAGCGGCGACCATCGCGGTGAAAAGATGGACGGCTGCCCGATCGTGGCGCTCGGCTCGGATGCCGCCCGGCAAGGCCCCGAGGTGAAGGCGGAATTCGAAGCGGGAATCAAAGCGCATCTCGATGTGCTCGACCGCTTCATCGCCGGGACCGGCGACGAGGCCTCCCGCGGCAAGGCCATGGCCATTCTCGCGACGATGGTCGGCGCGGTGACGCTATCGCGCGTCGTCAACGACCCCGATCTGGCTCAGGCGCTTTTGGATGCCGCGGCCGAACAGGTTCGCGACGCAGCTGCCGCCTGAAGGCGCGCCCCCTCAAAGCACGGAGAGATCGAATGCTCAGCGTGATCGAAGCCAAACCAAGTTTGCTGAAGATATCGGATAAGCTAAGCGTACGTTTTCAGAAGACCGGCAGTGGGCCTCCGCTGCTCCTCATCCATACGATCCGGACGCAGCTCGAGTATTTCCGCGCGCTTGCGCCCCTCCTCGCCAGATCGCACACGGTCTACGCCATCGATCTCCCGGGCCACGGCCACTCCCCGATCGATTCGGGCGCGAGTTTCGACGAACCCTACTTCAGGCAAGCCGTCATTCGCTTCATCGAGAAACTCAATCTTTCGGACGTCACGATCGTCGGCGAGTCGATCGGCGGCGCATTGGCCCTCACGGTGGCGGCGTCGCTTCCACAGAGCGTGAAGCAAGTCTATGCGATCAATCCCTACGATTACGAGACCCGCTATGGAGACGGTATTCGACGCGGCAACTGGTTTTCGAATTTCATCATCGGAAGCTTGCAAATCCCGGTGCTCGGCGCGATCAATGCATCGCTCGAAAACAAGATCGTGCTCGGCAAGATCATGGGCGGCGGATATCACGATCCGCGCAAACTGCCGGCGGATCTGCTTGCCGAGTTCGGTGAAGTCGCCCGTCGCCCCGGATACAAGCGGGGCGCACGCAAGGTGCTGGCAGGCTGGCGATCCTGGAGCAAAGCACGGGATTATTATCGGCAGATCTCGGCGCCTGTGACGCTCATTTATGGCGACAGCGATTGGTCACGGCCAGATGAACGCGAACGTACGCGCTCGCTGATTCCTGCTTCGAAGATGGTGACACTCAGGAACACTGGCCACTTCTCAGCTGTCGAGAATCCGTCGGAGCTGGCTCGCGTGATTTTGGCGACGGAATGACCTCAATGGTCAACCACAGCAGTGCGCAGTGATGTTCAAGCGCTTTTGGCAGGTCATGAATGAGTGGGCCGAGGACCTCAGTTCTTCGCCACTTTTAGTTCCTCGATTCGAGAGTGGCGTACTAGGCCGCGTACTCATAAACCGTCGGCGATGTCCGCTGTCCTCCGATCCCGACCGCCCTTGTGCAACTGCAGAAAATGTCGCGATGGGCCAAGAGGCGACACTGTATGAAAGAGGTCGCCAACAGTCCATTGAGCGACTGCCCGTTCAGGGTCAAAATGACCGTTCACTGGCCTAGGTAACACTTGGCTGCCAGGATCAAACTCGTGTCACCTCGTCGCGAAGCGACCTCACCTGACGACGATACTCGTCCGAGGTTGCGTTGAGCGACAGGCCTCTCCGACGCAACCGTACGGTCGAAAAAAGTAACGAAAAAAACAAAGCGAGTAGACCTATATAGAGAATGTCCCCGGCGCCTTTCCCCATCAAGAACCCAGCTAGACTGACGCCAAGCAGAACTTGCAGAGCAGTGGTTAGAATGTACGGCAAGCGATTCACGGCGCCTTCGGCGCCTCCCATCAAAAACCCAGCTAGATTGGCGCCAAGCAGAACTTGCAGAGCAGTGGTTAGAATGTACAGCAAGCGATTCATTGAGCGGCCTGATTTTTGTGGTTGCGCAACAAATATGACACAACCTTGAGCCAAGTGTCCATCCGCGAGCTTGCGCAGCTTGTCCTCAGTTCGCAGTCCGCTATGGGTCATAAGCGGCGGGTGACGCCAGTGCGGCCTGGCGTCTGGTCTACCTCCCATAGCCGACATCTCGATGGCTTGAGTATTTATTCGGCTTAGGGCCAAGAAGCGACATCCGGATCGGCATTTGGCACCGGAAGAAGGCCTAGTACCAAGAAGCTGGGTTCGGCGCGAAGTTTTCTGGGTTATGTAGCGCTCCGAGCGCACGCCAAACTCTGCAGCACTTCGACAGGACGGAAGCTCACTAAGTCCACCCGGTCGAGAAAGCCTGTGATTGGCTCCCAATTTGGTAGGAGAGCCATGAGGGCCAGCCCCGGGTCAGGCAAGGCACCCGATAGCGTCACGTGAGGCACCCAAGCTCCCGGTCGATAATGCGCATGAGCATTAAGGTCGGGAAGTGCGGTTTGTATGGCCTGATGCCGGGCAAGCAACTCGGCCGTAACAACGGGCACCGCCCATAGAACGACGCCGCCCGCCGGAAAAGCACCTAATCCACTCAAGCGAACAGGAAGGGCCTCCCAATTTCGGCATGTATCTTTAAGCGCGGTGCGTAGCCTGTTGAGGGGTGTTTCGTCGGGGTAGATCGCCAGGGTGATATGCGGAGCGTAGCCAAGTTGGTAGCGATCGGCGTCAATTCCGTCGGCTGCCAGCTTGCGCCACATCGCTTCGATAGGGACAGCGCTGATGGGATCAAAGCGGAGTGTAATCGCGAACGGCATGGCGCGATACTAACAGTGCCTAGCCGCGCACAGCAACTCGCTCATTGCTCGTCCGACGTCTGAATCCGCCGCTCTGGGCAGCGAAGCGAGCGCAGCCTCGCGTCCGATTTTCTACAGCAGTATCGGTCGGCCTTTGATCGATCCCGAGCTGATGATCCGAATGCTCTTAGGAAGCTGCCAGAGTGCGTTGGACTTAGGGTCGGAATAGGTACGTACAAGCTTGCCAAGCCGCCAAGTTAAAGGCCAAAGACGTCACGGCCCCTGCAAATATATGCAGTCGCAACGTGCGTGAATTTCGGCTGATCCCAAACAAGGATGCAAACGACCCCGCGATCAAGCCACAAATCCATGAAGCCCAAGGCCCTATGGTTACGGCCACCAGCTCAAAATAGTTTCCATAGATTTCGTGCGACTTGATCTTAAACAAATATGTGTAACCAAGGGTGACGTCCGGATGGACTGGGCGATGAGAATACAACAGCAATCCGCTCAATATGAAGCAGAAGAAAAAGCTGCCGACGCCAAGTCCTGCGACAAATACGGCCAGTCGTTGATACCCTTTCCAGTTCAGGTTCGAACATCTCGCGTCAAGCACACCTGATTGATCCATCGCAAGGACACCCGGCGAATCAGCTACGGGGCAACAGCGGACTTCTTAGGTGATTTCCAGATTATTCAATGGCTGGCCTCGGATGAAAAGCGGCGACTTCTGCCGCAGAGCTTGAGCTCGCCACAATGTCATGAGCTCTGCAAGTTCCTCCGCAGAGATGTTGAAGCCGCCCAACATCAACCAGGGCTGTCCGGGGGTGGCCTCGTATCTCACAAAATTATTCTTTCCGCCAAGGCTCATGAATCGAACGCAATAGAACCTCGTCACATCGTGCCAATTCAGACGGACAGTGCGAAGCCGACTGCGCAGTTCAAAGCCGGTGGCATCAAGAGTCAGCACTGGGAAGCCTTTGATGGCGACGAAAGCGCAGAACGCGCTCATCAGGCTGGAGCCCCACAGAACGGTCGCACCCTGTCCAGTAACGGTCATCCGATAGCCAGCGGCCACACCAAACAGACTCCCTAAAGTGAGCGCCACAAAGCGCCACGGGGGCTGACGAAGGGCAATGGGCCCTGGATAGCGCGCTGCGATATCTGCCGCCCCTTCGGTTGGTGCCCCCCAAAATTGCCGGTTGGCCGTTAGCGGTGGTTTTAGCCACAAGCTGAAGAGGATGATTGTCGTCCCCATTAGCATCAGAATCAGACCGGTCATAGCCGCGCCCTTGCCTATGGCCTTTGTGGGTCGATCCAATCAGGAGACCGATCCTAACTTTGGTTGCAGGATTAATTTGAGCCAATCGGAGGAGGGGCATCGGTAACGAACGTGATGCCGACCAAGTGAGCCCGAGGATGGCTGCCGGTTCGTGACGGAGGTCCAAACCGCGATCTGTAAGGTTCATGTCAGCAACTGCGCTCAATATCTTCAGCGCGCTCATCTGGCCCATCAGGGCGTATCACTCATACCTTACGCCAACCTGTATCGAGGAAAGTTTAGCCAGCGATGGCCTACAGGTTTTTCTGGATATAACAGAGCCTGCAACCGAAGATGGGCTAACCGATACCTGCGATTTCAAACGCGATCTTTGTAATCTGCTTGGCCTGATATGAACGGGGCTTCCGACTAGGGCGTGTACTCATAAACCCGATCAGCCCGCGCGGAGGTAGGCCCGTGTCCGTTTAGGCTTCAAGACCGAACATCGCCAGTTCGCCCTAGCTAGTCCGCTAAGGACCACAAGCGGGCTTCTTTGGAATGCAAGGTGTGCGGACCGCAACACAGTTAGCGGTTAGTACATGACCATACAGCGTATGGTTAAAAGGAAAGGAAGCTGGGAGACCACAGCGTTGAGGATGCACACACGGATCATACCGTACTCAGTCGGCACCGGGATTGCATTTATGAAGGACTCCGTCGCGTTTCGAACACACCAGTCCCATCGAACCACCATGAAGCAATTGATGGCCAAACATGGAGCGGTCCACCCAAGCAGCAAAATCCAGAGCGGGGACCAACTAGGGCAAGCCTTTGGAGGGTCGAGCAACAGCCATGTCGCCACTGTCGATGCTAAGAGAAGCAGGGCAATCAAAGTTGCAACACGAGCCGTGTTCATTCTAAACGTTTATCTCGGCTGGTGAATGTCCGCAATGGGTCTTGGCTGTGTGAAAACGCGAAGACGCTCAATCGCGATAGAAGAAGTTATTCGTCCAAGACCGCGTTAGTCGCTCAACGCGCAAGCGAATTCAACTTAGAGATCGAACTGAAAAACATCATTCTTTGTCGAGCTTCGATTTTTGAGTTTTTACACAGCCAGGGTCAAAGGCTGAAGAACTCAGGACGAGCGCAACTGGGCTGCTTTACCCCTGCTCGCAAGCCACGCGTTGCATCCGCGTGTCTGGAATGATCACTCCTCGCTTGGTGGTCGAGCCCAAGCCAACAACTGCAAATCCATGACGGTCATAGAACTCTTCTGCTCCGAGCACAGACTTCACGACCGAAATGATCGCCCCCCTCCGCGTGGCATCCTCAACACATGCGGACAGGAGAGCCGACCCTATGCCGCGACGCTGGAAATCGGGATGCACGAAAAGCGAGAGCAATTCGTCCTCTTGCCAACAGGCATAACCGATCACCAGCCCAGCATCGTCGGCGACGAAAAAGCGTTCGCCAGCTGCCGCTGCCCGGAGATAGCCCTGAGGCGTCCGACCCGCCATCCATGCCTCTATCTGATCGCGGGTATAGCGGCCCAATAGTGTGCGTTGGAGGCAAATGCCGTGGATGGCATGAATTGCGTCAGCATCGCTCGGCGCCATGGCGCGGACTATCATTACAGTTGCCCCTGCCAAAAGTTCGTAGCTCAATAGTCTCCCTTCAAAGTAGATCGTAGTCGAATCCTAAACCGGAATACTGCAAGCAAACTTAGCACCCTTTCGGCCGCTTTGGGTCACAAGCAGCGTTGGACGCCAAGGTCGGATCGGCGTCCGGTTTGCCCCTGACAGTCGACATGACACGCGCTCAATCGACCTTCGGCTAAGGGTCAAAACCGGAAGTGGTCATTGCGGCGAAGTGAGCGAGGGCTAGTTTCAGACCTTAGATTCTGAGCCGGGTCCGGGTTCTTGGCCAGACCATCCTGGTTAGGATCGTCTGAAGAGCGCCCCAGCGAAATCATACGGTCATCATGCATGACGGCGGACTGCCTACCGAGTGTGGCGCCTGGCGACGATTTGCAGACCGTCGGCCGGACAGTCTCGGCTTTTAGGCGCGTCGGTTGGGAACACACATTATCTCTTGGTTTGCGGCGCGGCACCTCCCGTCCAGTTCGCAGCCGCTTCAAAATTATCCGCCGAGTCGACATCGGCCGTGTCAACAGCGTATGAGCAAACCCACGGCTTTTGCGTCAACAATGACATTCGGAGTATTTCCGGTCGTGGGCACCAGCGGTTTGATGTCGATCGACCTGGGGTTACGGGGCGCCGTCATCGCATTGTGCCTGCTGCTCGCAGCCATGGCGCTGCGCGATCGCCGCGACAGCACGGCCGCGCTGCTGGGCGCCGCGCTCGCGATCGGCGCTGCAGCTTCGATGATCTGCTCGGCGCCGACGTTCCCGCGGCCATTTGCGTGGTGGGGCCTCTTGCTGCTCGCGTTGTCAAGCGCGAACTCTGTCGTGTTCTGGCTATGGGCGCGTGCTGCCTTCGATGACGATTTCGTGCCACGGGCTTGGCATGGCGTCTTGTGGGTGGCCGTCGCCGTCGCACAATGGCTGGACGCCAGCGGCATCACACGATCGGCCGCGTTTGAGCGTGCCATCGAACGCACACTGCCGTTTACCTCTCTCGGCCTGGCGTTGTTGGCGGTGGCGCAGACGCTTTTCACCTGGCCCGCTGACCTGGTGCAGGGCCGACGTGGGCTCCGGCTAGTCGTCTTGATTGGAGCTTCTGCCCAAACCGTTCTCAACTATTATGTCAGCTTCTTGCAGCAGCCCTCGATTCCCACTTTTTCCATGACCAGCGTCGCCAACGCGTTCACTCTGTTGGTGTTGGTCGGCGTAAGCGCGTGGAATCTGCTGGAGGCGGGGACGCGGAAAGGCTCGATCCTGCTGCCCGCGACAAATGTCCCCTTGGACGCGCCAGCCAAGGCATCTGACGATCAGGGCAAGCCTGCCGCGATTGAACCGGCTCTCTTGCGCCGGTTAGAACAGCTGATGACCGTCGAGCGCGTCTACCGGCGTGAGGGGTTGACCATCAGATCCCTATCCGCCGAGCTTGGCGTGCCGGAATACCGGCTGCGGCAGCTCATTAATGAGGGCCTCGGCTACCGCAATTTCAATGCGTTTCTCAACCACTACCGGATCGAGGAAGCCAAGGCAGCGCTGGTGGACCCCGAACAAGTGGAAGTCCCGGTGCTGACGATTGCCATGGACACAGGTTTCCAGTCGATCGGGCCGTTCAATCGCGCCTTCAAGGCCGCGACAGATTTAACCCCAACCGAATTCCGCCGTCTCGCAATGGCGGGAAATGCAGCCCCGGGACACGACCAATCGAAGATCGGCCAGTCGAATTGAGGAATCGGCCAGCCAGATTGCAGGAATCGGCGAGAAGGAATTGAAAGCATCTGACAGATTGAGGCAATCCTTCTCGCAATAGCTGCGATAACGGGGGCTGTCCATGCGATATCAGCGGCTTGCCTTTCCATTGACCGCGCTGACGATGCTTACGCTCTGCCTGGCGGGTGCGGCGTTTGCCGACGATTTGCAGATCGTCGGCAATCCGGACATCCTCGGATTTTCGGCGCGGCGGCTGGCGCGCATGACTTCCTGGTTCGAGGCGCAGAGCCAAAAGGGCGATCCCTCAGGCTTTGTCGTTGGAATCGTAAAGGACGGCAAGCTCGCATATCTGCAGCCCACCGGCTTTGAGGACCACGACAAGAAAATTCCGATGCGGCCGGATTCGATCTTTCGCATCGGATCGATGTCCAAGCAGATCACCAGCGTCGCCACCATGATGCTGGTCGATGAAGGCAAGCTCGAGCTTGACGCTCCCGTGGCGCGATATTTGCCGGAGCTCAAGGATATGCAGGTCGTCAAGACCGATCCGGCGACCGGAGACGCGATCCTCCTTGAGCTTGAACCGGCCAAGCGGGCGATGACCATCCGGGACCTTCTGCGCAATACCTCCGGTCTGGTCTATGCGTCCCCCGACTATGCCGATCCCGGATTTGGCAATGCCGCGATTCACGTACTCTACGGCGCCAAGGCGCCGTTCCGCCGCGACAAGCCTATCGCGTCCTTTGTCGCGAGCCTCGGCACACTTCCGCTGCTGCATCAGCCGGGCGAAGTCTGGGAATATTCTGTCGGCTACGATGTTCTCGGCCGCGTCATCGAAGTCGTATCGGGCCAGAATTTCGATCAGTTTCTGCAAAGCCGCCTGTTCGCGCCGCTCCATATGGTCGACAGCGGCTTCTCGGTGCCCCCGGATAAACTCGACCGTCTCGTCGCTGTGCCGGGTGCAGAGCCCCGACTTCTTTTTTGGGATGGGGACGTCGGCAAACCGCAAACGTTCTTTTCGGGCGGCGGAGGGATCGTCTCGACGGTCCCCGATTTCCTGCGTTTCTGCCAGATGCTGCTCAATGGCGGCGAACTCGATGGCGTGCGCATTTTGAAGCCGGAAACGGTCCGGCTCATGATGACAAATTCGATGCCGCCCGATATCCACTTCGCGGGACACGAAGTCGGTGCGGCCTATGGGACGGGTTGGGGTCTGGGCTTCGCCATTCGCACCAATCCGAACTTCAGCTTAATCCCGGGCGCGGTCGGAAGCTTCAACTGGCAGGGAAGCTGGGGCACATTCTTCTCGGTAGACCCGGTACAGAAGCTGATCCTGATCATGATGATGCAGCGCCGCCAGTCCAGTGAGAACGGCTTCTATTTCAACGCCATTCGTCGCCTACCCTATGCGGCGTTGAAGGTGCCTGAAGCGCCAGCGCCGGTCGCAGCCGAGCAACGAAATGCCGGCGCCCTCACCGAATACGTTGGACGTTATGTTTTCGGTGGGTCTGCAAGCTCGCTGGACAGACAGACCTCGGTCGCTGACGGGAATAGTTGGACCGGGCTTGAATCCGTTGTCGCAGAGACCGATGGTCTCAGGGTGATCAAATTGACCGACGCCGGCCCTGCCGCGAAAGCAGGCGTCATGGCGGGGGACCTCATCACAGCGATCGACGACAAGTCGATCAAGGGCCTGACGTTGGAAGCGACCTTTCGTCGGATTTCCGGTCCGGTCAATGCCGCGATCAAGCTCAAGATCATCCGCGCGACACAGAACGATCTGATCGTGATCGCCTTTACCCGGGAGGCGGTCCCCTCGCACAGTGTCGCGCTTCAAGTCCGTGTCGCGGACGGCAAGCTCGTCGTCGAGGCAACAGGCGGTTGGTCAATCCTCGATTTCGACAAGGGCCAGACGACGCCGGTGGCAGCCCTCTCGAACGATGAATTCTACGTCAAGAATGGCGATCATACGCGGATTGCCTTCACTCGCGACGCCGCCGGCAAGGTCAACGGCGCGGTTCTCAACCTCGGACCATGGGAGCAACGCGGCGCGCTCATCCAATAGGAACCACGGACAGCTAATGAGATGGGGCCCGAATAGTAAGATGTCGACAATCACCCAATGTGAGACGGTCTCGACTTCCGCTTCGGGTCATGAGCTGACTTCAATCGCCTCCGGGCGGTATGTCCGCTCCTCAGCCAAAAGCTGAGAGCTGGACCACTTATGAGTACATGCCCTAGTTTCGGGTCCGGTTGCTGTCGGTCTGCTGGTGGCCTGAAACAATTGTCGCCAAGGCCCTTTCTGATTTTTCGAGAATTTTCTGTCTTGCTTCGGCGATCTGGTCGATAGGCGGCGTCATCTCACGCAACTGCATCTCGACGCTAAGATCGTTGAGTGCTTTCTGATCGAACACGGAGGAGTCGTCAGCCCAGCGGTTCATTTGTTCAGCCCAGAGCCTTCGAACATCGTTGTCGGATAACTGTTCGTACCGGCGGCCGCGGACAAGATAGGATTGTCGATTGTCCGACTGGCGCTTCTTAAGCAGGAGCTCGACAGCCTCTCTCGCCTGATCGCCCATGGCCTCTCGCTCTTCCCGAAGGATGGCGCTCACGTCGATTCGGGGTGCTTGCGGAGAATAAGCACTGGAACGCCTTGAAGGGAAGTTGGATCAGCGCAACCCAAGCCTCTTGAAGCCCGACGGAGTTGTCGCAGAGTGTGAGTACGGCTACGCCCCGGGTAGTCCATCGCGGCCCGCCGGCTTCCGCCGGGTGGACCCGATCAATCATAAAATACCAGGATAAGACGTGGTTTTGCCAAGACTTGAATTGCAGGACTGATGACGTTGTTATCCGTGAGCCCTGCAGTTGCGCTAAACGACACGCAGAAAGACGCCATCACCGTCCTGACAATGGCGTCGTTAGTCAGCTTCAATGACTCTTGTCCCCGATACACGGTCATGAAGGATGCGACAGACGCTGAGGCAAACGCAGCTCGGCTTGGGGAACTTTTCGACGATCCAGAGAAGTTAGCATTTGGCCGCAAGATCGAGACAGAACTACTCCGTCAATACGGTGAGGACTTGTCGCGTTTCTGTTTGGCCGCATGGGAGCGACTTGGACCCAACGGGACCTACAGACGTCAATTGCTCAAGGCAAAATGAGTAGCCTCACCCCGCGGGAGCCGCCGCACCGGCCGCGCGGGTTGTACCAAAAGCAGCACCTGCGACCGGTCACGAAGGGCTCGGTGCGCGCGAATAGGAACCGGCTCGGTTGGTCAGCGTTCAGTTTCCGCCCGCCGCGTATGCGGTGAAGCATTGATCCGGCCTCAGCATATCCCCCCGGTGCCGCTGAGGCCGTTTCCTTGTCGGAATGATCGTCGATCGTGTGAGTGCGTAAGTGGCGAAGCGTATCGACGCGGACTTACAGGCCATGCTATCTTACCGCAAAACAGTAGTTCTACGGGATTAACATGGTCGGCGGTCTGGGCTTCAATGCGGATAGATTGCAGCAATTTTCTCGCCGAATTTTTGGCGGTCATTTCAAAACCGGAACATTTCAGCATCCCTTTGAGAGGTGTCCATGCCTCGACGTCCATATTCGAACGGGCAACGTAACAACGCGGAACGCTGGACCATCGATTACGGCAACCTGGTCGTGGAATGTCGTGACGAGGCCGATGCCAAGTCGCTCTGCAAAAAGCTGAGCGAGCGCCGGAATCGTTTGGTGGCTCGATCAGTCGGGGGGCTGTTTCCAAGTCGTCGCCTTGAAGGCAGCGATTTGGAACTTTGGCTCATAAGCCCAGCATTGGAAAAACAGCCGCTGCGGAATGAGGTACAGCCGGGCTGAGAGTAGGCTAGGGCCAGGCTCGTGGCCGAAGTTCTTTCCCGAAGTCGACTACCGGATATCACTTCCGAAAGTCTGCTTCTGCGCGCGAGCTCGTTCAAGGGCCTGACCCGCAAATAGGAACAGAGGTCGCCGCATGACGTTTCTGTGTCATGCACATGGGTAGCGTCATTGAGGACTCGTTCAACATCGCTTGGGGCTTCCTTGTGAGGTCGGGCGAGCTACGAGAGGCCGAGGCGTCCACAAATTTTCTCGTTCGGTTCATCGAGGGCCAGATTCGCTCCGGCGAGCGCCGACCCATGATGATTGGTAATCGCGCTATTGCCGCCTATCGCGCGAAAGCTTTCCCGACCGCAACGGTTCGGGAGGGACGTGTCGTCTGGATTGCCTGATACGGCCACTCCCGCGCGCACGAGTAAGCGGGTATTGCCGGAGGCGTTCATTCCGCAAGGGATTAGGGCTGTACCTTCAGGACTGCGTGCTATGGATCTCGCAGGCAGATCGCGCTGTGGGTGCCTTTCATGTAGTTCACATGCCATCCATCTCTGACCATGTGTTTGCGCTCATCGAGATGCCAGCCTGGCTTGCTCAAGTGATTAACTCCGCGGCGAACGCCGTGGTTACAAGCGCATTGGGCGCCCCGGGCGGTGTGGCGCGAACAAGCATCCAGTGCGAGGTATTGAGCGTGGCTCGGAGCAAGACCTCCAAGAACGAGCGCGACAGGCAGATACTTCGAAACGACCTTCATGGCGACCCCAATCTCCTGAACCACTCGCAATGGGATAACCATACGGAAATGCGAGCCGCCAAGGAAGGCCAGTGGGCTTCTGTCCGCTCCAATAGCGGGGGCCGCTATCCAGTCAGAAGCGGACAAACCGCGGCATCTTGCAAAGGTCAGCTCAGGGCCACAACCGGACTTGAGCATCCTACTGTCTCGGTTGAACTTTGAGCTGCGGCCTCGCTCTCGGCCGCCGCGATGATGGCAAACCTAAGCCGAGTTGACCTTTGAGATGCTCTATCGGCAGATCCTCACCGGCAACCCACAGCTTGAAGTCGACGTCCATCATGTCTTCCTCAAGTGCGGCGGCATCGCCGCCAATGCCAATTAGCAGCCGTCGCTTGGGCGGCTCGGTGATGATGGTATGCAGCGTTTGGGCGTTGCCATAGTTATGGAAAGCCGGCGAGGCAGAGAAGTTCAGCGCCTTGAAGGTCTGTTCAGCGGTGAGTTCTCGTGCAGCCCAGTTTTCAAGCGGCGGCAGCCTGCCAATCGAGTGCGCGGGGCGGCGGTTCAGGCGCCTTAGTTGCGGCGACTGGAAATGATTGGTGCAGGCGAGCCAGTCGCCACGGCGAACGACTACCGCCCCAGCTCCTGCTTCCACCACGGCAGCCACACCACCAGCGTCGAGCAGGGAATAGTTGTACTTCATGGCGTGAGGCAGTCGACGCAGGAGATCGATTGCCTCCGCGGTGGTCGCGCAACTGTCGAGCACCCGCCTGACCAGCAACGTGCTGGTGAGACCGGGGAATCGCGGGAGCACCTTTACCAAATGCAAGCCGATGGTAAGCCCGTGTTCGTTCATGCCGTCCAGGCGCCCAGTTAACTGGTGACTGCCGCCGATACTGGCGTAGCTGCCGCGGACTTGCACGAGAGCAAACCGCGCCTCATACCCCCGTGGCCGGAAATCATAGTTGCGGCCATACACGCCACCGCTCATGATCGCCGAGCAACCGCCGGTCGGCATGCGCAAGCCATCGTTACCGAAACAAAGGACCGCTTGCTCCATCGGGATATTGAGCCGTTCCGCGATCCCGCCGATCTCCTCCCAGAGGTCGGGAGCATAACTTCTGAACGCACGCTCCTCGTTGCGAATCTTGAACCAAGACGGCAGCTGCACCTTCTTGCGGAGAAATGCCTTACCCTTGCGCGTCACCGCAAGGGCACCAGCCTGCGCGCGGCCGACCTCATAGGGCGTGCCGCGGCATTGCACAAAGCTGACGCGGAGCGTCTTGGCAGCGGACGGCATCTTCGTGCCTCATGGGATCGGACGCGCAGGCTATGCCTCTATCGATAGCCTTAAGCGGCCGCAAGCCGCTTGTTGAACGCAGCACACCTGCCCACAGCCGCGCGGCCGCCTTGGGTCACAAGCGGCGGTGGAGGCCACTGCTCCCTAGCGTCTGGTTTACCGCCCATAGCCGACATCTCGATAGCTTGGGCGCTGTTCGGCTTGGGGCCATAACCGGATCTTTGCTCGTTCACTCAATTATCTTATCGGCACCTGCGACGAGCGCGTGAGGTACGGAAAGCCCCAACTGCTTTGCTGTCTTGAGGTTAATGGACAACTCGAATCTGGTTACCTGGTAGATCGGGACGTCGCCGGGCTTAGCCCCTCGGAGAATTGCGTCGATGTTACTGGCGGCGCGCTTATGCAACTCGATCAGATCGAAGAAATAGGCCATTAAGCCCCCGGCCTCGACGGATTCGGTAAATGTGAAAATCGCCGGAAGTTTCGCGTCGCCGAGCAGCTTAGCGATCAAAGTGCTGTCTTGAAGAACCTGAGGCGAGTCAAGGACCATGACCGCATTTGCACCGCTGCGGGAGATGCTCTCGATCGCCGTCCGATAGTCTGCTTCGCTGGTACTAAATTCCAATAGAGACACCGAGAGAGGGAGGCCCGCCGCTTCGGCAGCTGCGCGGAAAGCGTCTGAGCCTGACCCATTCCATACTAATCGAAGCGCGAGACAGCCAAGTTTCGACATTGACGGAACCATCTCACGTAACAATGCAATTCGCTTTCCATGAATGGATAGACCGGCGTCGATGCTGGCTCCTGTGAAATTGCCGCCGGGGTGAGCCAGACTTTCGGCGAGACCTTGCTTAACGGGGTCGCCAGTTATCACTACGATCGGAATACGCGATGTTAGCTTTTTGAAAATGGCTCCGCCAGGGCCGACGACGTGGATGACATCCGGGTTGCTCCGAACGATTTCCGTCGCCAGAACTTCAGGGCCTGCCGCATTTTGCTCTCGGCCGTAACTTTCGACCTCGAGGTTCTGTCCTTCGATCCACCCTAACCGCCGAAGTTCCGCAAAAAAGGCTCGGTACTTCTTGCTTTCACTATGCTCTTGCAAGTCCGCGTTTGGCTCTGCTGGGCTGAAGATGGCAAGACGCTTGCGATTGGTGCTCTGCTGTGCCGCCCCAGCGAGCGGCCACGCGACCGCCACACCGCCAAGCAGACTGATGAAATGGCGCCGTCTCATGCAGCCCTCCAAGGAGGCTCAGGACCACGCTAAATCCAGGTCGAAATATATCACATCACGGCATGGGAGTCCGGGGTGGTAGCGGCGCAGGATGTCAGCGCGGCGATCCGCTATCTGCATTGCGACCATGACCGCTAAGGGTCAGAAGCGGCGGTGGACGCCAGCGGCCCGGCGTCTGGTCTACCTACCTCCCATAGCCGATCTTGATGGCTTGAGCGTTGTTCGGCTTGGGGCCATAACCGGTATGATGCATCGACCGTCACTCGAACGTCTGGCGCCGCGCTGTTGTCTATTGTTCCGCTATAAGAGCCATCGAGAGCGTATTCTCATAATCCCCCTCGATAAGAACGGCTTTTCGATGTAGCCCTTCCGTCTCGAAGCCAACGCTCTTGTAAAGGGCAATCGCGTTGAAGTTGACCTCTCGCACTGTCAACTCGATACGCTTAAAGCCAAAAGCAAAAGCAGCATGGAGTGCGCGCTCGATGAGCTTACGACCAATTCCATGCCCACGGTACTCCGGCAGCAAGCCCATGCCCAACGTTGCGCAATGAGCGGAGACGGTCCTCCGCAAGTTGGGAAGCACATCGCACCAACCGACTATCTGATCATCGACGATAACAACAAACTGAGGCCATCGTTCTTTGATGTTGTTCAGAACGAAGGACCGCATTTGCTCGAAAGGCGGAGCTTCCATGAACGAAAGAAATCCTCGCTCCCGAGCGACCGCATCTAACGTCGCGCGGAAACCTGAAATATGCTCCTCGGCGATTGGCTTGATTTCATAAATCATGGATGCTGACAGCACGGCTATTTGCAAAGACAGGTTGCCACAAAATAACGGCAGGTTGCCACAAATTGAAGAACAATCATCGGAGTTGCCCTCTGGGGTCAGGCGCGGCCCTTAGAAGCCTGATCGAGCCTTCCAGCCTTCGCTGACAAGCTGACCTTTTCGGAGGAGCATCGAACTTCCCCGTCGGTCCCCAAAGGGCGACATGATGCGTGTTCAGCTTAGGGGCAAACTGAGCCCCTAGTCGCGACATCGCGGCGTCCGCTCCACACCGACAAGCCGACCTGATCAGGGGACTAACGAACGTCGCATTTGGGCCGATTTTGTTGAAAAAGTCGACGCTTGCGCCGATTGATCTTCGCTGATTCAGTCGTCGCGAGAGGACTGAATCATGATGGGACATCAGCTGGGTGAGCAGGCTGCGTTGTTCTACGAGTTTTCGCTCGAGCGGCACATTCCGAGCGATCATCTGTTGCGATCAATCGACAGGTTCGTGGACCTCGATGGGCTGAGGCGAGAGCTGTCACCCTTCTACAGCACGATCGGGCGTCCCTCGATCGCCCCCGAGCTGATGATCCGGATGCTGCTGGTCGGCTACTGCTTCGGTATCCGATCGGAGCGTCGCTTGTGCGAAGAGGTCCACCTCAACCTGGCATACCGCTGGTTCTGCCGCCTTGGGCTCGATCGTGACGTGCCCGATCACTCGACCTTCTCGAAGAACCGACATGGCCGCTTCCGCGACAGTGATCTGTTGCGACAGCTGTTCGAGGCCGTATTGCGCCGCTGCATCGACGAGGGGCTGGTTGGCGGAGAAAGCTTTGCAGTCGATGCCAGCCTGATCAAGGCCGACGCGAACCGGCAGAACGGCGTCGAGGGCGAGAAGGGGTTGCCCCCACAAGCTGCAAGCCGTGCCATCGACGAGTATCTAGCCGTCTTGGACGATGCGGCTTTTGGGGCCGCGACCGAGATCGTCCCCAAGTTCATCTCACCGGCTGATCCAGCCGCACGCTGGACCGGCGCCCATGGCGGGCAGGCTTTCTTTGCCTACTCTACCAACTATCTGATCGATGTGGAGAACGCGATCATTGTCGACGTGGAGCCGACCACGGCGATACGGCAGGCGGAAGTTCTCGCTGCCAAGCGCATGATCGAGCGAACCGCGAAGAACTTCGCTCTCCACCCGTCCAGACTCCTCGGTGATAGTGCCTATGGTTCAGCCGACATGCTGGGCTGGCTGGTCGATGAACACGGCATCGAGCCGCATGTGACCGTGTTCGACAAATCGGCACGCAAGGACGGCACCTTCGCACGGGAGGACTTCAATTATGATCCAGCCGGCGACGTTTATATCTGTCCTGGCGGCAAGACACTGACCACAACAGGGACACGTGTGAATGATGGCGAGACGTTGCTTTATCGAGCGAGCAAGGCTGACTGTGACGCTTGTGCTTTGAGGCCACGCTGCTGCCCGAACACGCCTGCTCGAAGGGTGCCTCGTTCGATTCATGAGGGGGCCCGCGACATGGCGCGGGCGATTGCCAACACCTGGGAGGGGCGAACATCAAGACGACTGCGCAAGAAGGTCGAAATGTTGTTCGCTCACCTCAAACGCATTCTCAGGCTGGACCGACTGCGACTACGTGGACCGAATGGTGCCCGTGACGAGTTCCTCCTCGCAGCAGCCGCGCAGAACCTTCGGAAGCTAGCTAAGCTGGTCCCAATGCCGCAGCCAAAAGCGGCCTGAGAGATGGTCGGTTCGCGCTGCAATTTGCGACCGCCTCTGCCGCGAGACGGACTTCTTCAACGGAATCGGTCAGAAGCGGCCCTCGGCGGGCATCGCCCCGAAGGTCAGCTCCGGGCCAATTCCAGACCAGACTGGGCTTACCGTTCCAGGCCGCTTTCTGGCGCATCGAATACCATGGGTATTCTCACCGCTAGGCTACCCGTCTGAAACATTGGTCTTCGTCGAGTGGCCAAAGATCACCTTGCGGGACCGTTCGCTCAAACCTTGAACGTCGTCGATCATGCCCTTGAAGGCGTGACGGGCCGAATAGTTCGAAAGGCCGGGACGGTGGATCTTCAGCTTCTTCAGGCCATAGGTGCACGCCTTGGTCAGGACGTGGCTCCACATGATCTGCTCGGTCTTGGGGCGGACGTAAACCTTCCAATCCGGAAACAGCCATTGCTCGTAGGCCTCGTCCTTGATGACCGCGAGTTGCTCGTCCGAGAGCTTGCCGGCACCGCCGGCTTCCTTGATCTTGGCCTGGCAGTACGCGTCCACGATCGCGTCGCGATGTTCGACGATCCCCAGCTTAAGCAGCAGCCGGTGGATCGCAATCCACCGATACGCAGAGCTCGTTTTGCCCCGCGTTCCACCGGGCTGTGGATCGAAGCGCTGCTTCTCCGTCTCGTCCGGCGCAAAGGGGGCGTAGCGGAAATGCGGCTCGCCGCGGAACTCCAGGATATCGCGGCAACGCAACTGCGCGATTTCGCTCGGGCGCATGCCGCCAAGGAGCTCGATCAGATTGGCCCAGAAGAAGTAACCCTGGACGTATTGGGGTCCTTCGTTCCAGCAATGGGCAATGCTCTTGCAGCCGGTGAAGGGAGGTGCGCCGAAGAAGGTGAGGACCTCCTCTTCGTTATAAGCGTCCCGCTCTGCCGCGGGGCGGTTGAGCTTGGTGCCGAACTCGAACGACGGGACCGGTCCGTAGGCGAACGAGTGCTCGATCGCGAACTTCCAGAATGCGGTCAATCCTGGCGCATACTTGCCGTCTAAGGTCGTCTGGCTGACGCGCTTGAGCTGGACCGCTTTCTCATCGCGCTGGCGCACCCATCCGCTTTGCTTTGCCGTCGACCAGCGGAAGTAGAGGGAGCGCTCGTCCTGCCCAAAGCCCTTTGGGAGCGGGATCTCGGCAACCTCCCGCTTGATGGTGAGGAGGTGATCGCCGTTGATCTCCAGCATGACGGGATCATCGAGCAGGCTGATCACGAAATTGACGATCGGCGCGACCTCGCTCTCCACGCGACCGTCGATGCCCTGGCTCCTCTGCGTGGCCACGAACCTGGTCAACACCTCGGACATCTTCAGTCGGACATACTTGGTGGATTGCACCGTGGCGTGATGGACGGGCGCGAGCGGCGCCTCCGTTCCGAAGTGGCGGGTTGCCATCTCCGGCGGCGGCAACACCATGGCCTGGCTGGCGAGCGCATACTCCAAGCGCTTCTGCTCCAACTGCCCCTCGACAGACTTGGACTTTTCGAGCGCCTTGGATGCACGGCTGTTCTCGCGCACCAGCGTGACGAAGTGTTCGTCCCATCCGGGCACCACGTCATTCGGTTTGAGAGACAAGCCGCGCACGGTCCATTGGGCAACGAAGGCCATATCCTGAAACGCCCGGCGTTCCACGATATCAGCTTCATCACGCACGGGCTCGACCGCCAGGGCCTGCAAACGCGGCCACAACGCTTGCAGCACCTCCCTCGGATCCTCGGCCGCCTTGACGCTCATCATCCAGCTCGCAATTCGGGCTGCCCGCCGGACGGCGACCTTCTGGTCCGACGTCCGTAGGCTAATCCGAAACGCTGACTTGGATCCCGCCGCCAGGCAAGCCGGCAGGCGCGCTCTAAACAGGTATCTGCCGTCCCGGCGGGAAAGGTAAGCGTGGCGAGCCATCTTCAAGACCGTGTCCAGTGTGAGGGACACAGGTCGCGCCGCCGCGATAAAATACGGCTTAATACATTGAAAAAACTGAAGAATTTCGGGAGTTGGTAGCTACCCTAATTGTGGTAGCGGGAGACCGCTACCGTCTTTCCCCACACGACGCAAATCTGCGATATTTCCTCCGATCGTCCGCCTGAACTCAGAAACCTGTCGCACGGTAGGCTCAAACCGGGGACCTGCAACCATCTCAAATTACTCTTCGAGGCGGCGGCTTAAGGCCAACGTCGCAGATGGCGCTCCTTAGGGAATCGAAGCCTGTTTCAGCCTTGAGAGGGCCAACAATGTAGCCGTCTCCGTTCGCAAACGTTAATAACTTCAATAGCTTGAATGTCGAAAATACGGTATTGTTCGCCGACATTCATCACCGGATACCCACGCGTTAGCTCAGCTGGATAAAGCGTCGCCCTATCCGAAGGCGATGGCCACACGTTCGAATGGTGTCGGGTGTGCAGCGCCCTTATCGGCAAGTTCGGATGTTGCTAAAGCGGGGCCACAGAGAAGGCATAGTTGAAACGACACACCGCGGTCACGCATCGCTCGCAGGCAGCAAGCCGGCGAGCGCCTGCGCCTCCGATTTGAGGGACTTCAGTGCGAGCTTTTGCGCCTGCGTGTCGAAGCGACTTCGGATCGCCGACACGGATAATGCGCCGCGCAATTTGCCTTGACCATCGAGAACGGGAACCGCTGCGGCTGCAACCTCCGGATCGCGCTCGCCGAGCGAAACGTAATATCCCTGCGCCAGCACCTTCTTCCGGCTCGCTGCAACGTCTTGGTCATAAGCGGCGAGCACATGCCCTGCCGCGCCGCGATCGAGCGGCAGCCGCTGCCCCTCGTCGAGATGATGCCTGACGGCGCGCGGCGAGTTCATGCGGTACAGACAGATGCGCTGGTTGCCGTCACGAATATAGAACGACGCCGTCTCACCGGTGGCCTCGACCAGCCGGTGCAAGGTCGGCCGCACGAGATCGCCAAGATCCAGGCTCTGGCGATACAGCGCCCCGAGGCGCCAGAGCTCCGGGCCCGGGCGGTACAGCCGGTCATTCCCGCGCGTCAGGAAGCCGCACTCCTCGAGCGACGCGGCGAGGCGGAGCACGGTGCTCTTGTAGAGATCGGTCGCCGTCGCAAGCTCGGTTAGCGTCAGTTCGCGACGATCGGGCCCGAACGCTTTGAGAATTGCGAGCGCACGCGTTACGGCATCGACACCAATTTTGGTCATCTTGATCCTGTTCTATTCTATAGAACCAATAGTAGCCGATTGCCGGATTGACAAGAAAAACTGTAGCCGAACGTTCTTCTGTACAGAACCGCTTGACTCGGCACCGTCAAAGGTGATTTGAGAGTTTCGCATAATAGAATAAGTTCTATGGAGCGAAACAATGGAAGGGCATGCGGCAGCCGTTGATTTGCGTGACGTGATGATCCGCTTCGGCGATTTCACCGCCGTCAAAAGCATGAACCTGACGGTCGGCGAGACCGAGTTCGTCGCTGTGGTCGGCCCAACCGGCTGCGGCAAGTCCACCATCCTCAACAGCGTTACCGGGCTATTGAAGCCCGCCGCCGGCGACGTCCGCATCTTCGGCAAGCCACTCGCCGGACTGAACGATCAATCCGGCTACATGCTGCAGCAGGAGGGACTGCTGCCTTGGAAAACAGCGCAGGACAACGTCGGCCTTGGCTTGGTGTTTCAAGGCAAGTCGGTCGAACAGGCGCGCGAGCGAGCGCGGCCATGGCTCGCCAAGGTCGGCCTCAAGGGATTCGAGGAACGCTATCCGCACCAGCTTTCGGGTGGCCAGCGCAAGCGCGTGGCGATGGCCCAGACGCTGATCATGGAGCCGCGCATCGTGCTGATGGACGAGCCCTTCTCGGCGCTCGACGTACATACCAGGCGGCTGATGCACCGCATCCTGCTCGATCTCTGGCAGGCCGACCGCCGCTCACTGATCTTCATCACGCACGATCTCGACGAGGCGATCACGCTCGCCGACCGCGTCGCCGTGATGTCGGCAGGGCCTGCGAGCCGCATGGTCGGCGACGTCAGGATCACCCTGCCCCGGCCGCGCGACGTCTCGGCACTACAGACCACCGACGAATTCGTCGCCCTCTACCGCGAGATCTGGTCGCTGCTCGGCGCCGAAGTGGAGAAGAGCTATGCAACGCAGAAGTAAGGTCGTTCTCACCCAGGTCGCGATCGTGCTCTCGCTCCTGCTCGCGTGGGAGCTCGGCGCACGGGCCGGCCTGATCGATTCCTTTTTCTTCCCGGCACCATCGGCCCTGACCGCGCGGATCAAGGAGTGGATGTCGACGGCCGACTTCTGGACTGACGTCGGGATCACGCTGCTGGAGACCGTGCTGTCCTTCGTGGCCGGCGTCGGGATCGGCACGGCGCTCGGCATCTGGCTTGGCCTCAGCCCATTCGCCGCCGAGGTGGTGCAACCTTTCATCAAGATGTTCAATGCGATCCCGCGCATCCTGCTTGGACCGATCTTTGTGATCTGGTTCGGCCTCGGGCTGACGTCGAAGGTCGCGCTCGGCGTCACGCTGGTTCTGTTCGTGGCCTTCTTCAACACCTTCCAGGGCGTGCGCGAGGTCAACCCGGTGGTGCTCGCCAACGCCAGGCTGTTGCGGGCGTCGAAATCCTCACTCCTGCGCCACGTCTATTTGCCTTCGGCCACGACCTGGATCCTGTCCAGTCTGCGGGTCTCGGTCGGCATGGCGGTGATGGGCGCGGTGGTGGCCGAATATCTCGGCTCGTCAGCCGGCCTCGGGCATCTGATCGCGCAGGCCGAAGGCGTGCTCGACGCCACCGGCGTGTTCGCGGGCATCGTCGTGCTCTCGGTCTTCGTCATCGCGCTCGACGCCATAGTGGATCGCGTTGAAAGGCGCCTGCTGGTCTGGCGGCCGGCTCCCGCTCACGAAACCTGATTTGCAAAACAGCTTCACTGGAGGAACCACAATGCGTGCACTCACCCGAATGTTGCTTAGTGTCGCAGTCGCCGGTCTCGCGATCGCATCTGCCACGGCGGCGGAGCCCGAAAAGACTGCGCTGAAGATCGCGGTCGGGTCCCAGATCCTCAACTACATGCCGCTCGAGCTCGGCGTGAAGCTCGGCAACTTCAAACAAGAAAAGCTCGACGTCACCGTCGAGAACTTCCAGGCGGGCGGCTCGAAGGCGCTCCAGGCACTGATCGGCGACTCGGTCGACGGCACCGTCGGGTTCTACGACCACACCATCCAGATGCAGGCCCAGGGCAAGGCGATCTCCTGCGTGTTCCTGCTCAACGACACTCCGGGCGTGCTGATCGGCGTGCGTAGCGACCTCGCCCACAAGGTCAAGTCCGGCGCCGACCTGAAGGGGCTGAAGCTCGGCATCACGGCGCCGGGCTCATCGACCGATACCATGGCGCGCTACTACATCAAGAAGGCCGGTCTTGGCCCGCGCGACGTCAACATCATCGCGGTCGGCAGCGGCGCGCCGGGTATGGTCGCGTTGGAGGCCAAGAACATCGACGCGCTCGTTTATTTCGACCCGGTCGCCACGATGCTTGCGCGCAAGAAAGCGGCGGTGCCGCTGTTCGACGCACGGACCCATGACGGCTCGAAGCTGGCGTTCGGCGGCGTCTATCCGACCGCCTGCCTCTATTTGCAGCAATCCTTCATCGAAAAGAATCCGGAGACGGTGCAGCGGCTCGTCAACGGATTGCTGAGGACTCACCGCTGGATCAACTCGGTGCCGACCGAGCAGTTGGTCGAGGCGATCCCCGCCGGCTACAAAACCGACAACGCCGAGATCAACATCGAGATCCTCAAGGCATCAAAGGACCTATTCTCGCAGACCGGACTGATGGACCCGGAGTCCGCCAAGGTGCCGCTCGCGGTGCTCAGCGATTACGACCCGAAAATTGCCGCGGCGAAGATCGACCTCTCCAAAACCTTCACCAACAGGTTCGTCGAGCAGGCGGCACAGCAATTGAAGTGAAGACGCCCTGCGCTTGTCTCAGCTTCCGGAGTTGATCAAATGTCCCTGCCGTTGTCCGGCATTCGTATCCTCGACCTGTCGAACGTGCTGGCCGGCCCGTTTTGCGGCTATCATCTCGCCCGCCTCGGCGCCGAAGTGATCAAGGTCGAGAATCCCAAGGGCGGCGACTTGGCGCGCCGGCTCGGCGCCGACCCGAAAATGTCCAAGCGGCTGCAGGGGCTGTCCTTCGTCGCGGTCAATGCCGGCAAGCAGTCGGTTGCGATCGACTTTAAATCGACGGATGGCAAGAAGATTTTCCTGCGCCTGGCCGCCACCGCCGATGTCGTCTTGGAGAATTTCCGGCCCAGGGTGATGGAGCGGCTCGGGCTTGGCTACGAGACGCTGGTGAAGCACAATCCGCGCCTCATCTATTGCGCGATTTCCGGCTTCGGGCAAACCGGGCCATGGGCGGGACGCCCCGCCTACGACCAGATCGTGCAGGGCCTGTCCGGTGCGATGAGCGTGACGGGCGATGCGCGCTCTGCGCCGTTGCGCACCGGCTTTCCGATCTCCGACACCATCGCGGGTCTCACCGCGGCCTTCGCGATCGCCTCGGCGTTGGTCGAGCAGCGCCAGACTGGCCGCGGTCGGTTCATCGATGTCTCCCTGCTGGAAGCTACCATCGCGGCGATGGGATGGGTCGTCTCGAACTATCTCAACGCCGGCATCGACCCGCAGCCGATGGGAAACGAGAACTTCACCGCGGCGCCGTCCGGCACGTTCTCGACCGCAACAGGGCCGCTCAATATCGCCGCCAACGAGCAGAAGCAATATGAGACGCTTTGCGACCTGATCGGGCAGCCGGACCTCAAATCCGATCCGCGCTTCGCCGACCGTCAGGCCAGGAAGGTGAACCGCGGCGCGCTCGGCGACGAACTCAATCGCGCGCTCGCGGCAAAGTCCGCCGAGCAATGGGAAGCGCAGTTCAATGCGGCTGGCGTGCCAGCCGGATGCGTGCTCAAGGTCGCCGACGTGCTCAACGAAGCGCACATCGTTGGTCGGCATTTTATCGAAACGCTGCCGGCAAAGCGCAGCGACGGCGAGGCGTTGCGCGTGACGCGACCGGGCTTTCGGCTGGACGATGAGTTTCCGTCACCGCCTGCACCCGCCGCGCTAGGCGCCGATACTGCGCACTGGATGACAAGGCTCGGCTATTCGCAAGAGGACACCGACCGGCTCGTGGCGAACGGGGCGATCGGCCTGCCGGCGGTCGCGCCGGCAAACCCGTGAAGAGGATCGATCGATGACGGATGCAACGACGCTGGAACAGGCGGCCGCACAATGGTGGCGGACCTCGATCTGCGACATCGCTCCGGGGCGCATCGCCTATCGCGGTTATCCGATCGAGGAACTGATCGGCCGCATCTCGTTCCCGGCGATGATCTGGCTGATGCTGCGTGGCGAATTGCCGACGCCGCAGCAGGAGAAGCTGCTGCAGGCGGCGCTCGTCGCATCCGTCGACCACGGTCCGCACGCACCGTCAATTGCGATCGCGCAGATGGCGGTGAGCTGCGGCCTGCCGCTGAACGGCGCGATGGCATCAGCGATCAACACGCTTGACGACGTGCATGGCGGCGCCGGCGAGCAGGCGATCGAGCTCTATGAGGACGTGCTCCGCCGCTGCCAGGGTCAGGAGATTGACGCGGCCGCGGCAGCCGCCATCGACCACTTCACCGCGACGCGCGGCAAATATCTGCCCGGATTCGGTCATCGCTTCCATCCGGTCGATCCGCGCGCGGCGCCGCTTCTGGCGCTAGTGGATGCGGCCGTCGCAGACGACAGCGTTGGCGGCCGCTTTGCCAAGGCGGCGCGCGCGATCGAACGCGTGATGCAGCAACGCAAGGGCAGGCTCATTCCGATGAACATCGACGGCGCCACCGCGGTCATCTATGGCGAGCTAGGTTTCGCAGCGCCCCTAGCCCGCGGCATCTTCTGCCTGTCGCGCGCCGTCGGTATCCTGTCCCATGCCTGGGAGCAGACCGGCCGCAAAGACCGCAACAAGGGGCCGATGCCCAAGCTGTTCGGCTACAAGTATGAGGGCCAGCAGCGCCGCCATCTGGACATCGCGCCGTGATGTATCTGGAGCAGCCACCGAAGCTCGTCCCGACACGGCTGTTCTCGGCCATGCCGGAGGACTTCCGTCGCCATGGCGTGCGCTCCGCCTGGGCGGATGCCAACAAGGGCGGCGCACCAGTCGACTGCTTCATCGAGGGGCCGGCGTTTGATCGCGACAGCAATCTCTACATCGTCGATATCCCATTCGGGCGGATCTTCCGGATTTCGTCCGACGGGAGCTGGTCCCTCGTCGTCGAATATGAGGGCTGGCCCAACGGCCTAAAGATGGCACGCGACGGCCGCATCCTAGTCGCCGATTACATGAACGGGTTGATGGAGGTCGACCCGCAAGCGGGCGCGATTCGGCCGCTATTGCAGCATCGCAATTCGGAATCGTTCAAGGGATGCAACGATCTCCATATCGCATCGAACGGAGACATCTACTTCACCGACCAGGGACAGACCGGGCTGCATGATCCCACCGGCCGTGTCTATCGCCTGCGCCCGAACGGCCGACTGGATTGCCTGATCGCAAACGGGCCAAGCCCCAGCGGTCTCGTGCTCGATCGCGAAGAGTCGGTCCTCTTCGTGGCGATGACACGCGACAATAGTGTCTGGCGCGTCCCACTGACGAAGGACGGCGGGGTCGCGAAAGTGGGACGCTTCTGTTCGTTCTTCGGAACGAGCGGCCCTGACGGATTGGCAATGGGCTCCGATGGTCGCCTGTTCGTGGCCCATGCCTCGCTGGGTCACGTATTTCTAATGCAGGCCAACGGCGAATGCGTTGCCCGCGTGAAATCCTGCACGGGTCCTACCTGTACCAACGTTGCATGGAATGCCGCCAGCGATACATTGGTGATAACCGATTCATCGACGGGTTCGGTTCTGATCGCCGATCTAGCGGACGCTTGATTTCGTGGAAGGGAGCTTCAGTTTCGTTGTCGTTGCGAGCCTTTTTGGCGCAGGCTCGGTTCTCCGTCTCTTACGGCTGGCGTGCCGGCTTCGGAGCGCTCCCAGATCTGGCCATATACGCCAACGTGCTGCCCACGAGTGCGCGTACGCCAATACGCATCGCCCCTTCATCAATGGTGAACTCCGGCGCATGGTTGGGCGCTCCGGCGCGATCTGCAAAGGGTGAGGCGTTCAATATCCAGAACACCACTGGAATATTCCTTCCAAAGGACCCGAAATCTTCAGAGCCCATCGTGGGACGGATCTCCTTGATCTTGCCGGGACCGGTTGCGACTTCGAGTGCCTGGATCACAGCTTCGGTCGCGGCAGGATCGCTCACGAGAACCTCGTAACCGGAGCTGCTGTCGATGGTCGTCTCGGCAGTTACACTGTAACTCTCGGCAATCCCTTTGGCCTTGGTCCGCACACTCTCTTGCGCGATCTTCCGATTATCTTTCGAAAGCGACCGGATCGTGCCGGCAATCTCCGCGGTCTCCGGCAGGATGTTGAAGCGAGTCCCGGCCTGCAGCTGGCCCACGGTCACTACGATTGGGCCGTCGAGCGGGTTGGTCTGATTGCTGGCGATGTTCTGCAAGGCCAGCGTGATCTCGGCAGCGGCCAGTGTCGGATCCTTGGAGAGCCATGGCATTGCGCCATGCCCACCTTTGCCTTTGAGGGAAATCCTGAAGATGTCGATGCTCGCCATGAGGCTACCCCGCCGATAGCCGATCGTGCCCGAGGGCGAGGCGGCGCCGATGTGCTGTCCCATGACGACATCGACCTTAGGATTGTCGAGCACGCCGGCCTCGACCATGGCGGATGCCCCGCTGAGCAAAGGCCCGGGTCCCAGTTCTTCAGCCGGCTGGAAAAGAAAGACGACCGCGCCCGCTAGTTCTGCCCGCAGCGTGGACAAGGCCTGAGCCGCACCCAGCAACATCGCGACGTGTGTATCATGTCCGCAAACATGGGCGATCGATGTCGGCTTGCCGAGGTATTCGCCTTTGGCGGTGGACTTGAACGGTAGATCGTTGTGTTCTTCGACCGGCAGCGCATCCATATCGGCGCGCAGGGCGACCACCGGACCCGGCTTGCCGCCTCGCAGCACGGCCTTGATGCCCGTCTTCGCGATCCCCGTCTGTATATCGATACCCGGCATCTTCGCGAGAGCCGCCGCGATGTAAGCGGCTGTCTGCACCTCCTGGTACGAAAGCTCGGCGTGCTCATGAATATAGCGTCGCCACTGGACCACCTGGGCCTCGGAGGCATCGGCAAGGGCGAGCGCCCGCCGTGTCAGCGCGGAAGTGACCGAGGACGCCTCCTGGCTCGCAGCACTGCGCGCGAGCAGGCAGGCCGTAGCGAGTGCGAAAAGTCGATACCGAAGTTTCATGGATGCTCAATCGGTTCAGAAGTGCAAATCTCCGGTCCGTACCCTAGGGGGAGGCCAATATAAGAAAAGACAAACCTCGGCCGACCTGTATAAATTTCCTTTATCGCCTGGTTTGCGCCTTGCAGGAGCCGCGCCGTGAAAGAGATGAGCCTTCGCCAGCTGCGGGCGTTCAAGACCGTGGCCGAAGCTGGCGGCATCCGCGAAGCGGCACGCCGCCTACAGCTGACACAACCGGCCGTAACCCATGCGGTGCGCGAGCTCGAACGCGGACTAGGTGCAACGCTGTTCATCCGCAGCAGCGCGGGCGTGCAACTGACGGAAATAGGTGCTGCACTGCTCCAACGCGCTCACCTTGTTCTCTCCGAAGTTCAGCGGACGCATGACGAGATCACGCAACTACGTGACGGCACGGGAGGCCAATTATGCGTTGCGGTCAGCTCTGCAGCAGCGACTTATGCGTTGGCGCCGGCGGTGAGTGCCTTCCGGAAATTGCGGCCGGGCGTTGCGATCGAGCTTCACGAGTTGACATGGGCTGCGACGGATGAACGCTGGAGGAACGGCTTCTTCGACTTTGCCGTGGTCAGCGAAGTCGGAGATGCCGCCGACGAATGGGAACGCGAACTTTTGTTTCAGATGCCGCTGGCTATTGTCGTACGCGCCAAGCATCCGCTTGTTCGAACGCGCTCGATCCACCGCCTCGCCGACAGCATGTGGGCCGTTCCCACCTACGGCCCCGAAGTGCTGAGACGTATCTTTGAAGCCAACCAAGCAGCACCGCCGCGGGACATTATGGTCTGCCAGACCCTGGCCGTGCTGTTGCCGCTGGTGCGACAGATCGATGCCGTCGGAATCGTATCGGGTTGGCTGTTCCGTAACCGCGCCGCGGCGCAAGGGCTGATTCCGCTCGGATATGCCCATCTGTTGCCAAAGGCTCGCGTATCGATCGTAATGCGCGACTCCTCATCGCTGACGCCCGCAGCACGCTTGTTCAGGGAGTGCCTGAAGGAATCCGCTGGGTCCATCGGGACCTGACCTGCCCGCGACAAGGCCCGATCTATCCCTGTCAGCGTTGGGCCTCGACGTCACGTAGGCTGTCGCGGGTCTGCGGCAATTTCCAGGCCCAGCACCTTGCTCGCGACGAGCGTGAGCAGCACCTGGGCCGTGCCGCCGCCCATGAAGCGCTCGGCTTTCAGCGCCTCGACGACGTCCCAGGGATATTCACGCGACTGATCGATCTCGGCGCCGCGTTTGCGCAAGAGCCCTTTCAAGAAGGCGGCGGCTCTTTCCTTCAGGCCAATTGCCGGATGAGAGCTCCATGGCATCTTTCGTTCTCTCAGCCACGGCCCATGGAATAGAACTCGGCATTCGGGCGCATGCTGGTCACGTTGGCGAGCCGGTTCGACAGGCCGAAGAAGGCTGATATCGCCGCGATGTCCCAGATGTCTTCTTCGGTGAACCCATGGGCCTTCAGCGCCGCGAAGTCGCTTTCAGACACCTTTTGCGCCTCGATGGAGACGCGAACGGCGAAGTCCAGCATCGCCTTCTGACGATCGGTGATGTCGGCCTTGCGGTAATTGACCGCGACCTGATCCGCGATCAGCGGGTCCTTGGCACGGATGCGCAGGATCGCGCCATGCGCGACTACGCAGTACTGGCACTGATTGAGGTTACTGGTCGCAACCACAATCATCTCGCGCTCGGCCTTGGTCAGGTTGCCGGGCTTGTCCATCAGCGCATCGTGATAGGCAAAGAACGCGCGAAACTCGTCCGGCCGGTGGGCGAGCACGAGAAAGACATTCGGAATGAAGCCGGACTTTTCCTGCACCGCCAGGATGCGGCTGCGGATATCTTCCGGCATGTCGGCGAGATCGGGGACAGGGAAGCGGCTGACGGCGAGTGCTTCGATCATGAGTTGGGCTCCCGGGTTATTATTCGTTAGAGATTGGCACGATCATACGGCTTCGCCGCCACAGCCTTCAACGACGTGCGGAACGCGCGCCTCACGGCAGTTGGCGGACGATCGGATGAAGCAGGGGAGCCTCCTTCAGCCAGACTTTCGCGCCGTCTTGGCTTGCAGTGGATGAGAATTTTCGAGATCTGATCTCAATAACCAAGGGCGATGCCGTCCCGACGAGGATCAGCCCCGCCTCTCAGAAGTCCACGTTTTCGGTCGATCCATATCGCCTGCACGGTTCCCAGTGGATTTGGCGCCGGCTTAGGGAGATGCCCCAAGGCAAGAAGTCCCTCGATAACTGCAACCGGAACGGTCCCTTCGATCTCCAGCACATCGCCGCGAGCGAATATCCTCGGTTGGTCGATCGCTTCCTGCACTGACATTTTGTGATCGAGCAGGTTCGACAGGATTTGGATCTGTCCAATCGGCTGGAAATGCCCCCCTGTCACGCCGAACGACAGCACGCATTCGCCGCCCCGCGTCAACATGGCAGGCAGGATGGTGTGCATCGGTCGCTTGCCGCCAGCGAGCACGTTGGGATGACCCGGCTCAAGGACAAAGCCGAAGCCGCGGTTATGCAGCAGGACTCCGCATTCCGGAGCCACGATGCCGCTGCCGAAATCGTCGAAGATGGAGTTGATGAACGAAACCGCGGTGCGATCTTTATCAACGACTGACAGGAACACCGTGTCTTTGTGTTCCGGCATTGTGATCGGCGTGATGTCGGTCAGCCGCTTGCTCAAGGATATCCGGTGAGAGAGGATGTCGGCACGGGCGGACGAAGTCATGCGTTCAACCGGCACATGCCCGGTATCGGGATCGCCAATGAAGACATCGCGCTCCGCATAACCAATGCGGGCGATCTCGGCCAGGAGATGATAACGCTCCGCCGATACCGGAGCAAAGTCGGCGACATTATAGCGGTCGAGCAGACTTGCCATGGCTAGAGCGGCAACGCCTGAGCCATTCGGTGGACATTCCCAAAGTTCAAAACCACGATAGGACGCTGATATCGGCGTCTCGTACCGCGGCCGGAACGCGGCGAAATCCTCGACGGTGTGAAAACCACCGAGCGAGCGAAGCACCTTTACGATGCTCTCCGCAATCCATCCCTCGTAAAACACGTCGGCCCCCTGAGCGGCGACATCCCGAAGGGTGCGAGCCAGCATCGGTTGGGTATGCAAATCGCCGGGAGCCGGCGCTTCGCCGCGGGGGAGAAAGACCGAATTCGTAGCAGTCAGGCGAGAGAGCTTCGGTATCTGCCTCGCCCAGTCCCTCGCCAGCCGCTCTGTGACGGAATAACCATTTTCAGCGGCGGCGATCGCAGGTGCAAAAAGTCGCGCGAGATCAAGCGTTCCGTGATCAGCGACCAGCCGGGCCCACGTTCGCACGGCACCTGGAACAGTAACTGTGTGCGCACTCTCGGGGGCGAGAGTCGTAACGCCAGCTTCTGTAAGCCGTTCGACACTCGTGGCTGACGGCGCCGCTCCGGACCCGTTGAGGGCGATGATCGGCTGCGCTTCTCGCTTCAGCAGAACGAAACAGTCCCCACCCACGCCGGTCTGGGTTGGCTCAACGACGGCAAGCATCGCTCCGGCCGCCACGGCTGCATCTATGGCGTTGCCGCCTTCACGCAGCACGTCGATTGCCGCCAGCGTGGCGAGCGGATGCGTGGTCGCGGCCATTCCGTTGACGCCGAATGCTTCGGAACGTCCGGGCGATTCGAACTCTCTCATGTCCGCCAGGCTGTCAAGATGTGTCGGGACACCAATTGGCTCACATCCAAAAGAGCCGGGGCACGAGCCCCGGCAAGTTTGGGAGGTAAGGAGTCAAACGCAGTTTCCCAAGAAACTGCAGTCAGAGCCTACCCCTAGCGCGTTTGACGGTCAGAAACGCGTCTAAGTGCCCTCGCATTTTGCAAGAATGTTGCAGAATGGGTCCGCAAGTCACAAAGCCGCCTTGGAAGAAGATCTCCGCATGTGCGCGAGTGCGTCGGCATTCGGCGCCGCGTTCGCGGCTTCAGGCGATCGACGACCGACAGATTTCCTCTGCCTGTCGGTCATCGTCGATCGCTATGCGCGATTCAGTTGCTGCTTGTCCTCGAAAACCGCCATAGCAGCGTCTACGCCGCCCCCTCGATGAGGAACGCCGGCGGCCGTGAGGCCCATCTCGACTCCGGAGAGCCCTCCGAGCAGGCTGAGTTCGTTGCACTCGCCGAGATGACCGATGCGGAAGACCTTGCCGGCGACCTTGCCCAAGCCAGAACCGAGCGAGACGTTGTACTTCTCAAGTGTGATCTTGCGGAAGCGATCGGCGTCATGGCCCGGAGGCATCAAGACCCCAGTCAGAACGGGCGACTGTTCAGCCGGATTTTGACAGAGCACCTCGAGTCCCCACGCTTCAACCGCGGCTCGACACGCTTTCGCGAGACGCTTGTGTCGGGTGAAGACGTTGTCGAGCCCCTCCTCCTTCAGCATCTCGATCGCTTCTTTCAGCCCGTAGAGCAAGTTGGTGGCGGGAGTGTACGGAAAGAAGCCGGTGCTGTTGTTTTTCAACATCTCCTGCCAGTCCCAGTAGGACCGGGGCATCTTGTTGTTCTTCGACGCAATCAACGCCTTTTCGGAGATCGCGTTGAAGCCCAATCCAGGAGGAAGCATCAATCCCTTCTGAGATCCGGAGACAGTCACGTCGACCCTCCATTCGTCGTGACGGTAGTCGACCGATGCGAGCGAGGAGATGGTGTCGACCATGAACAATGCCGGATGCTGCGCAGCATCGATCGACTTGCGGATCTCGGCGATCCGGCTGGTCGCTCCCGTGGAGGTCTCGTTATGGACGACCATCACCGCTTTGATGCTGTGCGATTTGTCCTCCAGCAATTTCGCTTCGATTGCTGCTGGATCGGCTCCATGGCGCCAGTCGCCGGGAACGAAGTCGACGCCAACGCCGAAGCGCGTAGCGATCTGCTTCCAAAGCGTTGCGAAATGTCCCGTCTCGACCATCAGAACCTTGTCGCCGGGAGACAAGGTGTTGACGATGGCAGCTTCCCAGGCGCCCGTACCAGATGAGGGGAAAACAATGACGGGCTGTTTCGTCTTGAACACGACCTTGCAGCCCTCGAGCACCTGAAGCCCCAAATCGGCGAATTCAGTGCTCCGATGATCGATGATGGGCATCGCGATCGCGCGCAGGATACGGTCCGGTATCGGACTAGGTCCGGGAATCTGCAGAAAATGGCGACCCTGCATGCTTGATCTCCTCCAAACGGGGCAAAACGCTAACCGGCGGCGCGTTGCCGGCCTTTTTGCATTCATTTTTTATGAAGTCAATCTTATTTTGGTATGCATAACTTGGGAGCGCGATCTCGACAGCTCCACCCGATGGGCCTACGGATAGGAAATGACCGACACAACGCTGGAGCCGCGCGAAGATCACGCAAGCCTAGTCGCCCAAGGGGACGACAAGAGCCCCGGCTCGTTGCACGATGAACTACTTGGCAAGCTTCGAGATTTCATCGTCGAAGGCAATCTCGCCGACGGAGCGCGCGTTCCCGAACGAGCTCTGTGCGAGCAGTTCAATATTTCACGGACTCCCCTGCGCGAGGCCCTGAAGGTATTGGCTGCTGAAGGCCTGATCGAACTGCTTCCTAATCGCGGCGCGCGCATCCGCGCCTTGAGCCCTGACGACATCAGAGACCTCTTCGATCTCATGGGAGGCCTCGAGGCGCTGGCAGGCCGACTGGCCTGTGAGCGCATATCGGATGAAGAAATCAGCGAAATCGAGCAAATTCACCACGACATGTACCGCCATTACCTTCGGCGGGACATGCACGAGTACTTCCGGAGCAATCAGGCGATCCACCAAAAGATCCTGGCGGCGGCTCGAAATCCCAGCCTGACGGCGACCTACGCCAACCTGTCCGGCCGGATCCGCCGGGTGCGCTATACGGCCAATCTGGCCAGAGGTCGCGATCGCTGGGGTGAGGCCATGCGGGAACATGAGACCATCCTGGACGCGCTCCGCCGCCGGTCCGGAGGCGAACTAGCCAACATTCTTTTCGCCCACCTCAGAAACAAGCGGAAGGCGGCCCAAGGCCAAGTATAGAGCGACCCGCCCCCTCGTCGGGCGCTCGGCTCACCGACATTATGTCGGCATATTTCTCAAACCTCACTTCAATATTGCATGCAAAATTCTTTCGCTCTAGTGTCCTGCCGATGCGCCAATTGATCTTCGGCTGGCGCTGTATCGAACCCAACGATGGACGGACAGGGTACCGGGACGGGACGGAGGCCAGATAGGCCATTCCCACCGGTGATCAGCCATTCCTTCGTCTCTGGGCGCTCCATGATGAAGGCACGACATGAACCAGACCGCACCTGCAGGCCCCGACCGGCACGATGTCGCCTTCGAGAGGCGGCTCTCTCAAGCAATGGAGGGCGAAGTCTGCTTCGATGCATTCACCCGCGGTCGGTATGCAACGGACGCCTCGATCTACCAGATCATGCCCCAAGGTGTTGCTTTCCCAAAAACCGAGACCGACATCGCCGCGGCACTGACGATTGCAGCCGAACACGGCGTCCCCGTGATCGCACGTGGCGGCGGCACTTCTCAAAATGGCCAACCGATCGGCAATGGCCTCGTGCTCGACTTGAGCCGCTATTTTAATGCGATCCGCGAGTACAATCCCGCAGCCCGGTCGATCTCAGTCGCTCCGGGCATCGTTCTCGAGGCGCTCAACACGTTCGTCAAGAAGGACGGCCTGTTCTTCCCCGTCGAGCCGTCGACGGCAAGCCGCTGCACGATCGGCGGGATGACAGGCAATAATTCTTCCGGAGCGCGCTCACTCAGATACGGCAAGACCGTCGACAACGTCATCGCACTTAAGGCCATGTTCAACGACGGCGAGTCTTTCACGCTCAGTGACCGACCGATCGGGGACAACTCATCTCCGCGCGCTCGCGATTTGATGAACCGGATGCTGGCACTGGCCGAGCACCATCGATCCGAGATCGAGACAATCTTTCCGAAGGTTCAGCGTCGCGTCGGCGGCTATAACCTCGATGAATTGCTCGCGGTGAGGCCCAACATCTCCCACCTGCTCGTCGGCTCGGAAGGCACTCTTGCGATCACGACGGAAGCAACACTGCTTCTCTCGCCACTGCCCCGGCATCGCGTAATGGGCGTATGCCATTTCCCGAACTTTCGTGCTGCCATGGAGACGACCCAGCATCTCGTCGCATTGAATCCCGTGGCAGTCGAGCTTGTCGACAACAACGTTCTGGTTCTCGGCGCCGACATCCCGCTGTTCATCCGCACTCTCAACGATATCACCAGAGGAAAACCGAACTGCCTGCTCTTGGTCGAGTTCGCTGGAGATGATCTCTCAGAACTGAGAAAGGAACTGAAACGACTGGATCAATGCATGGCCGATTACGGCTTTGCAGATGCGGTAGTCGAGGTTGTCGAGCCAGAGCGGCAGAAGCGAGTTTGGGAAGTCCGAGAAGCCTGCCTGAACATTATGATGTCGATGAAAGGGGACGGAAAGCCTGTTTCATTCATCGAAGATTGTGCCGTTCCTCTGGAGCACCTGGCCGATTACACAGATGCGGTGACGACCCTTTTTGAGAAGCACGGCACACGCGGAACTTGGTATGCCCACGCGTCGGTCGGCTGCCTCCATGTCCGTCCTATCCTGAACATGAAGACCGAAGAGGGCGTCAAGGCTATGCGAGCGATCGCCGAAGAAGCTTGCGACCTCGTACGACGATTCAAAGGTTCGTTTTCAGGCGAACATGGGGACGGCATCTCGCGCTCAGATTTCATCGAGCCGATGTTCGGCGGCACGCTCACGCGCGCCTTCGCAGAGGTCAAAGACGCGTTCGACCCAGGAAACCGGCTCAACCCGGGCAAGATCGTCAGGCCGTATCACATGGACGATCGCAGCCTGATGCGTTTTCCGCCGGGCTATCGCACCTCTGCCCCCGCGAAGACCGCTCTAGACTGGTCCGAGTGGGGCGGCTTCGGCGGCGCCGTCGAGATGTGCAACAACAACGGTACATGCCGGAAGATGGCCGGCGGCACCATGTGCCCGTCCTGGCGCGTCACAAGGCAAGAGCAACACCTCACCCGAGGTCGGGCAAATACGTTGCGGCTGGCGATATCGGGACAACTTGGCCCGGAAGCCCTGACCTCTCCAGAGATGAAGGAAACGCTCGACCTTTGCGTCTCCTGCAAGGGTTGCAAGCGTGACTGCCCCACGGGCGTCGACATGGCGCGGATGAAGATCGAATTCCTGCACCACTACCATACTCGGCACGGTCTCCCATTAAAGGAACGGCTGATCGCTTACCTGCCGCGTTATGCACCGCTCGCCGCCAAGCTCGCCCCACTGATGAACCTTCGCGACCGTATACCCGGCTTGGCATGGCTAACAGAGCGTTGGCTCGGCTTTTCGGCGCGACGTACATTGCCTGTCTGGCGTAGCGCCTGGCGCGACAAGCGTCGTCAAGCCTCCCCATCTGACGTCGTGGGAGACGGGCGCGACGTCGTGCTCTTCGCCGATACCTTCAACCGTTACTTCGAGCGCGAAAACTTGGAGGCGGCTAAAAAGGTACTTCAGGCCGGCGGATACCGGATGCATCATGTCACGGCGAAGGATGGCGGCCGGCCACTGTGCTGCGGACGAACGTTCCTTTCGGCAGGCCTTGTAGAGGAGGCCCGCATCGAAGCGAGACGGACTGCGGAAGCGCTGGCGCCCTTCGTTTCGAAAGGGGCGCGGATCGTCGGGCTCGAACCCTCCTGTCTCATGACGTTCCGAGACGAGTTTGCTGCCCTCCTGCCGAAAAAAGAAGTGGCGCCATTGGCCAAGTCAGCACGGCTGATCGAGGAATTGCTCGCCGACGACCTAGCCACTGGCGCGACCACCTTGATTTTCCGGGACCAACAGAGGCGGACCGTGCATTTGCATGGTCATTGTCATCAAAAGGCGTTCGACGCGATGGGAGCGGTGGAGAAGACGTTGCGAGCCGTCCCGGGACTCGTCATCAAGCCTATCGAATCCAGTTGTTGCGGCATGTCCGGAGCATTCGGGTACGCAGCGGCCACGATCGACATCTCGATGGCCATGGGCGAATTGTCGCTTTTCCCCGCCGTCCGCCAAGCAGGTCCTGAAGATCTCGTTGTCGCGGACGGAACAAGTTGTCGCCATCAAATCTGGGACGGAGCCGCTCGGGAAGCCGTTCACGTCGCGCGCGTCCTCGCGATGGCGCTAGACGATTGATCGAAGTGGGAGACTCTACTTAGTTGTCTTCTCGGTGGGCAGCTTTAGTCCCATCGACGCTTTGACGCGATCCATGACCACCATCGTCTTGAAATGCTTGACATTGTGATTCTCAAAAAACAAACGCTTGGTAAGCTCTTCGTAATCTCTCATCGAAGCAATGGTGATCACCAACAAGAAATCCATGTCGCCAGTAATGTAATAGCATTGCTGGACTTCCGGGGTTGCGATGAACGCCTTCTTGGCAGCCTCTAGTAGATCAAGACGCTCGCTCTCGATGTGGACCTCCACGAGGATCGTGATGGGTAAACCCACGGTCTCCGGATCGAGTATAGCGACGTTGCTTTCGATGACGCCACCCTTCTGAAGCCTGCTGATCCGGCGCTGAACGGCCGCAGCGGAGAGATTGACCATCTCTCCGACGGTGCGCTGCGGAGTCGTGTTGTCGCGCTGAAGAATTTCGAGGATCGCTAGATCATATTGATCGAGGTCATGCACCCCGAGCTTCTTCGGCATCAACGCCTCCATCGTCCAGTAAACCTCTCAAGCTAAAAGCTTTTTTGAGCTCGGGCGCAATATATTTTCGACGAGAATCCCATGCACTCAGCCTCCTCGCCGCTAACTTTTCCCCGACGACTCCCGGCCTGGCACCCCTCGAAATAACGCTCCGAGCGGTTCGAGTGAACCGCCACAATTCGTTCAGCCAATGCCGAGAAAACGAGGGAAGATTGCATTCGGCACCGTGAATCCGAGCGCACAACTCGGCCGCGCCGCAATACTGATCATATCCGAATATGCACATTCTTAAGGCACAAGAACCGCGACAAGGGAGCGGCAATCTGTGCTCGCAGTCGGCAATTTTTCCTTTCCGGAGTTCTGATGTCTGACGTTGCCCAACCGGCCACGAGGGAAGCTGCGATTGCCGCCGCGCGAAGCTATGTCGCGAACGGCGACTTTGCGGCCGAGATGGCTCCTCGTATTGCAATCCGCAGCGAAAGCCCTCGAGCGGACAGCCGCGACGATCACCTTCACTACTTGAACAACGAAATGCGTCCGCTCCTGGAGCGGATGGGTTTTTCATGCCAGATCATCGAAAACCCGGTCGAGCGGCGTCTACCGGTTATGTATGCCGAGCGGATCGAAGACCCGGGTCGTCCTACCATTCTGATCTACGGACATGGCGACGTCTTGTGGGGCATGAGTGGCGATTGGAAGGACGGCCGCGACCCCTGGATATTGGATGAAGCTGACGGTCGCATCTACGGCCGGGGCACGGCGGATAACAAGGGACAGCACTCCATCAACTTGGCTGCCTTACGCGTCGTGTTGGAAAGACGCGGCCATCTGGGATTCAACACCAAAGTGCTGATCGAGATGGGCGAGGAGACCGGCTCCCTCGGGCTGGCCGAACTAGCTAGAAATCATCGCGATCTGCTCAGATCGGACTGTCTCATCGCGTCCGATGGTCCCCGCCTGGCAGCAGGTGCTCCGACATTGTTTCTTGGCGGTCGCGGCAGCGTCGGCTTTCGTCTCACCTGCGAGATCCGCGAAGGAGCATATCACTCAGGAAACTGGGGTGGCCTGCTCGTCAATCCTGGCATCAGGCTCGCCCATGCGATTGCCACCATTACCGATCCGACCGGCCGCATCGCGATTCCGGAATGGACTCCGGACCGCATGCCGCCTGAGGTCCGCACAGCCCTGAAAAAGATTGCCCTCGAAACAGGCCCCAATGACCCGGAGATCGACCACAACTGGGGTGAACCGGGATTGGCGGGCGCGGAACAGGTTTATGGCTGGTGCAATTTCGAGATCCTTGCCTTCATCTGCGGCCGGCCCGACGCCCCGGTCAACGCCGTGCCGGGCACCGCTAACGCGACCTGCCAATTGCGCTACGTGGTTGGCGTCGATCCGGAGAAGGTTCTTCCCGCCTTGCGCGCCCATTTGGACGTGCGAGGTTTCTCCGACGTGACGATCGAGGAAATCAAGGAAGACTTCTACCTTGCGACGCGGACGAACCTCGATAACGGTTGGGTTCAATTCGCTCTTTCGTCTATGGAAACGACGCTCGGGCGAGAGGCATCCTTGCTGCCCAACTTTGGTGGATCGCTGCCAAACGACGTCTTTGCCGAGATCATCGGTATGCCGACCCTCTGGATCCCGCACTCTTATCCTTCCTGCTCTCAGCATGCACCTGACGAGCACATGCTCGTCACCGTGGCGGAGGAAGGAATGCAGATTATGACGGGCCTGTTCTGGGATCTCGGAGAGGCAGCGATCCGGGATAGGCAACCAGTCGCGACTGCCTGACTCCAGCCGCTCCACGCTCGGCTTTCGTAGAAGAAACGGTGATGCCCTCACGCGCGCCCAAGAAAAACAAACGCATCGCTTTCAACAGGGAAGGAACAACCATGGTGACTTTAGGATACGCCCAAACGCGCACAGGCAAGGCGCACTCAAAACCGGCGTCAGCGCTTTGCGCTGCGGCGCTGGTAGCAGCGATGACAATCGCCCCGCTAAGCGCCCAAGCCCAAACCCAGAGCGGACCGAGCGCCTCCCCTTCAGACAAGGTCGACACCCTGGGAGCCATCAAGGCTCGTGGATACTTCATCTGCGGCGTGGCAGGCGATCGACCCGGCTTCAGCTTCCCGGACAGCAAAGGCGTAATGCAAGGACTGGATGCGGACATCTGCCGTTCGGTCGCCGCCGCGATCTTCGGCGATCCGGAGAAGATCCGCTTCACCTCGCTCACCAGTTTGACGCGCTTCCCTGCACTCCAATCCGGCGAAGTCGACATGCTGGCCCGTTTCACCACGTGGACCCTCACTCGCGAAGCCAGCCTCGGTTTGGACGTGGCCTCGGTCTATTTCTATGACGGCCAAGGATTCATGGTGAAGAAAAGCCTCGGTGTCAAAAGTGCGCTGGAGCTCGACGGTGCTACTGTTTGTGTGAACCAGGGCTCGACCGGTGAGGCAAACATGGTCGACTTCTTCCGATCGCACAATCTTGGACTCAAGCCGGTCGTGATCGAGAAGATCGAGCAGATCCGCGATGCACTGGCGAGCAACCGGTGCGACGCCTATACGAACGATGCCTCACAACTCGGCTCTCTGAAGCTCTCGATGGGACCTGCGGGCGACGAATACGATCTTCTTCCCGAAATCATCTCAAAGGAACCGCTCGGAACGTTCGTCCGGAAGGGCGATCAACGCTTCTTCGACATTGTGCGCTGGACTTACATCGCCATGCTGACCGCCGAGGAGCTCGGCATCACCAAAAGCAATATCGACACATTCCGCAAGACGCGCGATCCGCAAAATCAGCGCTTCATGGGCGAGACCGGCGATCTAGGCGCAGCCCTTGGGCTCGATGCGCAATGGGCTGCCAATGTGATCAAGGCTGTCGGCAACACCGCCGAGCTGTGGGACCGTAGCGTCGCCGGCCTGGGCATTAAGCGTGGCGTGAATCGCCTCCTGAAGGATGGCGGTATTCAATACGCTCCCCCGATGCGTTAGCTCGTGAGGGAAGGCGAGCGGGACCGCCGCTCGCCTTCCCCTAGGAGACGCATCCTCGATTTGACTCACTTATCCCAGTTCGTGGCAGAGCGACATGACGGCACTCAACGACGGCATACAAGCGCACAATCGCCGGAGAACAACGCTGGGTACATTTGTTTCCAACGTTGCCGTTCGTAGATTTGCTTGGCAAGCGCTCGCAGCGGTGGCCTTGTTTGGAGGCGTCTTCTGGCTCGCCAGCAACCTCCAGCACAACCTCGCTGCGCGCAACATCTCCTCGGGTTTCGGGTTCCTTACTCGTGAAGCGGGTTTGCCTATTGCAGAACACTTGATCGCTTATACGCCAGCCGATAGCTATTTCCGTGCGCTTCTTGTAGGGACGCTCAATACGCTGTGGGTGGCGTTCTGGAGTATCATTCTCGCGACCATTCTTGGCACCGCGATCGGCGTCGCGCGCATTTCGAAAAACTGGCTGCTCGCCAAGCTGGCTTCCATTTACGTCGATCTATTCCGAGACGTCCCGCTCCTGCTTCAGCTCTTTCTTTGGTACACCATCCTTCAGAAACTGCCACCAGTGCGGCAGGCCCTAAATCCCATCGCGGGTGTTTTTCTGTCGAATCGTGGATTGAGCTTTCCCGTTGTGGATTGGCAAGCCGCGCATAGTTGGATACTACTCGCCTTTGTTATCGGCCTGCTGGCAACGACGCTGTACGCCAAGAGAGCGTCGCGCAAGCAGCTGGAGGACGGGCGAGCAAGATCGTTCTGGCCAGTAGTCATCACGCTCTTGGTCATCATCCCGCTCGTCGTCGGATTATCGCTCGGCGCATCCGTAATCATCGATATTCCTCAGCCGAAGGGCTTCAATATTCGGGGCGGGATCACCGTGTCTCCCGAATTCTTCGCGCTTCTTGTAGGCCTCGTCGTTTACAATGCCGCGTTCATCGCCGAAATCGTCCGATCGGGTCTCGTATCCGTGGGCCGCGGACAGCAGGAAGCGGCGCGCGCCCTCGGGCTCCATCCAAAAAGCATTCTGACATGGATCGTGTTCCCGCAGGCCTTGCGTGTCATTGTGCCTCCGTTGACAAGCCAGTATCTCAACGTGACTAAAGGATCCTCGCTCGCCGTCGCGATCGGTTACCAAGATATTGTGTCTATCGCTACGACTTCGATGAATCAAACAGGTCAGTCCATCGAGCTGGTGGGCATCATCATGGCTGTCTACCTGACGATCAGCCTTTCGATCAGCCTTATGATGAACGTCTACAACGCCCGCGTGGCATTGGTGGAGCGCTGACATGGCCGCCTTCGTCGAACACGTCGTCAACCCAACACTGATCGAAGCACGCGAACGTCCGGAATTGATTGGTGGCGGCTTCTTCGCTTGGGCGCGAGAGAACCTCTTCTACTCCTGGCTTTCCTCGCTCACTACCTTGATCTTGCTGGCGGTCATGGCGAAGGCCGGCATCTCGCTGTTCAATTGGGCAGTTGTGAACGCTGTCTGGACCGTTCCGGCCGGTCCACAGGGGCCCATCACCGATAGCTGCAGAGCGTTAGGAAGTGGGGCTTGCTGGGCAGTCATCGGGGAGAAGTACCGCTTCATCCTTTTCGGCACATATCCCTTCGAGCAGCAATGGCGACCAGCCATCGTTGCCGCGCTCTTCGTCGGATTGTTCGTCGTTTCTGCGATGAAACAGTTCTGGCGTATCGAACTCGCGGCACTGTGGGTAGCTACGCTCCTACTGATTGGACTGCTCATGTGGGGAGGCGTTTTCGGGCTTACATTCGTTTCTCAAGCTAACTGGGGCGGTCTGGCACTCACTCTTATCATTGCGACTATCGGGGTCGCGATCGCATTTCCGTTGTCAGTTTTCGTAGCGCTCGGCCGTCGCTCGGACCTCCCATTCATCAAATGGCTCTGCGTGGCCTATGTCGAAGTCGTTCGCGGCGTCCCTCTGATCACCCTCCTTTTCATGGCAAGCGTAATGTTCCCGATGCTGATGCCCGAAGGCGTCAATCTCGACAAGCTTCTTCGGGCCCAGATCGCCATCATCCTTTTCTTCGCTGCATATCTCGCGGAAGTCGTGCGCGCCGGCCTACAAGCGCTTCCGAAAGGGCAGTATGAGGCTGCCTACGTATTGGGCCTTTCCTATTGGCAGACTTCGAAACGGATTGTACTTCCGCAGGCCTTGCGAACCGTCATTCCGCCGCTCGTGAACAACTTCATCGGATTCTTCAAGGACACCTCACTGGTCCTGATCATCGGTCTCTACGACCTTTTGCATTCGGCGCAGGTCGCCGTCGCCGAACCAGCCTGGCAGGGATTCGGTGTCGAGACCTACGTCTTTGCCGGTCTGATCTACTTCGTCTTCTGCTTCGCCATGTCGAGATACAGCCAATGGCTGGAAATCGGCCTCAACATACATAGACACCGCTAATCGTTGATCACCCCGGGCGCGCCTTGAACCGCCCCCTCCTGCGAGAGACGGCAGATGAATCGAAAGGGACTTAGAGTGATCGAGCCAGCTATCGCCGAGACGAGTTCGCCGCCGAGAGCGACTGCCGTTTCGATGCAAAATGTTAACAAGTGGTACGGTAGCTTGCACGTACTACGCGACGTTAATCTGGACGTGACGACCGGCGAACGAGTCGTTATCTGTGGGCCTTCTGGCTCGGGGAAGTCCACACTTATCCGCTGTATCAACAATCTAGAAGAACATCAGCAAGGAAAGATCCTGGTCGACGGCATACAGGTCGACAATGATGTCGCTCATCTGGATGCCATTCGCCGGGAGGTTGGGATGGTGTTTCAAAGTTTCAATTTGTTCCCGCATCTGACTGTTCTCGAGAACTGCACGCTCGCACCTATGCTCGTGCGCGGGATAGCTCGCGCTGATGCGGAGGCACAAGCCAGAGCTTATCTGGAGCGTGTTCGCATTCCCGACCAAGCTCAGAAGTTTCCAGGTCAATTGTCGGGTGGCCAACAGCAGAGAGTTGCCATCGCCCGCGCGCTTTGTATGAAGCCGAAGATCATGCTGTTCGATGAACCGACGTCGGCTCTCGATCCAGAGATGGTCAAAGAAGTTCTGGATACAATGGTATCGCTCGCCAAGGATGGCATGACGATGATCTGCGTCACCCACGAAATGGGGTTTGCACGCGAGGTAGCCGATCGCGTCGTGTTCATGGATCACGGCCAGATCGTGGAATCAGGAAGCCCTCAATCGGTCTTTGGCCAACCGAAAAGCGATCGGCTAAAACTATTCTTGGGACAGGTTCTTAGAGAGCACTAGGGCGTGTACTCATAAAGACGCAGTTGTCTGATCATATGGCCACGGAGGAGCGCGCTATGTCCAGCAAGTCGACGCCGAGTCGGTCCATCGTGGACGGCAAGGACCGAACAATCCAGCCAGATCTTCAACGTTTCGTCGCCGAACACATGGACGCGGCCATCTTCAAGACCGACAACGGCCGTGTCATCCTGTCCCAACCCGACTCCGTACTCGATGCGATTGGCACGGCTGCAAATGGCGTCCAATCGGCGGAACCTATGCACACCTATAGTGCCATCGTTAATGTGCTCACTGCGACGGAGATGCATGCACAAGCCGGGTTAAACTGGCTGAGTGCTCAACCGCCAGATCTGGAACAAGTCCGGCAAGCTCTCGATGCCATCGTCAACGTCAGTAAGCGGACAGGCGAAATCGTCGTTCGACTTCGACCGTCAATGAGAGAGGCCCCTGGAGCAGATGGCGCTCTTGATCCTTGAGCCGTATCTCTTAGGTGGCCGGCGCAGTTTGACCGACTTTGGACCTCCGGAGATACCCGCTTTGGCCGGCTTCAGGGCAAAGCAGAAATCAAACGCACCCTGATCCGCAGTGTCCCGCTTTATGAGTACACGCCCTAATCTTCTGATAAACCAGCTCGGAGATAGTCAAACAGTCGGACTTGAGTGTCACAACGGGTCGCCGTCGCTTGCTGAGGCGAGCCCGGGTTCGGCTTCCATAGATAGTGGCACCCCCCGGTTGCGATAGATTCGGTCCGTATAGTAGGTCGCCTCAAGGAATTGGCGCAACCGGTCGCCCAGACGCTGAATGAGTAAGGCTGCGAAGGACTGGTCAACGAAGGCTATCGGGCCGAACGTTTGGCTCGGCTCGAACCAGCGAAAAGCCTGACATTGTCAGCCCATGACATCTGGCGCGGGTCGCGACCGCAAATGATGGTCGCGCGTTGCGCCAGCGACGATAATCGTACCCTCAAGTAGCAGGACTCTCATAAGCCCGCTTGGCTCCACAGCCAAGAGTGAGCTGATCGCCCGCGCCAAATCCTTCTCGATGTCGCGCGGAAGCTGAAGGCTCGATGCTTAGTGGAACTTCGAGCTCACACGATGGGAGCGAACAAAGTCGATCGAAGGTGCCTTCATACTCGAACGTCGCCGTGCCCGTCATCAGAATGCGATCATCTCTTTCGCGCCACTCGATGTCGAGCTCGCCGCCGGGCAGCGTGATCTCGACAGTACGGCTAGTCCGTTTCAGTCGCGCAGCGGCGACAGCGGTTGCACAGGCGCCGGAGCCGCAAGCCTTGGTCACGCCGACGCCGCGCTCCCAGGTGCGAAACGAGATCTGGTCGCGATCGACGATATTGGCCAGCGTGATGTTGGCGCGCGGCGAAGATTGGATGTTTTTCCAGGAGCGGACCAAACCGCCATGATTGGCGAGCGCGCTCAGGGCAGCCCCCTGCTCCAACCTCTCATTGATGAGCCTTCTCCAGGCAATTGTCCGTGCTTTTTCCTGGCTGATCCTGGCTGCAGGTTCTTCCGAACGCGAAACTCTCATTTGCGAGGGTGTGCGAGAGAGAAATCTGCGATATCAGGGCGAAATTGTAGCGCAGTGATCACGTTGAGGGCGGTATCTATCTTGAACTTGGTCAACAGAAGATGGCGCCATGTTGCTCCGCAATACCCTCAGTGATTACCGTGTAGCCCTCGACCCTTCCGATGCCGACGCTCTCGGTATTGAAGCCGCTCAGGCGGTGGAGCGCTTCCTCCACCATCGAGACGGGGCGATCCCGACCCCGCTAGTTTCGCTTCCTGCACTTGCGCGTCGTCTGGGTGTCCAATCAATCTACATCAAGGACGAGGGACAACGACTTGGTCTCGGTAGCTTCAAAGCGCTCGGAGGAGCCTATGCTGTCATCCAACTCGTTCTCGATCTAGCGTCGCAACAACTCGACCGTCGGGTGGACGTCTCCGAGTGGCGCTCGCCCGAGGTCGCCGCAGTCGCAGAGGGAATAACGGTGACGTGTGCTACCGACGGCAACCACGGCCGATCTGTTGCACAAGGCGCTCAACTGGTTGGCGCACACTGCGTCATCTTTGTCCATGCGGGCGTCAGCGAGGAGCGATGCCGGGCGATCGCGCGCTATGGTGCTCATATCGAGCGCGTTGAGGGCAATTACGATGATTCCGTTGCGACGGCTTCGAGTGTCGCCAGCGAACGGGGCTGGATCGTGGTCTCCGACACATCGTGGCCTGGTTACGAACGCATCCCGCATCTTGTCATGCAGGGCTACATAGCGCTGCTGCGCGAGGCGCTCGTCGCACTGCCGAAGCCCCCAACCCATGTGTTTATACAGGCTGGTGTCGGCGGGATCGCGGCGGCGGTCGCCGCTCATTTTGCGCTTGTGTTCGGGGATGACAGGCCTTTCCTCACTGTGGTGGACCCGGCGCGCGCCGCCTGCCTTCTGGAGAGTGCCAAGGCCGGCCATATCGTGAAGGTGCCACATGACAAGCCGACCGTCATGGCAATGCTCGAATGCTACGAGCCATCGCTTGTTGCCTGGCGCATTCTCTCTCGAGTCGCCGATGCCTTCATGACCGTTGAGGACGACGAGGCGGTCGCCATGATGAAGGATCTCGCTTATCCCCTAGACGGCGATCCGGCGATCGTCGCCGGCGAAAGTGGTGGCGTCGGTCTCGCTGGATTGGCAAAGGTGGCGGGTGACCCAGCGCTGCGTTCCGAGATCGGGCTCGGCCCAGATTCATCTGTCTTCCTGATCAATACTGAAGGCGCGACTGATCCAGTCCTCTATGAAAGGCTCGTGGGGGTTCGTCCCGGGGACGTGACGGCAAGAGTTCTGAGCAAGACTTAAGTGATATCGCAGGGAGGCTAATCGCAGAGGAGCGTAGGATTGGTACTTTGCGGATCGGCGATCCGCACGTCGGAAATCGAGTTCGGCGGACAGTAGCCGTTGCACCTCGTCGTCGCGGAATCAAAACGCGCGTGCGACGTTCGCATGGCATAGAAGGCTCCAATTACGTGAGCACCCCCTCGGCAGGGCCGCGGCGCCCTAATGGTGGGCTGTTAGGACGGGATAGGTCGTTGCGGATCCCGCAGGGTCGCGGATCCCGACTATTCGATAGCCGATCATTCCAGTATGCTCGTCATGGTACCAATATAATGAAAGATCGACACCCCACCGTTTTTCGTGAACCGGGCCGCAGCTTGGTCGTTACACTGCATCACCTTCAACACGCTATAGCGGCGGCAGACTAAGGAAGCTCCCGGCAGGCCGCGGAAGCGCTAACGATTAAGCAATCAACTCTAGCCGTTCAGTTCATTGCTCGAACAAAGATTCGGCGCGCTCCTGTTCGAACGATCGAGCGGTGGCGTGCGAGCAACGCCGGCTGGCCGTCACTTTTGCGGATGGCGCGCTCGATACTTGAACAGCTAGATGCTCTTTCCACAGTCACGAGGGCTAACGGACGAGGCGAGGCCGGACGGCTTGCCGTCGGCTTCTGCACGTCGCTCAGTGTGGGCAATTTGAGAGCATCGTTGCTGGAATTCCGCCAACAGTTTCCTCAAGTCGAAGTTGCCACAGTCGAGCGGCGGCGTACACGATTGGCAACCGCGCTTCGAAATGGTGTGCTGGATGTCCTGATCGTAACGGGAGGCATTCCGCTGCTGAGCAGCAATATCAAGCCTCTCTGGAGCGAGCGGGTGTTCGTTGTCCTCCCCGGAGAACATCAGCTTGCGGGACGAGAGATCGTCTATTGGACTGACCTGCGCGGAGAGACAGTTATCTTGAGCCAATACGATCCCGGGCGCGAGATCGAAGATCTACTGGTTTCGAAGCTGGTTTCCTCGAAGGATCGCCCGAAGATCGAACGCCACGATATCAGCCATAGCGTGGTAAAAAGCTTGGTTACAATGAAATTCGGTATCAGCCTCGTTCTGGAATCGGATGTTGGCGCCAATCTTTGGGGGATAGTGTATCGCGAATTGCAAGACGGTACTGAGCCGAGCTTTTTGGGCTATTCGGCATATTGGCAGGACGACAACGACAATCCCTTAGAGCGCTTTCTACGATTACTTTCGGAGCGTTACCCCTCGTGATCCTTGGCAACTTGATGAAGGCGGCGAAGCTTCGCAAAGGCTCGATCAGTCGCCATGAAGCGCGCTAACATGGGAGCGATCAACTTCGCTGGATCGCTGATCGGTTGTCCGTTTTCCCTGGCCAGCGCGTCGGCATAAGCGACAAGGTCTCGGTGAACGGTTGCAGGCAGCTCATGCGTAACCTTAACTGGCCTATCGTCAGCGAGAGCTCCGATCTTGAGTTTGCCCATGCTTCTATCCTTTATACGGTTCGAGAACGAGATCCCGGTTGACGATCACCCTTACCGGAAAGCCCGGCCGGATAGTTAATGTCGGTTGTATATTGAGGTTGCGCCGAACAAGCTGTTGTCCGACTTGATTCGTGGAATCTCCCGCTCCACGCCGTAGCGCCTGGATAAGTGCGCCATTTGTGCTGTTGACGTCGCTACCCGAATTCACCTCGGTCCCAACAGCGAGGAGAGTTGAGAGCGCCGCCGCGCCTAGCAATTCCTTCCAGTGGTTGTCGACCTCGTCCTGAAGGCCGGAATATCCGGCCGCATCGGCTCCTGGCTGTCGTTCCAGTACGATCGATCGGCCATTTGGCATGATCAGCCTAGTCCAGACTAGGAGCACCCGCGACTGTCCGAATGCGACCTGGCTATCGTAAGTTCCAATTAGTCTGGCTCCCTGTGGCACCAGCAAGAACCGTCCCGTGGGACTATCGTATACATTCTCGGTGACCTGCGCTGTGATTTGACCTGGAAGGTCCGATCGGATCCCGGTGATCAGGGCACCTGGAACGACAGTGCCGGCCTGCACGAGATACGGTGAAGCCGGCTTGGCGACGCGGTCAGGACTTACCGTGCGACGATCGACGGATGCGTTCACAAACGCGAGCTTCCCGTCCTGACCATTCTGCGCATATCCGTCATCGCTCGTGCTCGTTGGGTTCGGTGGCACGATGCGGTCGCTCCCCAGAACCGCAGCGGCAGGCGGATGCAATTCCCTTCCGCTGCTCGAAGCGAACAAATGGCTGATACGGGCTGCTTCGGTCTCTTGGTCCCGTCGCTGCTGGTCCGCATCAACGCCGATGGTCGATGGCTGACCCTGAGCAGCAAGGATCGGTCGACCCAAGTCTCCCGGAAGTGGCGGACCCAGTTGTGGAACGCCGGCGTAGTCCTTCGGCAGCGTCGTAATGCCGTCGGCAACATTGTGATGGTCGGTGCTGTAAAGCTCATCGGCCGCTTGGTTTCGCGAACGATTGCTCTGCAGCGACCACAACACGGCTCCGCCGATAACAAGTAGAGCAACAGCGGTCCCCCCAGCCAGGACCTTCCGTGACAACCGCGTCACGCGCGGGTGCTCCGCTCTCAACCGAAAGCTTTTGGACTGCTCGTCCTGTGCTTGCGGCGAGATCGCCGGCTCGCGATCGTTTCCGTTCTGGGTATTCATGACGACGGCCTCCCGTCAGTCCTGACGATCCTGACTTTTTGCTGGTGCTCACCGCCGAGCCGGAGTTCTGCGGCCGCAAACAGTCGATCCACAATCAACACGTTGCCGTAGGCGCGATAGTTGACGAGTTCGGTCTTGCCGTCGGGACCTATGACGAAGAGCGGAGGCATCTCACCCTGCACGATCCCCTGTGGGAATTCGACATAGACCTTGCGGCCGTCGTCATATACCGCAAGCGGCCGCCAGGGTGGGCTGTCCCCTTCGATCGCATAGCGAGAGATACGCTGCGCCGGATCCGGAAGAACGGGCCTCAGAGCGACTGCACGTGCTCGTTCACGGACCGTTTCCGGATAGTACCAGGAAACGGATGGCATGTATGGCCGCTCTCGAGAGCGGAGCTCGATCAGGTAGGTGCGTCGGTCGGTATTGACGACCAGATTGGTCTCGATCGATGCGCGGGTCGGCTTGACCAGGATATGGACGCGCCGCGTGTCACCGCTCCCACTCTCAGTATCGCCCACGACCCAGCGCACGGTGTCGCCGGCCGCGATCGGTCCTGATCCCGTCAACTGCTCGCCTTCCTCAAGCGCGATATCCGTAATCTGCCCAGGTGCGGCATAAATCTGGTAGAGCGCGCCGGGACTATAAGCGTAGATTTGCGCTGCATTGAAATACCCCCGCTTGCGCGGTTCGACCCGGGCAGCGCTGTTTGCGATCTCAACCCGGCTCACGGGTTCAGAATCTTCCTTCCCTCCCGACTTGCCGCCGAGAGCCGGCTTCCAGAGGGGTGGTACGTGAAGCGGTCGCGTTCTGTCGTCGAGAGCCAGGGGCGTCGCCGGTAACGGAGGAACTTCAGCGTCATAGCTGGTCTGGGGCGGAATGGAGGTCGCGCACCCACCGAGCGCAGACGAACAAAGCAGAAGAGCGGACAGAAATGCACGCTTCGAGCTCAAGCACTCGGGCCAGGCCGAATTGAGCCTGCTTTGGTGGTGGGAACGTTTCGAACGAAGGTCAGCCGGCGTCTTGGTCACTGACTCAACTCCTTTGACCAGTTGATGGCGCGCACGTAGACGCCAAGGGGGTTCTTGCGCAGGTGTTCGGCATCGCGGGGTGTCTCGATCACGATCGAGAGAATTGCAGTCCAGCGCTCGGTCGAGCTTAGCGAGCCGTTGTCGTAGACGCGCTGGGTCCACGCGACGCGAAAGCTCTCCGACGACGCGCGAATGACGCTCGATACGTCGACGGAGATCTGCGCCTTGCCTAGCTTTGCGAAGGGGTCATTGTTGCGCGCATAGTCGTTGAGTGCGGCCGCACCGCGGTCGGTCGTAAAATCATAGGCGCGAAGCCAATTCTGGCGCAGAACGATGCCGTCGGCAGGTAGCCCTCTGACATCCTCGATGAAGCGCGCCAGATGGTAGGCGATCTGCGCGTCTGTGGGTTGATAGTCGAAGGTGGCTGGCGCGACCCTCTGGGCTTGGCCGAGATGATCGACCTCCACCACCCAGGGCGTGATCGAGCCTCGGCTCGACTGCCAGACAAGGCCCGTGGCAAGGCCGGCGGAGAGCATGAGGCAGCCGAACGCCATCAGGCGCCAGTTCTTAGCTTGCACGCGCGCTGATCCAATACGTTCGTCCCAAACCTGCGCAGCCTTTTGATAAGGCGTAACGGGCTCGGGCATGCGCCCGTACTGAACGGAAGGTCGTTTGAACATCGATAATGTCCCCTGAGATCAAATGATCAGCTTCAAGTCGTGCGGTAACCAGATTTTCGGTGCGGTCCGTGACGCGTGACGAACGCGCATTGGCCGCGTGTCAGCGCTCTCCTTCAGACAAATCGACAGAAGAGCCGCTGCCGCCGTGATCGCCTGAGCGAACCGCCTGTCCGGCTGCCGACGCACCGTGCCGAATAGTCTCGGCACGCTTCATGCGCCGCGCCCAATCGGGCTGCCCTTCGGTCGAAGTGCTCGCGGCCTGCTCGCCTCCTTGCCCACCACCGCTGAGCGCAGCCCCAGCTCGACGCAACGGGCTCATGGCAGCCGGACCACCAGCCTCCGCGACGCCGGCAAGGCCGCCACTTCGATAGGCCGCAGATACGCCGCTCACGACGGCACCGCCACCACGCGCGGCGCCTGCAATCGTGCTACCGGCGAGACCAGCACCGCCAGCGGCGAGACCTGCGCCGGCCGCAACAACACCGCCAGCAGCAAGGCCTGTTCCAATCGCGGCGCCGGCGCCGAGCTGCGGCCCGCCGGACACCAAGCCGTTTGCGATTCCGGGACCAAAGATACCGAGGCCCAATAGCGAGAGCGCCGCGAGCACCAGGGTCATCGCGTCTTCAATGGTCGGCTGTGCGCCGCCGAAGCCAGCGGTGAACTGCGAGAATAAGGTCGATCCGATGCCGACGATGACAGCCAGGACCAGGACCTTGATGCCGGAGGATATGACGTTGCCCAAGACCCGCTCGGCCGCAAAGGCGGTCTTGCCAAACAAGCCAAAGGGAATCAGCACGAAGCCCGCCAGCGTCGTGAGCTTGAACTCGATCAGGGTGACGAATAGCTGGATCGCCAGAATGAAGAAGGCGAGCAGCACCACGACCCAGGCGAACAGGAGGACGACGATCTGGACGAAATTCTCGAAAAAACTGATGTAGCCCATCAGGTTCGAGATCGAATCGAGCAACGGCCGGCCGGCATCGAGGCCGACTTGAGCGATCTTTCCCGGTCGCAGGAAATCCGATGCGGAGAGGCTTGCACCGGAAGCTTTCAGCCCAAGAACGGCGAAGCTTTCGAAAACGATGCGCGCCAGGCTATTCCAGTTGCCGATGAGGTAAGCAAAGACGCCGACGAAGAGCGTCTTCTTGACGAGGCGCGCGATGATGTCCTCGTCCGGCCCCCAACTCCAGAACAACGCGGCGAGTGTGATGTCGATCGCCGCAAGCGTCGTTGCGAGATATCCGACATCGCTACCCAGCAGCCCGAAGCCGTTGTCGATATAGCGCGTGAACGTTTCAAGGAACTGGTCGATGATTCCGGTGCCGGTCATGGCTTGCTCGCGTCCGGTGTCGCCAGGGGCGGATATCCTTGCGGCATCCGACTCTGATCCTTTGGGGCGGGCACCAAGCCTGCGGCGGAATCATCGCGGCCAGGAACCGCTGGACCGTCTTTCTTGCCAAAGAAGCGACGCCGGTTTTCGTCCCAAACCCGCTTGCAAAGTTGATAGCCTGCCGCGTCCTCCGGAGTGACGCTGCGGCAGCGTGCGAGGTCTGAGCTCGTTGCACCTGTCGTCTGCTCAGCCTTGGGCGGCGGCGGAGATACCTCTCCACCACGAAGCTGAATCGTGCAGGCAGCGACGGCGAATACGCCGATTGTCGTAAGCAGCGACACCGCCTTGAACGCTCTTACATCGGTCATCAGTGGAACATCCGCACGTCTTGGGACTGATAGCCCTGCCCGGGGGTCAGGAACCGCCTGAGCTGTTCTCGCCCCTGATCCTGGGCCGAGGCGCGCTGAGCTGCTTCAAGGCTCTGCGCCCTGCCCTGCGCCGCCACGGCAGCCGTGAGATCGGCGAGTTGTTGCGCTTGAAGCGCGAGGATCTGATTGCCGGCCTGGGTTGCTTGCAGGGCGCCACTGGCACCCTGACTTGATGTTACGAGCGCTGACGTTTGGATGCGGTTCGTTTCGAGGTTGCCGACGATTCCGGCCTGGACACGGAGTGAATCCTGCAAAGCAGCGACAGAATTCTGCCACCGCGATTGAGCGTTGGTGATAAAAACCTGGTTGGACTGGCTGCCGGTGACCGGCGCATAGGTGGTCGAGAACGCGCGATCGATCTGCTGGACGTCGTAGGCGATGCGCTGTGCCTGGGCCAGCAATTGCTGGGTCCGTTGGATCGATGATTGCAGTTGCTGCAGCGACGAATACGGCAGGTTTGCCAGATTCTTGGCCTGATTGATCAGCATCTGTGCCTCGTTCTGCAACGAGGTGATCTGGTTGCTGATTTGCTGGAGCTCCCGCGCGGCGGTCAGGACATTCTGGACGTAATTGTTGGGATCAAACACGATCCACTGCGCCCGTGCGGGCACCGTGACGCCAAGCACCAGCGCGACTGTGCCAGCGGCCGCCAATAGGCCAAGTCGCCTCATTGCGATTTCTCCAGATTGACGAGATTGGGGATCAGATCTGTGGCCCAGTCGACGCCACGGTGCTGGAGCCAGGCGGGCACGAAGCCATCGGGTCCATATTCGCTGAGGAGCTGCGCGATGGCAGCCTGGTCGGTCTTGGAAGAGGCTGCGGTGAATGCGAGTGCAATCTCGCCAAGGCCAAGTTCAAACATCCGGTTGCCCCGGCGGGACTGGCAGTAGTAGTCGCGCTTCGGCGTGGCCCGGCTCAGGAGCTCGATTTGGCGGTCATTGAGGCCGAAGCGGCGATAAATCGCGGTAATTTGCGGTTCAATCGCCCGTTCGTTCGGCAGTAGCAGGCGCGTTGGGCAGCTTTCGATGATCGCCGGAGCGATCGCGGAGCCATCGATGTCCGAAAGCGACTGGGTGGCGAAGATAACGGACGCATTCTTCTTCCGAAGCGTCTTCAGCCATTCGCGAAGCTGGCCAGCAAAGTCCTCATCGTCGAGGGCAAGCCAACCTTCATCGACAATCAGCAGGGTCGGCCGGCCGTCGAGGCGATCCCCGATACGATGGAAGAGATACGCCAGCACGGCGGGCGCTGCGCTCGTCCCAATCAGACCTTCTGTCTCAAACGTCTGGACCGAGGCCTCGCCAAGGCGTTCGAATTCGGCATCGAGCAGGCGCCCCGAGGGACCGCCCAGGCAATAGGGTTGCAGGGCGCGTTTCAGGGAGTTCGATTGCAGCAGGACCGACAGGCCGGTTAGAGTACGCTCCTGCATCGCCGCCGAGGCAAGAGACGTCAACGCCGACCACAGATGATCCTTGACCTCCGGAGTGATCTCGACCTTTTCCCGTGCCAGGATCGCGCCAATCCACTCCGTGGCCCATCCACGCTCGGAAGGATCGTCGATCCAGGCCAGCGGTTGTAGCGCGACGGACTGGTCGCCTCCATCAGTCAACGCACCGCCGAGGTCGTGCCAGTCTCCGCCCATGGCGAGCGCAGCCGCCCGGATCGAGCCGCCAAAATCGAACGCGAAGACCTGAGCATTCGGGTAGCGGCGGAATTGCAGCGCCATTAAGGCCAGGAGCACCGACTTTCCCGCGCCTGTCGGTCCGACCACCAGGGTATGGCCGACGTCGCCAACGTGAAGCGAGAACCGGAACGGTGTCGATCCCTCGGTCTTCCCGAACAGGAGGGGTGGCCCCTTGAAATGCAGATCCCTCGCCTCGCCCGCCCACACGGCCGACATCGGAATCATGTGGGTGAGATTGAGGGTCGAAACCGGTGGCTGCCGCACGTTGGCGTAGACGTGCCCTGGCAGACTGCCGAGCCAGGCTTCAACGGCGTTCACCGTCTCGATCATGCAGGTGAAATCGCGGCTCTGAATGACCTTTTCGACCAGGCGGAGCTTTTCATCGGCTGCACCGGGATCCCCGTCCCAGACGGTGATGGTCGCCGTGACAAAAGCTTGTCCGATCTGATCCGACCCCAGCTCTTGCAGCGCCGCGTCGGCGTCCATCGCCTTGTTGTGAGCGTCGGTGTCAAGGAGCGTCGACGCCTCGTTGGTCATGACCTCCTTGAGAATGGTGCCAATCGACTTTCGCTTGGCAAACCACTGCCGGCGAATCTTAGTCAGGAGCTTGGAGGCATCAGTCTTGTCGAGCATAATCGCGCGGGTCGACCAGCGATAGGAGAATGCCAGACGATTCAGATCGTCCAGAATTCCCGGCGTCGTCGCGCCGGGAAAGCCGACAATCGTCAGAACCCGGACGTTGGCTGAGCCCAGCATCGGCTCGAGCCCGCCGGTCAGCGGCTGGTCTGCCAACAGCGCATCGATGTACATGGGAATTTCGGGCACGCGAACGCGGTGACGCTTGGTCGAGATCGTCGAGTGCAGATAGGTCAGCGTGTCCTGATCATCCAGCCAGGCGCATTCGGGCATGAACCCTTCAACGAGTTGCAGTACACGGCTGGTTTGATCGATAAACCCGCGCAGCACCTCGCGCGCGTCGGCTCCAACGGTGCGATCGCGGCCCTCATAGAGCAATCGCTCTGCCTTGGCCGCCCCCTCTTCCGGCGGCAGATAGAGGAACGTCAGATAATAGCTGGACTCATAATGGGCGCCCGCTTCCTCGAATTGAGCCCGGCGCTCGGCGTCAACCAGTGCGGATGCGACATCCGGAAAGGTGTTCGGCGGGTATGCGCCCGCAAAATGACGCTGCGCCTCGACAAACACGGCCCATCCGGATCCCAGGCGACGCAAGGCGTTGTTCAAACGGCCGGCGACGCCGACAAGCTCAGCCGGCACCGCGCTATCGAGGTCGGGTCCCCGGAACTTTGCTGTCCGCTGGAACGAGCCATCCTTGTTCAGGATGATTCCCTCGTCGACGAGAGCAGCCCAAGGCAGGAAGTCAGCGAGACGCGCGTTGGAATGGCGGTATTCGGCAAGGTTCATCATGACCGTGAGCTCAGGTGTTGAGATGGCCGGGAATGCGCAGATGCCGGCGCACCACGTCGACGAAGTCAGGGTCGCGTTTTGCGGCCCAGACGGCGGCCATGTGACCAATGAACCAGAGCACGAGACCCGTGATCCACAGCCGCAGTCCAAGTCCAAGGGCTGCTGCCAGCGTGCCGTTAACGATCGCGACTGACCGCGGCGCGCCGCCCATTAGGATTGGCTCAGTGAGCGCTCGATGAACGGGGACGACAAAGCCTGTGACCTGCTCATGCATCAGATCACCACGCCGCCGCCGAACGAAAAGAACGACAGAAAGAAGCTCGACGCCGCAAACGCGATCGACAGGCCGAACACGATCTGGATCAGCCTGCGGAACCCACCGGACGAATCGCCGAACGCGAGCGTCAGCCCGGTCACGACGATGATGATGACGGCGATGATCTTCGCGACGGGGCCTTCGACCGACTGCAGGATCTGATTGAGTGGCTGCTCCCACGGCATGTTCGACCCAGCCGCCCATGCAGGCGCTGCCGCCAAAACAAGGGTACCGAAGGCGGTCAGTGAAGCCGCATTTCGAAGAAGGCATATTTGCTGACGCATGTCAGTCTCCTGCTGATGAAAGGCCGTAGTCGCCAGCGGGCCCGAGCCCTGAGACGAGGGTGAGCTCCGCGAGACGACGATCGACGCCGCGGCCGACAAGCACGGCGACAACGTTGATGGTTTCGGCGATCAGGGCGCGCGGAACCGTGACGACGGCTTCCTGGATAAGTTGCTCGAGCCGTCGCAGCGCGCCGAGCGCGGTGCCCGCATGAATAGTGCCGATGCCACCGGGATGGCCGGTGCCCCAAGCCTTGAGCAAGTCGAGCGCTTCGGCACCGCGGACCTCGCCAACGGGGATGCGATCAGGGCGTAGTCGGAGCGAGGAGCGGACAAGGTCCGACAGCGTGGCAACGCCGTCCTTGGTCCGCAGCGCCACAAGATTGGGCGCCTTGCACTGAAGTTCGCGGGTATCTTCGATCAGAACGACCCGATCGGAGCTCTTTGCCACCTCGGCCAGGAGCGCATTCGCCAACGTCGTCTTGCCGGTCGATGTCCCACCGGCGACGAGGATGTTCTTGCGCGCGGCAACCGCGCTCTTCAGGATCTCGGCCTGCTCCAAGGTCATGATCCCCTTGGCGACATAGTCGTCGAGCGTAAACACGGCGACCGCGGGCTTGCGGATCGCGAAAGCAGGAGCTGCAACGACCGGCGGCAAGAGACCTTCGAAGCGCTCGCCGGTTCCAGGCAGTTCAGCCGAAACCCGCGGCGCGCCGGCATGCACCTCTGCGCCTACGTGATGAGCCACCAGGCGAACAATGCGCTCACCATCCGCTGCGGATAGAGTTTCGCCTGTGTCCATCAGGCCATTCGACAACCGATCGATCCACAGCCGCCCATCCGGGTTGAGCATGACCTCGATAATCGCTTCATCTTCGAGGTAGCCGGCAATCGCTGCGCCAAGCGCGCTGCGCAGCATTCGCGCGCCGCGCGAATTCGCTTCCGATTGAAGGGAATGGATTGCCACCGTCGCCCCACCGAATGAGGGCATCCACACACGGCCCTCAGATAGGGATAATTAGAAGAGGCACTTATCGATTTGCTGCAACAAGCACTTTCAATGGTCGTAGGCTGGCGTAGAAAAAGAAAGGTCTCGAACAGCTATTTGACGCCCACTCGGCCGTATCGATTCGTTGCAGGTCGCGCAGTTCACCATTCTGCATCGTCATCGATTTGCTCACAGAAAATGCTTGCTCCGATCGCGTCGAAAGCACTGACCGGTATGATGGAAGGAATTGAACCTATTCGTGACGTGGAGGATTTGAGCCAAGGTACCGCGAACCAGACCAACGCCCAGACCTGGATTAGGACGTTAAGACCGAACGCGACTTGATAGGCCACAACGGATCTATGACCATCCTCTGTGGGCCACTGCTCCAGGATCAGGCCCGTCGCGTATTGGGCCAGAAATGCCCAACCAAAGTGCAGGACGTTCAAGGCGCCGTTCGCCCGACCGGCAAGTTCCGGCGGAAAGTAGTCCGCCATCACCGCGAAGCTGACCGCGGTTGCCGTTCCGACGATTGCGACAACGGACCAGGGCAAGACGGACGGCAGAGGCGCTTGCAGAATTAGAGCTAGCTCTGCTGCAATAAGCAACACTGCAACCGTCGCTAAAATCGTCTCCGGCCCGATTTCTCTCCGTTTGAGGTAATGGACCGTCGTACCTAACAACCAGGCGCCGCCGCTAAGTGCGATCGACATTATGAGCAGCTGTCTGACGAGACTTGCGCGATCAAACCCCTCTACGTCGGTCAGCCACGGCGATGCCCACAATCCCTGCAAGGACCAGGACGATCCAACGCAAGTCGCCGACAAGGGGGCCATTCGCCAGAAGCGCCGATCGCCGAAAACGGAGCTAAGGGTGGCGGACGCTGTTGACGGGATAAGGCCTCGCTCAGGCACCATGACGTAGATGAGAATGGCCGTCGCACCGGTAGCCGCCGCCAGGATCTCGAAGAGCTGCCGCCAGCCCATCCAGGTGAGTAAGTGTTCGGCAGGAGCCGTGGCGGTCACCGCTCCGAGCGAGCCCAACATGATCATGTAGCCGTTGAGCAGGGCAACTCGTTCCCTGGGAAACCAGATGATGATGGACTTGAGTCCTGCCGTCAGCGCCGCCGACACACCGAGCCCAATCATTGCGCGCGCGATCAAGAGTAACAGGAAGCTGGTCGACGCTGCGAATAAGCCGGCGCCCGCAGCGGCGATCAAAAGCAGAGCACTCTGGACGCGACGGGGACCAAAGCGGTCCAGCAAGATGCCGACGGGGATCTGAGCTGCTGCGAATACCAGGAAATAGACTGACGTGAGCAATCCGAGGTCGGCAGTCCCAAGCCCGGCATCCGAGCTGAGATGGCCGGCGATCACAGCGTTAATCGTTCGAAACAAATACGAAAGATAGTATCCAGCGGCAAAAGGGAGAAAAACGCTCGCGATTCGACGCCATGCTGTTGAGATTTGCATGCTGGCCCCTTTTGCTCTCAGCTTGTGTGAGCCGATAGCGCGACCAGCTTTTCGTTAGTTCGGCTAAGTTGCTGGGGTCGTAGGCTGGCGTAGAAAAAGAAGGGACGGCGCGATAGTAAATCCAGGACGCTCAGTCAGGTCTCCTCGATAGGTTCCTCGTGGCGGATATCTTCAGGAATCTCGCGGAGAAAGCTTTGCCCCTTTTGCAAGCGCCGCCCGAGTGCCTGGACAAATCCTTCAAAACGTTCCCGGCCTTTTGCCTGCGCAGCAGGCTGCGCGTCGTTGGGTAGCGACGGCGTGATCGTCAGCCAGAAACGGATGAAGAGGGCCAAGGTCTCCGCCGTCAAACCAACGTCGCGCTCCAGCCTCTGCATCTGGCGCGACAGCCGATCAAGACGACGGGTAAACGCCGCCTCCCGCCTGTCCGCTCCATCCGGTGACAAAAACGAAGTAACGGCTGCCTCCACGATCGCAGACCGGGAAAGATTCTTGCGATCGGCAAGCTCCGAGACCTGTTTCAGAAGTTCCGGCGGGAAATAGACGTTCATCCGGTCGCGCATGTTACCTCAGAGCTCCATGCCGTCATTCGGATCCATGGCGACCTGACGGGCGACACCACGCATCTGCTGGCGAATGAGCCGGGACTGACGGACCGCATCCTCGTCGTCGTCAAGAACGACGGCAAATTCCTCGACCGGCGTCGGTTCGGTTGTTTCTTTGACGATCGCGATGTGATCGGGGAGCTCGGGCTCGCGGCGAAGGCCGCTGTTCGCCGTGTCTTCCTCTCCTTGCCCCCTGTTGGTTGGAAGTAGCGCCGGCTTTAGCGTTCCAAGCGTTGACCATCCGTCCGTTCGCGATGATCGGCCGGCCCTCGACGGATCGGGTGGTGGCAGAAGTCGCTCAGTGAACCGCCGATCCTCGTAGTAGCGGACTTTCTTCGCTCGGATTGGCGGCGTGCCCGCCACCATGACGATCTCGTCCATCGACGGAAGCTGCATGACCTCGCCTGGGGTCAAGAGCGGCCTCGCCGTCTCCTGTCGTGAGACCATGAGGTGCCCCAGCCAGGGGTTCAACCTGTGCCCGGCATAGTTCTTCATGGCTCTCATTTCGGTAGCCGTGCCCAGCGCGTCGGACACCCGCTTCGCGGTCCGCTCGTCGTTGGTCGCGAAGCTGACGCGGACGTGGCAGTTGTCGAGAATGGCGTTGTTGGGCCCGTAAGCTTTTTCGATCTGATTGAGCGACTGCGCGATCAAGAAACTCTTGATGCCGTACCCCGCCATGAAGGCGAGTGCGGACTCGAAGAAATCTAGCCGCCCCAGCGCCGGGAACTCGTCGAGCATCATCAGAATGCGATGCCGACTATCGCGGGCGTGCAAGTCCTCGGTTAGGCGCCGGCCGATCTGGTTCAGCACCAGGCGGATGAGGGGCTTGGTCCGCGAAATATCGGAGGGAGGCACCACCAGGTAGAGCGTCGTTGGGCGGCTATCGGCGATCAGATCCGCGATCCGCCAGTCGCATCGGCAGGTCACCTTGGCCACGACGGGATCGCGGTACAGCCCCAGGAAAGACATCGCCGTGGACAGGACGCCGGAGCGTTCATTCTCGGATTTGTTGAGAAGCTCGCGCGCGGTCGAGGCGACCACGGGATGAGCCCCCTGCTCACCCAGGTGCCGCGTGGTCATCATCGCCTTCAACGTCGCTTCAATCGGCCGCTTCGGATCGGACAGGAATGCGGCCACGCCAGCCAAGGTCTTGTCTGCCTCGGCATAGAGGACATGGAGGATGGCGCCGACCAGGAGCGAATGACTGGTCTTCTCCCAATGGTTCCGCTTGTCGAGTGAACCTTCAGGGTCGACCAGGACATCGGCGACATTCTGGACGTCGCGAACCTCCCATTCCCCACGCCGGACCTCAAGGAGCGGATTGTAGGCCGAAGACTTCGGGTTGGTCGGGTCGAATAGCAGGACGCGGCCATGTCGCGAGCGGAAGCCGGCGGTCAGTTGCCAGTTCTCACCCTTGATGTCGTGAACGATGGCCGATCCGGACCAAGCCAGCAACGAAGGAACGACGAGGCCGACACCTTTGCCCGACCGGGTGGGCGCAAAACACAACACGTGCTCCGGTCCGTCATGGCGGAGGTAGTCATGGTCGAGCCTCCCCAGCACCACACCATCCGGACCGAGAAGTCCGGCCGCTCGAACCTCTTCCGCATCAGCCCAGCGCGCCGAGCCATAGGTCTCGACGTTCTTGGCCTCGCGCGCTCGCCAGACCGACATGCCGATCGCTGCCGCGATCGACACGAAAGTCCCTGACGCCGCGATGAAGGCCCCCTCGACGAAGACCTGAGGCGCATAGGCATCGTAGACGAACCACCACCAAAAGAAGACCGGCGGGTAATATACCTTGAATCCGAACAGTTCGAACCAGGGCCGTCCAAGCTCTGGTTGCCAGGCGAGCCGCCAAGCCGTCCATTCGGTTGCTCCCCAGATGGCGAGCAAAACAATCAGGCCGACGACGATCACCTGTCCCCAGAGGATTTTGGTTCCGGACATCCCGAACGTCCTTCCGCAACTGAATCGGAGAGATTGCTAGAGCCCGAGGTCGCGCTTGCGGCCAAAGCCCCATTCGATGCCGCCGCCATCCTTCACGACGCCGCTGACGTGTTGCCCGAGCCTCTTTTCGAGATCGCGCGACCAGGGTACGAGCTGAAAGCCAAGTCCGTTGTCGATCATCGCAAAACGCCCGGAGGTGAGCGTCAGCCGCTGGCGATACGTGCCCGTCACATGCTCCCCGGAGCCGGCGTTCACGTGAGGCAGGCCGGTGTCGGCCGAGACCTTTGCTGCGACTTCGTCGAGTTCGCGTCGTCGCAACGTATTCAGGAGGTCGCGCTGCAGGATGATGCGCTGGCCCTGCCGCTCCGCCAGGCCCTTCTGGATCAGATGCTCGGTACGGGCTTCCATGGCGTCGCGGGTCTCGCGGCCGAAACCGCCCATGGCGAGCGGCATAGGGTCGCGTTCGACCAGCCGGTGGTCGAGCCAGGTCGCCCCCTTGGCGGTGACCTGCGCACCAAGATCGAAATCGGAACGGGACGCGAGCACCATGGTGGGGCTCGGGTCCCCCGTATGACCGAAGCGCCGAACTTCGACAATGCCACCAACTGGCGGAGCATGCTCGAAGGCCTCGATCCCTCGGAAGCGCACGTGATGCGCGCGTCCGTCCGTTCCGTCGATCAGGGCGTAGGCCTCGCCACTCAGTTCGTCATGCAATCCACGGTCGACCAGCCGTCCGATGATCTGGGACGACGGCTGTCCACTTTCGATGACGTAACCGGCGACTCCGCGCGCATCTCCCCGCTCGACAAAAGCGCGTTGCATGGTCTTGATGATGTCGCCGCG